>JAIXPM010000388.1 GCA_027486275.1 Sphingomonadales bacterium | reverse complement strand
TGCTCAGCCAGACCCCACCCCGAGGGTACCCCCCACTTCACAGATATGGGACCCGCGCTTCCTTCCTACATACGGTTTTGCTCGTTCGATTTTTAGCAGATATTTTAAGTTGCCGTTCCGGTTACGACCCATTGCGTTCGTTACGCCAACCGATTGGGAGCAGGATCCCCTCTTTCCGCAATCAGTTGCTGGCGCGCTTCGCCGAGGCATTGTTCATAAACTGTGCCTATGTCATCTCTGGATCGAGAGGTGCTTTTAGCAACCCAATCAAGCAAGTCATCGCTGCCTTGCACAGCAATCTCGCCTACTAACGACGCTTCATTTAATCCGATCTTTCGAGCAAAGAGGCGCGTTGCACGGACACGCTGTAAAAATTCGAAGTTCATGAGCCGTTCCGACTCGAACTCCTCCTTTTTTCGCATTGCTAGACCAAAGTCCCAAACCATGATGGCAGTATAGTAAGATATCTTTGAGCCTCAACTGAATATCCGCTCTCCACCCCGTATCGGACCTAAGCCAGCAGGTTAGTGACGCTTGAAAACTGAGGGCAGCTGACGTGCCCCCTAAATTGGTCCCATTTTTGGGTAGTGTCCGTTTCTCGAGGAAACGGACGGATGAAGCGGAGCAGGTTTTCGGATGAGCAGATCATCGCGATCGTGAAGGAGCAGGAGGCACGCATGGCGACAGCTGAGGTCTGCCGGCGGCACAGCATCAGAGGCGCGAAGCTATGCAGGCAGCGTCTAGCCTGCACCAGACGAGTGAAACGACCAATATCCACACTTGAATGATCAGGGTTCCGCTTCAAGCGCTTGCGATCACCGCTTCGTCAATTGCCTTACCTACAGCATCTGCCTGGACCCACGCTTCACCATGGGCCGGAAGCAACGCGCTCGATCGATAGGCTTCCATGCGTCGAAGGGATGCAAATGCTTCTTCGTCCCTATCCGTATGCTCGGCGAAAACCAGAGCACAATCCTTGCCACCAAACATCGGGTCGCGGGTCATCAATGCATCACCACTGAGCAACGCATCCTGCGCCTCCAGATGAAACGCGACCGAACCGGCCGAATGCCCCGGGATCGGGATCACTGTCGGCTGACCTGGAACGTCCAGTATCTTACCATGCTCAAACGGCAGGACTTGCTTCAGTACCGGTTGCAGAAATACACCATCAAACACCGCCTCGGCAAAGAACGACAGAGCGCTTGGCCGATGGATCGAGCGTTTGAGGCGCTGTGGTGGCTGCCTACCGCTGGGATGTGTTGCAAACTCTGTGTCTGCCATATCCAGATAGACGGGTACACCGCGCTGCCTAAGGCGTTCAGCAAAGCCGACATGATCAGCATGACCATGAGTGAGAACAACGGCTTCAATGTCAGATATCCGTCGGCCGGTTCGAGCCAGCCACGCCTCAAGATATCTTCGATGCCCATCAAACCCACAGTCGACGAGAGTGACGGAACGGCCCTCGGTAATCGCGTAGAAGTTGACGCGTTGGGAGCCCAGCAAATGGACACCGGACAAGATTTCGTCACCGGATCGCGGTCTCGCGAAGGGGTTGCGCCGGATCAGCATGACGCACCTGCGGCGGTCATGTTTGATGCAGATAGGTGATTAGATGACATGTGGTATCCTCACTCGGGAAGTGGTGCCGAGGCGATCCTCGCGCAGAAGCCAAGGGCCACATGCCCGGCAATACTGCTGTGCGTTTTTGATCCGAGCCTGTTTGGCAATGCTTCGGGCGAAGCACGACTTGAAGTGCAAACCTTCCGGCGGCAATTGACTGTTTATTGCCCAAAATAGAAGCTCACTCATGACGTTATGGGACACGCGGCTGCCTACCCCGCCAACGCGACCCCATGGCAAGGCCCAGCGAGAATGACAGTGCCTCAAGTTGCCGCAGTTCCACAAGCACTCGGCTGCGCTCGGCCTTGGCCCCCAGCGTCTCCCCGCCATGCCTATACTGCGGATGGTTTGCACCTCGCCTGACCGTCTCTGACCTGCGCGCGCCGTGCATGCGGCAGACATTTCTAGACCCCACCCCGGGGGGCACCCCCCTTTCCCCGATATGGGACCCGCGCTTCCTTCCTACATACGATTTTGCTCGGCTGATCAGGCCAAAAATCGTCGCGTGGCGTAGCTTCAAAGGGCGCTTTGCTCCAGCAGCGCCCCCATTATTCCAAGGCCGATCATGAGCGTGCGCCGACTTTCTAAATTTTATGCGTGTCGCTACTCAACCTCCGGGCGAAAAGCTGGACCGTTCATTGAGCACGGCTGGATCGAAGCCGGCGGTTTGCTTGTATGCCTGTGCGATGGCATGGCGCTCGTCCATCGGCAGAAGATCGACCAGCGCACCACCTGCTGCGAGCCGTTCCCGCGCTAGATCAAGAACGCGATCCGGTCCCTGCTGACGGTTCATAAGGACTATGCGGCCCGTGGCTTCACGGCGGTCGCTTTCATAGCCGAAAAGTGCATCTTCAACCGATCCTGTCCTAGCGATGTGCCAAGCGAAGACGCGGGCATCGATGATGCTTTGGGTAGCCCCGTTGGAGCCGATCGGATACATGGGATGGGCAGCATCGCCCATGAGGGTGACACGGCCAAATGTCCATTTCGGCAGCGGGTCGCGATCGACCATCGGAAATTCATAGATTGGCCCGGAAGCGTTGATGATGGCTGGCACGTCGATCCCGGTCCAGCGCCAATCGGCAAACGGCGATAAGAGATCTGCCCGGTTGCCGGCCCGGTTCCAGTCGCGCGACGGGGGGCTACCCGCGTCGCTGACCTTCAGATCACAGATCCAGTTAAGCTGGTCGTGGCCGGTTTCTGGGTCCTTGCCGATCGGATAAGCAACGAATTTCTGGCCCGACCAGCCGGCCCAGATCATCGCCTTGCCGCCCATCGGGGCCATCATTGGCGAGGTGGAGCGCCAAAGGGTGATGCCGTTCCAGCGCGGCGTGCCCTCTTGGGGGTAGAATTCGCGGCGGACGGCGGAATGGATCCCATCGGCACCGATCAGCAGGTCGGCGTTCACGTTGGCTTCAAAGCCCGTAGCGCGATTTGCAAAGCGGGCGTGGACACGGTCGCCCAGCGTTTCCACGCCAACTAGTTCCTTGCCAAAGCGCACCGCCTGTGGCCCCAACCGTTCCTGCACCTTGGTGAGCAGGAACATCTGCAACTGGCCGCGATGGATGGCGATCTGGGGCCATTTGTATCCGGCCGCTAGCCCACGTGCTTCGTGCCAGACAGGTTGGCCGTCAGTAGCGATATAGTGGAGATCGGTGATGGCGACACCCAAGCCGAGCAGTTCATCCAGAAGGCCCAGTTCGGTCAGCTCTCGCACGGCATGTGGCAGCAGGTTGATGCCGACCCCTAGCGCAGCCGGCTTGGAGACCGCCTCATAAACCGTCGGTCGGAAGCCCGCCGCATGCAGGCTCAGCGCGGCGGTGAGGCCGGCAATCCCCCCGCCGACAATTATGATATCCAGAGAGCGATCCATCTCAGGCTACCTCTCGAACCGTCAGGCGCACCTGGCCGCCCAGTCGCTCGCCGCTGGCGATGCCAAGAACGCGGCCCAGCCAGGCAAGTTTAGGCGCGGCGCTGCGAAACCGCATAGCGGTGCGAAAATAATAGAGCAGGGGATCAACGGCTTCGCCTGCCGCCAACCTGGCCAGTATATCGGGCGAACCAGCGCGAAGGCCGCGCGACTCCACCTCCACCAAGCCTTGCTCCAGCCGCAACACATAGCGAGCGTCAATTTCTATGGTGCCGTCGCTGCCGATCTGCTGCCAGTCTGCGCCGCCGGACAGCACATCACCGCTCAGACGCCCGCTCACCACGCCGCCCAATATGGGGATGCAGCGCCTGGTCTGGCCGGCGACAATGCCGATTTCGACAGGCGGCCCCACCGCCAGATCGATCTGCATCAACGTGCCGCTCATGTGCGCTCCACCGATATGATCGCCATAGTCAGGCGCGATATGCAGACCAGTCGATCCTGTTCATCAACAATGCGGATGCTCCACACCTGTGTCGTGCGACCCAGTGCTTCAGGACGGGCCGTGGCGATGACCAGGCCCTGTTTGACCGGACGGACATGATTGGCATTGATATCAAGGCCAACAGCAATCTGTTTTGCCGGATCGAGTGTGAGATTGGCGGCGAGCGATCCCACGGTTTCGGCAAGCGCGACCGATGCGCCGCCATGCAGGCGGCCATGCGGCTGCATGGTGCGCGCATCGACCGGCATAGTGGCGGTTATGACATCATCGCCTATGTGGCTGATCACGATGCCTAGGTGCGCTGCCAGTGAATCGGCCTCGCCCTTTGTCAGTTCCGCCGGGTCGAGGCCCATGCGCTGCCAGATGCTACCCACCGCTGGTACTCAAACAAACGCGGCGCGCAGGTCGCCTAGCCCAGAACCGAATCGGGCGATCACCTCGTCGCCGGCCTTAACCGGCATGGCCCGCACGAAGGAGCCGGTGAGAATAGTCTGTCCAGCTTCGAAGGTGATACCGAACTCACCCAGCTTGTTGGCCAGCCAGGCCACCGCGGTCACCGGATTGCCCAGAACCGCCGAAGCCATGCCTTCATGCTCCATCTTGCCGTTGATGATCATCTGGCCGGTGACGCGGCGGATATCGATGTCCTCCAATCGGACCGGATTGGCGCCCAGCACAGCCGCCCCGCAGGCCGCCAGATCGGCGACCGTGTCGACCACCGTCATGCCCGGCCCGGGGCCCACGCGGAAATCGACGATCTCGATGGCCGGCAGTACGAAATCGGTGGCGCGCAGCACATCGACCGGCAGGATGCCGGGGCCCCTCAGGGCGCTCTTCATCACGAAGGCGATCTCGATCTCGATCAGCGGACGGAAGAATCGGGCACAATCGATCGGCGTGTCTTCAGGCAGGAACAGATCGTCAGTCATCGCGCTGAAATCAGGCTCCGGTGAGCCCATGGATTCCTGCATCACCTTCGATGTGAGGCCCACCTTGTAACCGCGCACCTGACGGCCCTGCGCCACGCGGCGATCGGTGAAGGCTTTCTGGATGGCATAAGCATCGTCCATCTCGATGGCCGGGTAGGTCTTGGTCAGCAGGGGCAGTGCCGTGCGTGTGGCGTAGGTGCCGATGATGTCGGCGAGGATCTGATTGCGAGTTGCGGCATCAAGCATTGGCGTTTCCTTCCGCTATGGCGGCACGTGTCGTGGCGAGGCTGGCTTGTGCAGCTGCGGCCAGCGCGGCATTGTCGGTGAGCACGGAAATCATCCGGAAGCCCTGCGCCGCCCGCAGCGGCGCCACCGCCGGATTGGACAGCACGGCCGTCGCAATCCCGCGCGCCCGGGCAGCGGCATTGATGCGGGTGATAGCAGCATCAAAGGCCGGCTTGCCGTCATTGTCGCCGGGCGGAAGACCCAGCGAGAAGGACAGATCGAAGGGGCCAACAAACAGCGCGTCCACCCCCGGCACGGCGGCGATATCCTCGACAACCGCCAGCGCTTCCACGGTTTCGATCATCGGGATGACGGCAACGCGGCTGTTGGCGCCGGGCACATAGCCCATCCCATCACGCGCACCGACCCGCACCGGCCCCAGGCTGCGACGGCCCGCCGGTGGATAGAGGCAGGATTCGACCAGCCGCCGCGCTTCGTCAACGCTGTTCACCATCGGCGCCACGATGCCCATCGCACCGGCATCCAGCATGCGGCCCACGATGCCCGGCTCGTTCCACGGCACGCGCACGATCGGTGTAATTCCTGCCAAATCGATGGCGCGGATCATTTCCACGGCGGTTTCATAGCCCATGCAGCCGTGCTGCATGTCGACCAGCGCCCAATCAAAGCCGCCCTTGGCCAATATCTCGGCAGTAAGGCTGCTGGGCAACATGCACCAGGCGCCCAGCGTCAGCTCGTCGCGCGCCCAACGCGCCTTCAGCGGTTCAATCATTGGCGCTATCTCCGTTGATGAGGTGGGAAAGCTGTTCGCGCAGCAGTCGCATGCACCAGCCGCGATCCTGGCCGGCGCCCAGCCAGCTCAGCAGCGCGAAATAATAAAGCGCGAAGGCCGATCGAGCGACGATGGCCGGGTTGCGGGTGCGCGGCTCGGCGCCGATCATGTCGGAAAGCCCGTCATAAATGGCGTCCATCAGCTCATCGACATCGCTGCGCCGCGCCTCGGACCGCGGCACCACCAATTCCTTCAGCAGCAGCCGGGCCAGATCGGGATCGTTGGCGTGATAATCGGCCATGCGGTTGAACACCGCGAGCAGCCGCGCATCGAGGCCGGCCAGCGCCGGCGGCGCGGCAAAGATCGCCCGCACCGTTTCCAGCATCTCGTCGCGGAACACCATGACCAGCAGGTCTTCCTTGGTGCGGGCATAGAGGAACAGCGTTCCGGTGCCGATGTCGGCAGCATCGGCGATCTGTTGGGTGGTGGTGTCGGCAAAGCCCTGACGCCGAAACAGATCGCGCGCTGCCGCCACGATCCGCGCGCGCTTGGCCAGCTTGTTGCGCTCCCGCCGGCCGGGTGTCGCCACCCCTTCGTCCGTCTTGCCGCGCACCATCCCCGTCTCGGCGCCGTCGCCTGATTCCCGTTCCATGACCACAAGCCATAATCGAGTTATTGACCACAGTCAAAACTGATTATACTCAATTTGTATCGACTCGCAGCACGGCGGGCGCATTTGGGGAGAGTCGGGATGGCCGACAAGAAGGTCATGGTTGCCGGGGTGGAGGTGGCGCTGGATCACTGGATCGGCGGACGCCGGGTCAGTTCCGACCGCCGCTTTGCCAACGCTTCTCCCATCGACGGCGCCGAGCTGGGCGCGGTTGCGGCAGGCGGTCAGGCCGAAGCCGCCATGGCCGTGACAGCGGCAGCCGAAGCCTTTCCGGCCTGGGCCGCACTGGGCGCAGCTGGTCGCCTGCCGATCCTGCGCCGCTTTGCCAGCGGGATCATGACGCGCGCCGCCGAAATTGCGGCCGTTGAAACCGCAGACAATGGCTCGCTGCTGGCCGGCAACCTCCACCGGATGGTTCCGCGCGCCGCGCAGAACATCAGCTTCTTTGCCGAATGGGCGCTGGGCCTGAATGATCACGCCATCGACCATCCAGAAGTGGTCAACAATGTCCGTTATGATCCTTCCGGCGTGGCGGCGCTGATCACGCCATGGAACGCGCCTTTCATGCTGACCACCTGGAAGGTTGGCCCGGCGTTGGCCGCCGGCAACACGGTGGTGATCAAGCCACCGGAATGGGCCCCGCTCTCCTGCTCGCTGTTGGCCGATATCGCCCATGCAGCCGGCCTGCCACCCGGCGTGCTCAACGTTCTGCAAGGCATCGGCGAGGAGGCCGGCGACGCGCTGGTGAACGATGCGCGACTGTCGCGCATCAGCTTCACCGGCTCGCCCGAAACCGCCCGCATCATCGGCCAGGCCGCCGCCCGCACCCTTACGCCGATGAGCGCGGAACTGGGCGGCAAGTCACCCTTCATCGTCTGCGCCGATGCCGATCTCGATGCCGCCGCCCAGACGGTTGCCGGCCAGTATATCAACGCCGGTCAGGTCTGCCTCGCTGGCACCCGTATTCTGGTCGAAGCTTCGGTTGAGGCCGAATTCCTCGCCAAGGTGCGCGCTGCTGTCGGCCAGATGACGGTTGGCGATCCGCGCCTGCCCACCACCCGCGTCGGCCCCTTGATCCACCCTGATCATTTCGCCCGTGTTGCGGGCTTTGTTGACCGGGCCAAGGCAGCAGGTGCTGATCTCCTGTGGGGCGGTGGGCGTGACGCGGCCGGCGCACTCTATTTCCAGCCGACCATGTTTGCCGGTGTCAGCCCTGGCGATGAAATCGCCCAGGACGAGGTGTTTGGCCCGGTGCTGACGTGGCAGACCTTTGCCGATGATACCGAGGCCGTCGCGCTGGCCAACGGCACGAAATACGGCCTGGCCGGTACGCTGTTCTGCGGCAACGAGGCCCGCGCCATGCGCATCGCCGAGCAGGTGGTGGCCGGAACCCTGTGGGTAAACTGTTTCTTCGTGCGTGATCTCGCTGCCCCGTTCGGCGGCGCCCGCATCTCCGGCATTGGCCGCGAAGGCGGCACCCACAGTTTCGATTTTTACTGCGACATCAAGAATATCGCGGTCCGCAAGGAATCGTTTGCCAGCACCGGGAGCGCCACATGACTGCCATCACCGAACTTGGCCATATCACCCTTGGGGTGAGCAATCTCGCCGCCTGGGAGGGTTTTGCCGCCGCCATCCTGGGCCTTGAGGTGATGCCTGGCGAAACCGCCGACGTGCGTTACCTGCGAATGGATTATTGGCACCACCGCATCAAGCTGGTGGAAGATGGCAGCGATGATCTGCAGACCATCGGCCTCAGGCTGGCCGGCACGCTGGAACTGCGCGCCATGGTGGAACGGCTGGAGGCGGCCGGCGTGGCGGTGCGGCGCGGCAGTCAGGCCGAAGCCGAGGCGCGGCAGGTGCTGGAAGTGGCCTTCGTCACCGATCCCAACGGCTATGCCATCGAGCTTTTCCAGGGACCGCTGGTGCAATATGATCTGCCCTTCCACCCCGGGCGGCGCATGCACGGCCGCATCCGCACCGGCAGCGGCGGCATGGGCCATATGTTGCTCAATCGCCGGGCTGATTTCGAGGCCATCCACGCCTTCTACACGCTGCTCGGCATGCGCGGCGGCATCGAGTATCGCATGCCGCTGCCGATGCTGCCGGAACCGGTCGAGTTGATGTTCCTGCATTGCAACGATCGTCAGCATTCGCTGGCCTTCGGCCCGCCGGGCGAGAAGGCCATCAACCATTTCATGATGGAAATGGAGCGCTTTGACGATGTCGGCCTCGCCTATGACATGGTTGCCCAGGCCGGCATCCCGGTGATCATAGAGCCGGGCAGCCATGCCAACGACCAGATGCACAGCTTCTACTTCAAGAACCCGTCGGGCTTCATGAACGAGATCGGCTGGGGCGGGCGCAAACCGACCGGGCAATCCGAATATTATCAAAAGGATGCTTATGGCCACGCACCGGTGATGAGCAACATGAAGGGCTTCATGGTCCCGGCCTGAACGCCAATCGGGGAGACAGACAATGTCAGTGCTTGACGGACCGCGCGAGGAATGGCGGCGCATCTTTCTGGAAGGAACGCCGCAGTGGGTGCGGCCGGTGGATGATCGGCTGCTGCTGGGCGATGGCCGCCACATTGCCGAGGCCGATGCCATCTATCTGCCGCCATGCGACCCGACCAAGATCATCTGCATCCACCTCAATTATGAGTCCCGCCGCGTCGAGTTCCGCGCGCCGGAACTCACCACCCCCACCTATTTCCAGAAGCCGCTGACCGCGCTCAATTCGCACCGCGGCAAGCTCTCGCGCCCGGCAGACTGCCAGTTCCTCAACTATGAGGGCGAAGTGGGCGTGATCGTCGGCAAGCCGATGCGCAACATCGGCCGCAACGATGTTTGGGACCATATCGCCGGCTTTGCGCCGGTGAACGATGTTGGCGCTCAGGATTTCCGCGACACCGATGCCGGATCGATGCTGCGTGTGAAGGGGATGGACGGGTTCTGCCCGATCGGCCCCGGCATCGTGCGCGGCGTCGATATCCGCGAGCAAGCGGTGCGCACCTACATCAACGGCAAAGTGGTGCAGGAAGGCGCGCTGGCCGAGATGACCTTCGACATCCCCTATATCCTCGCCGATCTGTGCCGGCACATCACCCTGCTGCCCGGCGATCTCATCCTGTCGGGCACCCCGGCCAACAGCCGGCCGATGGCCATTGGCGACGTGGTGGAAGTGGAGGTGACCGGCGTCGGCCGCCTCACCAACACGGTGCAGGAGATCCCGGCCCCCACCCACAATGTCGGCCACGGCCCCACCGACACCGACACTGTGCGCCGCGTGGCGCTGGGCGGGGACTGGTGGGCGCAGCAAGGCAACACCCCGACCTGACGGCAAGACAGGAGAGCAGGCAATGATAGGTGCAGCACTGGCCGACAATCTGATCGATCCAGACATTTTTCCGGCCGACCACGGCCCACCCCATCGCCTGTTCGATCGCTGGCGGCAGACCGACCCGGTGCACTGGAACCCGCCCAATCCGGCCTATGCTGGCGGCATGCCGGGCTCATCGGGCGTCAAGGGCTTCTGGGTGCTGACCCGCTATCAGGACGTGCTCGACGTTTCGATGGACCAGGCCCGCTTCACCTCGCATGACGGTATCGTGCTTTGGGATTTGGAAGGCGCGGAGCTGGAACGCCAGCGCGCCAATTTCATGGTGATGAAGCCCGAACAGCATGCCGCGGTGAAGAAGGTGATCATGCCGCCGTTCATGCCGCGCGCGCTCGCCGAACTGGCGCCCGAAGTGGACAAGCTGGCCGCCGAGATCGTTGACCGCATTGCCGGCAAGGGCGCCTGCGAATTTGTGTTCGATGTCGCCTCGATCCTGCCGGTACACACATTCTGCGAACTGATGGGCATTCCGCCTCAGTATCGCGACCAGGTGGCCGGCTATGGCAACGACATGGCCGATGTCGAAAGCCGCACCAGCATTTCGATGGACCCGATGATCGGGCTGTTCGGCTTGGCCCAGCAGATGGCCGAGGAAAAGCGCCGCGACCCCGATGGCCGGCTGTTGAGCGCCATGGTCAACGACACCACGCTCAATCTGGATCCCATGATGATCAACCAGTTCGTGCTGGTGTTTGCCATGGCCGGGCACGAAACCACCAGATCAACCGCGGCGCACTTCATCCACCTGATGAGCCAGCATCCCGATCAATATGCGCTGCTGAAGGGCGATTTCGACACCCATATCAACAACGCCATCGACGAGGTGCTGCGCTATACCTCGACCACCACCAATTTCATCCGCCACGCCGTGGCCGACACCGAAATCGGCGGCCAGAAGGTGAAGCAGGGCGACAAGATCTACCTCTCCTATGCCGCGGCCAACCGCGATCCGGCGGTATTCGCCGATCCTCACCGTTTCGACATCACCCGCGCCAACGCCAAACGCCACCTCGCCTTCGGCGCCGGCCCGCACATCTGCGTCGGCGCCCGGCTGGCAAAAATGCAGCTGCGTGCGCTGCTGAAACAGATCGTCACTCGCCTGCCCGATCTGCACCCGGTGGGCGAACCAGAATGGCTGCGCTCGATCTGGTTCAACGCCATCATCAACATGCCGGTCGCATTTGCACCCGAATGACCATGAATAGTGGCTTGCCGCCTAGGCAAGCTCTGGCAACCATAATGTTGGTTGAATCGACGCTACTGGATGGGGCTCGTATGCAAATCATCTGTGCAATCAGGGCGTTGGGTCGACGAAGGCTTGTGACCTGACCCCCTGATTTTCCTCCACGATCGATTAGAGTCCGGCCCTTGGAGAGGACGGACGATGAAGCGAGCGAGATTCACCGAAGAGCAGATCATCGGGCTTTTAAAGGAGGCCGAGGCGGGCGCGAAGACGGCTGATCTCGCGCGGCGGCACGGCGTGTCGGAAGCGACCATCTACAACTGGAAGGCCAAGTGCGGCGGGCTGGAGGTTTCGGAGGCCAAGCGGCTGCGGTCGCTGGAGGACGAGAATGCCAAGCTCAAGCGGCTGTTGGCCGACACGATGCTCGATAACGCTGCGCTGAAGGACCTTCTGGCAAAAAAATGGTGACGCCTGCCGCGATGCGGGAAGCGGTTGCCCATCTACAGGCCAGCCTGGGGATGAGCGAGCGGCGGGCGTGCCGAGTTGTTGGGGCTGATCGCAAGAGCGTTCGTTATCGCTCGACACGGCCGGATGATGCCGATTTGCGGGAACGGCTGCGCGCGCTGGCGGCCGAGCGCCGCCGGTTCGGCTATCGCCGGCTGCATATCCTGTTGCGGCGCGACGGGGTGCTGGTGAATCGCAAGAAGACCCAGCGCCTCTACACTGAGGAAGGACTGACGGTGCGCAAGCGCCGGGCACGCCGGCGGGCGGTTGGTGCCCGGGCAGCGCCACCGGTGCTGGCGCTGCCCAACCAGCGCTGGAGCCTGGACTTTGTCCACGACCAGTTGGCATCCGGGCGCCGGTTCCGCGTGTTGAACATCGTCGATGACGTAACACGCGAGTGCCTGGCT
>JAIXPM010000035.1 GCA_027486275.1 Sphingomonadales bacterium | reverse complement strand
AGCAGCGCCGGCTTGGTTCGAATGGCCTCAACGCCGCCGCCAGCCAGCGCCAGCCCATAGGGCAAGGTGGCATTGTTGAGTGCATAGCTGGAGGTGCGCGGCACGCTGCCAGGCATGTTGGCAACGCAATAATGGATGATGCCGTCCACCACATAGGTCGGCTCTTCGTGCGTCGTCGCGTGGCTGGTTTCGAAGCAGCCACCCTGATCGATGGCGACATCCACCAGCACCGCCTTGGGCTTCATCAACCCCAGCATGCCGCGGGTGATCAGGCGCGGTGCACTGGCGCCCGGCACCAGCACGGCGCCGATCACCACATCGGCATGGGCAATCTCGGCCTCGATAGCGGCCCGGTTGGAATAGAGCGTCCGCACCCGGCCCTGGAACAGATCATCCAGTTGGCGCAGACGCGGCAGCGAGCGATCGAAAATGCACACATCGGCGCCAAGCCCCACCGCCATGCGCGCCGCCTGGGTGCCGACCACGCCGCCGCCCAGCACGACAATGCGCGCCGGCGCGACGCCCGGCACACCGCCCATCAGCAGGCCGTTGCCGCCGTTGTAATGGCGCGAGGCCAGTGCGGCGGCTTCAATGGAAAGCCGGCCGGCCACCTCGCTCATCGGGATCAGCAGCGGCAGGCCGTGGCCATCCGTCACCGTTTCATAGGCGACCGACGTCACGCCGCTGGCCAGGAGGCCTGCGGTCTGCACCGGATCAGGAGCGAGATGCAGATAGGTGAACAATATCTGGCCTTCGCGGAGTTGCACCCATTCGGATGGCTGCGGTTCCTTCACCTTCACGATCATCTCGGCAGCGGCAAACACCTCCGCCGCCGTGGCCGCGATCTGCGCGCCGGCCGCCACATAGGCGGCATCACTGGCGCCAATGCCAGCGCCCGCACCGGTTTCGACCAGCACCGCGTGGCCGTGGCCGACATATTCGCGGACGGCTTCCGGGGTCAGCCCGACACGGCCTTCCTGCCGTTTGATCTCCCTGGGGACGCCGACACGCATGGTCTTCTCCTGTTACGTCAACGCGGCAAGATAGCGATCACGCAAGGCACGCTTGAGCACCTTGCCGATTTCACTGCGGGGCAATTGGTCGATCTGGATCACGTCCAGCACGCGCTGGTTCTTGCCCAGCCGGTCGTTCAGCCATTGCTTCACGGTGGCACCATCCAGCGGTGTGGCGGCGACCACGAAGGCGACGGGCGTTTCCCCCCATTGCTCGGACGGCACACCCACAACGGCACAATCTTCGATGCCGGGATGGGTTTGCAGCACCTGTTCGATATCGATGGGATAGATGTTGAACCCGCCGGAAATGATCACGTCCTTGGCTCTGTCGAGCAGGGTCAGGAAGCCATCGTCATCAAAGCGGCCGATATCGCCGGTGCGGATGAAACGCTCGCCTTGCGGGCTGAACCATAAGACGCCGCGGGTGGCGTCCGGCAGCTTGTGATAACCCGTCATCATGGCGGGTGAACGCCCGACCACCTCGCCAGTTGCACCGGCCGGCAGTTGTTCGCCGGCCTCGTTGATGATCCTGATGTCGCTGCCGGCCGCCGGCTGGCCAACGGTGGCCAGTTTGTCGGGATGCTCATGGCACTGCAGGATGCAGGTGCCGCCGCCTTCGGTCATGCCATAATATTCGGTCAGCCCGCCGGGCCAGCGCGCCAGCACCTGCGCCTTCAACGCAGCGGGGAACGGGGCCGAAGTGCAGAATTTGCGCCGGTACGATGAAAGGTCGAATCGATCGAAATCGGGAAACTCCATCAAGCGGCGATATTGCACCGGCACCAGCATCACGTGCGTTGCGCGGTGCCGTTCGCTCAATTCCAGAAAGGCCTGCGCCGAGAATTTCGGCAGCAACACCAACGTGCCGCCCAGCCCGATGGTGGGAAACAGGCTGACCAGCGTGGTGTTGCTGTACAGCGGGGTCGCCACCAGCGTGACCGCCTCTGGACCATAGCCTTGGGTCACGCCGCGCTGCACATGCGCCCAGCGCTGGCGGTGTGGCTGCACGATGCCCTTGGGCCGGCCGGTGGTGCCGCTGGAATAAATGAGGTTGAACGGATCATCGGGCCCGATCGCCACATCCGGTGCGCGCGTGCCGGGCGGTGCCAGCCAATTGTCGATGGCGCCCAGATCGGGATCGCGGAACAGCTGCACTGCATCGGCATCGGCCGCCATCATCGCGATGGTGTCTTCGGTCGCCGATTGCGGCAGCGGCGCCACGGAAAGGCCGGCACGCAGCGCCCCCAGCCACAGCACCAGATAGGCCCAGCTCATGCCCGCCGCGATGGCGATGCATTGGCCCTTGCCATGACCCCGGTTCAGCAGCGCCACCGCCGCACGGTCCACCAGTGCGTCCAGATCCGCCCAACTGATGCTGGTATCACCATCGATGATCGCCGGCTTGTCGCCGGCGCGGGCGTGCAGCCGCAGCAGATCAGTGATGGGGGTAAACTGGTCGGGCAGCATCAAAACTCGTCCTGGGGCGTGACCCGCACCTGCGATCACGGTTGCGGAGAGCCTACCGCCTTGGGCACCGCCATGGAAGGCTGACGCAGCAGCGCCTCCACCTCGTCGATCTCGATCGGGATGGAACGGGTCAGCCACTCATGCCCGGTCGCCGTCACCAGCACATCGTCTTCAAAGGCAACGCGGGTGCCGTTCACCACGGCGCCCTGTTCGATGGCGATGATCATGCCGGGCTTCAGCGGCCCGACATAATCGCCATGTTCATGCGTTTCCATGCCGATGAAATGCCCGATGCCATAGGTGTAGCTCTTGTCCCAGCCGCCCTTGGCGCGCAGGCCGTCTTCGGCGATCTTCTGCAGCTGGGCCCAGGTCACGCCAGGCTTTACGGCGGCGATCACTGCCTTCTGCACATCCAGCACGCCCTGATAGATGCGGCGCTGTTCCGGGGTAAACTTGCCATCCACCGGCACCGTGCGCTGCACGTCAGACGAATAATGGTTCATCGCCGCACCGGTATCGAAATGCACCAGCATGCCGGGCTTGATGAGCGCATCGCCCTTGCGCGCCGCTTCTTCGGCGGCGGCCGATTCCCACTTCAGTTCCTCGTTCATGTTGCTGGCCAGCGCCACGCCGGTGGCAAAGCCCAGGGTCGCACCGTGGAAGCGATAGACATAATCCACGGTCTGCATCACCTGCAGCGTGGAGAGGCCGGGCTTGGCAAACTTCATGCCCTCCATCAGGCCCATGCGGGTGATGGCGATGCTCCGCTCCATGTTGGCGCGGGCAAAGGGATCGAGCACCATGCGCTGCGCATCGATGATGTCGCCGGCATCCTTGAACACCACTTCGCTGGTGGTGGCGCGAATGCGATCCATGAACGCCAGGCGCGGCGCCGGCGGCTCGTTCAGATTGTCGATGTGCGGATAGTTCACATAGAGCAATTTTTCGCCGTCGCCCCAGCCGCGCGACAGATCGGAGGCGACTTCCTTGAAGCGCAGCTGCGTGATACGCAGGTTTCGATAATCGGTCAGCGCGCTGCTCATATGTTCGAGGAACTTGGCGCGCGGGAACACATATTTGATGCCCGACAGCCGCGCCGCCTCATAGGGGCTCATGTCGGTGTAGAGCACTTCCTTGTAGGTGCCGCCACCGGGATTGAGCACCAGCACATGGCCGGGCGGCAGTGAATCATAGATGCCGGTCAGGAACACGAAGTCCTTGTTTTCCATGTCGTCGGTGTATGATTCATACAGGTTGTGCTGTGTGCGATCGGCACTGGTGATGACGGCCAGGCCGCCCTTCATGCGCTTCATGAACTCGGCGCGGCGGGCGATGGCGGCTTCGCGATGGCCTTCGCGCATCTTCACCGTTTCGATCGGCAGCAGCGAGGTGCCGTGAGCGAGCAGCGGAGAGGCCACCGCCGCCGCGATCAGGGCCGCCAGGATTTTCATGCGCATCATCACCTCGTTCACGGCTGGGCCGGCATGCGCGGCAGTTCGCCCTGCCATGCCACACCGGCCGCCGTTACCGCCTTCTGCACGGCCGGCAGGGTATCGGAAACCAGCACGCCCAGATCCTTGTAGAATGTCTTCACATCAGCCTCCGCCGATGCCGTCAGCTGGCGCTGGGCCGGATCGGGCGCAGCCGAATAGTCCTGGGTGGAGATGTAGAGCCGCTGGGTCAGTTCGGCCAGCGGCAGGAAGGTTTCCTGCTGGGCAATGCCCTCTTCCCGGCCGTTGAGGATGACATTGAGCCGCTCGGCTTCCTTCAGCGCCGCTTCGGCCTGGGCCACCAGTTTGCGGTCAGCCTTGGCGTCCTTCAGGGCCTTCACCGTCGCGGTCAGTTGCGACAGGCCGGGAGCCAGCGTCTTGTTCGCATGATAGGTCGCCGCCACCAGCCGGGCCTGCGTGGCGCCGATCGCGTCCAGCGCGGCGCTGTCTGCCGCCGAAAGGCTGATCGCCGGATCAAGCCGCACCGCCAAAGGCTGCATGTGCACCTTGTCACCCACCGTCAGCTTCACCTGATAGGTGCCCGGCATCACGAACCGCCCGGGCATCCGGCGATATTCCGACATGGAGGCATTGGGCGGCGCTTCGAACCGCAGGTCCCACACCGCGCGCTGCGCCCCACGCGCCGCTGCCGGTTGGGCCAGGCTGCGCACCAGCGTGCCGTTGCCGTCCACGATGTCGATCTTCACGGTCTGGCCAACGGCGGCGCTACCCACCCAATAATCGATGATCGCGCCGCGCGGCGGGTTCTTGGTGGTGAAATAGCTGTTGCCGGCGTTCTTGCGGCCGCGCGGCACATCGCGGATTTGCGTGCCCCGGCGCAGCGGCGCCAGATAGGAGTGCGAGGCGACAACGTCGGGCGTCAGCTTCTCCACCAGGTTGATATCGTCCAGCACCCAGAAACCGCGGCCGTGGGTGCCGATCACCAGATCATTCTCGCGCGGGTGGACCATCAGGCCCTGCACACTGTTGGTGGGCAGGCCAGACCGCAACGGCAGCCAATGCCCGCCGCCATCGCAGCTGAAATACACGCCCATATCGGTGCCAACGAACAGCAGTTCGCCATTCTTCGGATGCACGGCGATGCTCTTGGTGGGGCCGAAGGCCGGCAGATCGGCGGTGATGTTCCGCCACGTCGCGCCAAAATCGTCGCTGCGCACCACATGCGGCGCAAAATCATTGTCCTGATGGCCATCGAACACCGCCACCAGCGTGCCCTCGTTGGTGGACGACCATGCCACCATGCCGACCTTTTTCTGGTTGGCCACGCCGGGGAAGACGGACGATTTGGCCCACGTCCGCCCGTCATCGCGGCTCACCTGGATCAGGCCATCGTCGGTGCCAGCGGCGATCAAGCCCGGCCGCATGGTGGATACCGAAAGCGAGTGGGTGTTGCCATACAGCGCGGTGCTGGAATGCAGATCGATGGCGTTTGCCGGCTGGATCTTGCCTTGCAGCGGCAGCGCATCGCGGCTCAACTGGCGGGTGAGATCCGGGCTGATGCGTTCCCACGTATCGCCGCGATCACGGCTGCGGAACACCACGTTGGCGCCGAAATACAGTGTTTTCGGATCATGCGGGGATATGACGAACGGCGCGCTCCAGTTCCAGCGATAGGGCGGGAATTCGCCCTTCTGCGGCTGCCACGGCTGGATGCGCTTCTGCGCCATGCTCTTGCGGTTGGTGCGGACAAGGCCACCATATTGCGCCTGGGAATAGAGGGTGTCCGGATCAGTAGGATCTGCCACCGCGTAGAAGCCATCGCCGCCCGACAGGAACAGGAAATCCTCGTTGGCGATGCCGTCTTCAAAACGGGTGCCGATGGGGCCGCCCCACGATCCATTGTCCTGGGTGCCGCCATAGACGTGATAGAACGGCTCCTGCATGTCGGCCGCCACCGTATAAAGCTGCATCAGCGGCAGATTGGACTGCCAAGTCCAGCGCTGGCCGCCATCGCGCGACGTGTACATGCCGCCATCATTGCCCAGGATCAGGTGATCGCTGTCCTTCGGGTTGATCCACATCGTGTGATTGTCGGCGTGGACCTGGCCCTTGAGCACATTGGTGAAGCTCTTGCCGCCATCATCCGATCGCGACAGCGGCGTGGTTGGCACATAGATGCGTTCCGGATTCATCGGATCGCAGAAGATTTCGCCATAATACCAATGGCTTTGAATTTCCTTGTTGCGCCGTTCCCACGAAGTGCCGCCATCGGTTGACCGGAAGGTGCCGCCATCGGGGCCAACGGCGGTCGCATACAGCATGTCGGGCTTGCCGGGGCAGAAGGTGACGCCCACCCGGCCGACAGCGGTGGTGGGAAAGCCATTGCCCACCCGCGCCCACGTATCGCCGCCATCGGTGCTGCGCCACAGGCCGCCTTCGCTGCCGCCGCCGATCATGCTCCACTGGCGCCGTTCGCGCTGGAAGGTGGCGGCATAAATTATGTTGGGGTTGCCCGGATGCATGGCGACTTCCACGACACCGGTGAACTGGCTCGGCCGCAGCAGCCGCGTCCACGTCTTGCCGCCATCGCGGGTGCGGTACAGGCCGCGCTCCTCGCCCGCCCCCCACAGCGAGCCGAGCGCAGCCACATAGACCGTGTTGCTATCATTGGGATGCACGAGGATGCGGCCGATGTGCCGGCTGTCCTTCAGCCCCATATGCTCCCAGGTCGCGCCACCGTCCTTCGACCGATAAACGCCATCGCCATAAAGCGAGCTGCGCACATTGTTCTGCTCGCCGGTGCCGAGCCAGACGGTGTTGGGATCCTTCGGGTCAAGTGTCACCGCGCCCATCGAAACGCTGCCCTGCTTTTCGAAGATGGGCGTCCAGCTCGCCCCGGCGTTCACCGTCTTCCACAGGCCGCCCGAGGCGCTGGCGGCGTAGATGATGCGCTGATCGGTGGGATGCACGGCAAAGCGCGCGATCCGCCCGCTCGGCATGGCCGTGCCGACTTCGCGCCATTCCAGTGCCTTCAGATCATCCGGCACCAATCCGTCCGGTGCGGCCGCCAGCGCGGCAGAACCGAGCAACGCGGCTGCAACGGCCGCGGATGCAGCGCGCACCAGCCAGGCGGCGGCGTTCAATCGATCAGCGGAAGCGGACATTTCGGCACTCCTCAATGCGGTGCAGCCAGTCTACGGGCCAACGATGATAACTCAAGAAATCATGGGGCCGTCTCGGGGATGAGAGACAGGCCCCATGTGCGGCCACTGGCCCTTCGGTTTCGCCCCGGCGAACGCCGCCGGAACCGGTACGCTGACCAGGCTGCGAGCAGCGTCAGGCCAAGCGTCAGAAGCTGACGTTGGCGCCGACGAAGATGAAGCGACCGACGGCTTCGTACACGCCGGAGACGGTATTGCCTTCGACGGTGAACGACGGTGCCGGGTTGAACTGCGGCACCACCGGCGGATCATTGTCGAGCAGGTTGCGCACACCGGCCCGCAGTTGCAGCCCCTTGGTGACGGTCCAGAAGGCGGTGAGATCGATGTAGCTTTCCGCATTCAGCCGCGCGCCGGTGAAGTTGCCGCGGCCACCTTCCGTCCAGGTCACCGGCACGCCGGTCGTCGGGTTGATCGACAGGATGCGGTCCACCGCCGATTGGTAGCGCCAGTTCAGGGCGATATCGACCGTCCACGGCGTGCGCCAGGTGGTGGTGAGCGAGTGGCGATAGCGGAAGCGCGGCAGTTCGCACTGCAGATCATATTTGCCCACGCAGTT
>JAIXPM010000317.1 GCA_027486275.1 Sphingomonadales bacterium | reverse complement strand
CATTACGCGGCCAACATCGCCAATGATTCACGTGCCTTCGATGGCGTGGAAACGGCGCTGGATGCGCTGACAGAGGCTGGCTGCCTGCTTTCAATCTGCACCAACAAGCCCACCCATCTCGCGCAGGCGCTGGTCGAAGCGCTCGGCTGGCAGGGGCGGTTTGCTGCCGTGATCGGGGCCACCAGTGTCGAACGGCCCAAGCCCGATGCCGGCCATGTCTTTGCAACGCTGGCAGCGGCGGGCGGCGCGGTGGATGATGCAGCGTTCGTGGGCGATTCCGCCACCGATGTGGGTGCGGCGCGCAATGCCGGCCTGGGAATCGTGCTGGTCAGTTTCGGCTACACTGATCGGCCGGCGCATGAACTGGGCGGCGACGCTGTGATCGATCATTATGATGCGTTGCTGCCAGCGCTGAGGGGCCTTGGCCGGGGATTGGCACGGTGAGCGGCGCGCTGGAACTGGCGCTGGCCGTGCTGGCTGCCCTGCTGCTGGGCTTCGTGCTTGGCCGCATGAGCGCACCCGATCCGGAGCCGCCGGCGCTGCCCCCGGCGCCGCCGCCACCACCACCACCGCCGTCGCCATCGCCAGACCGTATCCATATCGAGAGCCTGAACGATGCGGCGCTGCTCACCCGTGGCCCGCTGGTGGAGGCCGCCAACGCCGCTGCCCGCGCCCTTTTCGGCGATCGCATCGTTGGCAGCGATCTGCGGCTGACCGTGCGCCACCCGGCGCTGCTCGATGCGGTGGAAGCGGTGATGGCCGGCCAACTGGCCGAAGACCGCGAGTTGACGGGTCTTGGCAACGGCAATCGCAGTTTCCGCCTGCGCGTGGTGGGGGATGGCACCGATGACGGTCCGATCCGCTGCCTGGTGCTCCTTGATGACATCACCCAATCCAAGGTGACCGAGCGCATGCGCGTCGATTTCGTCGCCAACGCCAGCCATGAACTGCGCACGCCGCTGGCCACGCTGGCCGGCTTCATCGAAACGCTGCAGGGCCCGGCCGCCGAGGATGAACCGGCGCGGCAGCGCTTCCTCACCATCATGGCCACTGAAGCCGATCGCATGCGCCGCCTGATCGACGATCTGATGAGCCTGTCGCGCATCGAGCTGGACAAGTTCGTGCGTCCCACCCAGCCGCTTGACCTGAAGGGCCTGGTTGCCGAAGTGGGCAGCACGCTGGCCATGCGGCTGGAGGGTGACAGCCGCGCCCTGCTGATCGATGAACCGGAAAATCTGCCGCGTGTGATCGCCGATCGCGATCAGGTGCTGCAGGTGCTCTACAACCTCATCTCCAACGCACTGAAATATGGCCGCAGTGGCACGCCGATCCGGGTGAGTCTGGCCAGTGTTGCCTCCTCACCGGGTGGCAGCGTGAAGGTGGCTGTCGCCGATGAAGGCGATGGCATCGCGCCCGAACATCTGCCGCGGCTCACCGAGCGTTTCTACCGCGTCGATTCCCAGCGCAGCCGCACCTTGGGCGGCACCGGGCTGGGGCTGGCCATCGTCAAGCATATCGTGGAACGGCATCGCGGCCGGCTGGAGATCGACAGCCGGCTGGGCGAGGGCACCCGCGTGTCGTTCACCCTGCCGATTGCCTGAACCATCCACAGTCTGCGTAACAAAAATGTCATCAAAGCGTCATATGGCGCACATCCGACGGTCATAAAGGCCGAGCCAGCGGGGCAGAAAGACGGGGCGGCGAATCGCCCGGCTATGGGCCCCTTGAGGATGAATTTCTTGCCGCCAATCCGCGCGTCTGCCGCCTTCGGTTTCGGCTTGGCTGCTATTTTGGCGGCTGGGCTAGCGGCCTGTTCGGGCGGCAGCCGCACGCAGATCCGCATCGTTGGTTCCTCCACCGTCTATCCCTTCACCACCGCTGTCGCTGAACAGTTCAAGCGCAAGTGGACGGAATTTCCCGCGCCGATCGTGGAATCGACCGGCACCGGCGGCGGTATCAAGCTGATGTGTGCCGGCCTTGGCGCGCAATTCCCCGATGCCGCCAATGCCTCGCGCCGCATCAAGAAGAGCGAAGTCGAGGATTGCGCCAAGCACGGTGTGAAGGGCCTGATCGAACTGCAGGTCGGCATTGATGGCCTGGTCATCGCCCAGGCCCGCGAAGCCAATTTCCCCTCGCTCACCGAACGCGATGTCTATCTGGCGCTGGCCGCAGATCCTTTCGGCAAGGGCCCCAATCGGGCGCGCACCTGGAAAGATGTGAACCCCGCGCTGCCCGATATCCGCATCGAGGTGATTGGGCCCCCGCCAACCAGCGGCACGCGTGACAGCTTCAATGAACTGTACATGCTGAAGGGCTGCAACACCGAACCGGCGATGCAGGCGCTGAAGAAAAGCGACGAGGACGCCCACAAGCAGATCTGCGAGAAGGTGCGCGAGGATGGCGCCTATGTTGAAGGCGGCGAGAATGACAATCTGATTGTGCAGAAGGTTTCGGCCAATCCGCAGGCGCTGGGCGTGTTCGGCTTTTCGTTCATGGAAGAAAATAGCGACCGGGTGAAGGATGTGCCGTTGTCGGGCATCACGGCCACCTACGAGAATATCTCCAGCGGCAGTTTCCCGGCTTCGCGCCCGCTCTATCTCTATGTGAAGGTGCAGCACGTGCCGGCCGTGCGCGGTATGCGCGAATTCCTCGCCGAATATGCGCGCGAATCCACCTGGGGCCGTGGAGGCTATTTGGCCCGCAAGGGCCTGGTGGCGGCGCCGGAAGCCATTCGCCGCGCTGGTGAGGCAACTGCCCGAGAATTGACGGCGATGGATGTGAGTGCGCTGCAATGAGGCTGCTGATCGCCTTTGCATTGGTGCTGGGCTTGGGGGGCCTGGCCTATCTCGCTGGCCGTGCCCGCGGCAACCGCATGGTGACGGCGGCGGGCGGCCGCATGGGCGCTGTGCATTCGCGCCCCGTTTATCACGGTGCCTATGTGGCGGTGCTGGCGCTGGCGCCGGCGCTGATCGTGCTGGCCGGCTGGGGCATCGTGGGCGAAGGCCTGATCGAAGGCCAGGTGCTGGGCAGTCTTTCTGCCGCTGAGCGCCCGGCGCCTGGCAACGACAGCGAAGCGCTGTTGAACGAAGTGCGCGGGCTGGTGAACGGCGATCTGCCGCAAGCCTTCAATCCGCTGGCACCGCGGCTGGCACCGGTTTACGCAGCGGCGCGCAGCAACGGCGATCTGCTCGCCGGCGCGCTGGCCGTGGCCTTGCTGGCGATGGGCGGCCTGTGGGGCTGGAGCCGACTGCGCCCGGATTTCCGCGCCCGCAACCGGGTCGAAACGCAGGTGCGCGCCCTGCTGCTGGTGGCGTCGGTTGTGGCGATCCTCACCACATTCGGCATCGTGCTGTCGCTGATCTTTGAATCGATCCGCTTCTTCCAACTGGTGTCGCCAGTGGAATTCCTCACCGGCTTGCAGTGGAGCCCGCAGACAGCGATCCGCGCCGATCAGGTTGGCTCCACTGGTGCGTTCGGGGCGGTGCCGTTGTTTTGGGGCACGATCTTCATCGGCGCCATCATCGCCATGGCAGTGGCCATCCCGCTGGGCCTGAT
>JAIXPM010000257.1 GCA_027486275.1 Sphingomonadales bacterium | reverse complement strand
TTCTCGGCCAGCGTCTTGCCGCTCACCGTCATGCAGTCGCCATGGATGAAGCCGGCATCGAACAAGGTTTTCAACACCATGTACACACCGCCCGCGTCATACATGTCCTTCGCGACATATTTGCCGCCGGGCTTCAGATCGGCAATGTAAGGTGTCGTCTTGAAAATCTCGGCCATGTCGAACAGATCAAACTTCACGCCACACTCGTTGGCCATCGCCGGCAGGTGCAGCGCGCCGTTGGTGGAACCGCCTGTGGCGGCCACGATCCGCGCCGCATTCTCGAACGCTTCGCGCGTGCAGATGTCACGCGGGCGGATGTTCTTCTCCAGCAAGGTCATGATCTGCTTGCCGGCCGCAATCGCGATGTCGGCCCGGCTCTGATAGGGCGCCGGCATCATGTTGCTGTTGGGTAGGCTCAGCCCGATGGCTTCGCCCACGCAGGCCATGGTGTTGGCGGTATATTGCCCGCCGCACGCGCCATGGCCGGGGCAGGCCACCTTCTCCAGCGCCGTCAGCCGCGCCAAGGGGCAGTTGCCGGCCGCAAAGCCGCCCACCGCCTCGAACACGTCCACCACGGTCACGTCCTTGTCTTCAAAACGGCCGGGCAGGATCGACCCACCATAAACAAAGATGCTCGGCACATTCAGCCGCAGCATCGCCATCATCATGCCCGGCAGGCTCTTGTCGCAGCCGGCAAAGCCGATCAGCGCATCATAACAATGGCCGCGCATGGAAAGCTCGACACTGTCGGCAATGCAATCGCGGGAAACCAGCGACGCCTTCATGCCCTGGTGCCCCATGGCGATCCCGTCGGTGACGGTGATGGTGTTGAAGCGCCGCGGCATCCCGCCGGCCTCGTTCACGCCAATCCGCGCCGCATCCGCCTGTGCATCCAACGTGGTATTGCACGGCGCCGAGTCATTCCCCGCCGACGCAATTCCCACAAACGGCCGCCCGATTTCCTCCTCGGTCAGCCCCATGGCGTAATAATAACTGCGATGCGGCGCCCGCTCCGGCCCCACCGAAACATGGCGGCTGGGCAGCTTGGACTTGTCGAATCTTATCATATCAGGGCCTCTTTGGCGAATAAAATTGCCATGGCGCAGAGTGGTAGACGGGTCAAGGGCAGCGTGCCCACATCTATTTCAGCGACTTCTCGGCACCCAGCCGCGTCATCAGGATGGCGGCGCGTTTTGCCTGGCGGGCAATACTTGAAATCTCGATTTTCTCGCCAGGCGCATGGGAACCTCTGCCGGCTGTTCCCAGGCCAATCAGCCCATCGACATCCTTTGCCACAAAAGCAATGTCACCAGCACCGCGCTTCAGTGGGTCCAGCTCGGCCATTTCAGCCAGCCCCAGATCGCGATTGACCGCGTTCAGCTTTGCCAGATAAGCGCGGCTGCCCGGCGTTGGTGCCATCGCCGGATAATTCTCGTTGAACGTAATCGAAGCATGGGTGCCCGGCGCATGTTGCGCGACAATCGCCAACATTTTTGCGCGAACCCGGTCGGTCTGTTCCTGGGACAGGGTGCGGAAATCGCCGTACGCCAGTGCGGCTCCCGGGATGATGTTGGTCTTGCCAGTCGCGGTCGCGCGCACACCAGCATCGTCCAGGGCCGCAGTGGCACCGCCAGCCACCAGCCCGACATTGAAGGTCAGGTTCGGTTCGGGCAGTTGGGTGCGGAAGGCGGCGATAATCCGCGTCAGTTCAAAGATCGCCCCGTCGCCATAATAGGCGCTGAAGATCCCGCTGCTATGGCCCGACTTGCCGCTGGTCTGCAATCGCCAGCTATTCCCCGAACGCCGCGCGATTGAGCCCATATCCTGGCCGTTTTCCTGCGCCAGCCCTTCAAAATCCAGCGCCACATCAGCGCGCTTGCCCGCCGCGATCAGATCGGCGCGCGCCACTGCAATCGGCGACCCCACCCGTTCTTCGTCCCCCGTCAGCACGATTTCAATATTGGCGGCCTTTAGCGTGCCCGCCGCCTTCATCGCCTTCAGCGCCAGCAGCATCACCACCATGCCACCTTTGTCATCGCCAATCCCTTGCCCGCCCGCCATGTCACCATCGCGGTGGAAGGGATCGGCCGGTGCATCGGGTTCGAAAACGGTATCGAGATGGCCGATCAGCAGAATCGTCTTGCCGCCCTTGTGCCCGGCATTGGTGGCAATCAGATGCCCGGCCCGCCCGGCGGCCTGCATGGGAACCCAGCGGGTCTGGAACCCCAGTGCATCCAGTTCGGCCCGCATCATCATGCCGACCTTAGTGACGCCGTCGATGTTCAGCGAACCACTGTTCTGGTTGACCAGTTTGGCGAGAAGAGCCAGCGCCTCGTCTTGCCCCGCATCGGCGGCTGCAACCATTTTTGCTTCTGTCGGCGATAATCTGGCCACCGCCGGCGCCGCCGCAACCATGACCGCCAGTGCCGTTCCGGCCGTCAGAAAATCCCTTGCGCGCACAACCGATCCCCTCAACGTCCCCGATACCGACACTGTCGCATGATTGGCCGACTGCGCAAGCGGCCGTTGGAGACAGCACAACTGTGCATGCGGCAGGAGCCATGCATGTCGGACGTACTGGCCGATCCGATCAACCAGCAGTCTACAACCCCCGCCTTACCATCGCGATGCAATCCGCCAATATGTGCGTCCAGCGGGCAACGCCTTCCTTGGACTGCAGCCCGTCGTTGCGGACTTCGATGCCGAGATAGGGGATGCGCGCCGCTTCGGCGTGACGGTCCATTGTATAGTTGAGGTCGCGGCCGGAATAGGGCTGGTTGTCGCCAACGTGCAGCCCCCGGCTGGCCAGGGCGACAAGGCCCAGCCGGGCGGCGCGATCGTCCTGGTTGTAGAGGATGCCGATCGGCCAGGGGCGTTGTTCGTCTGCGCGGGTGGCGAGCTGCGGCGTGAAGCTGTGGACGGAGATGATCAGCGCCGGGCGCATGCGCGCGATCTGGGCCGCGATGGCGGCGTGATAGGGGGCGTGGATGGCCTCCACCCGCAGGTCGCGTTCTTCTTGCGCCAGATTCCAGTTGCCGGGGATCAGGTGGCCGTCGCTGCTGGCCGGCACGGCGCCCAGTTCGGCGGGATCGCGGTTCAGATCGACCACCAGGCGCGAGACGGTGGCGATGATGGCCGGGGCAGACAGCGCGCGGGCCAGCCGGCGGGTGAGCGCGTCGGTGCCGATATCCACCGCGATATGATCATGGAGCAGCGCGGGCGGGATGCCCAGATCTATCCCGGGCGGCACAGCGGCCGACGCGTGATCGGCGATCAGCAGCAGATCGGCGGTGCCGGGCAGGATTTCGGGCAGGCTCATTGCTGCCGGCATAGCCCCCTTGCCGCCCAGAAAAAAGGCCCGGTGGCAAGCCACCGGGCCTTCAGGGGCATCCTTGGGAGGATGAAACCGATAATTACTGGCCAATGGCCGGCAGGGCGGCCAGCTCGGTGCCGAGCAGCTTGGCGGCGGCGGCGAACTTCTTGCCGGCTTCGAACTTGGCGTCGGCGGCGCACAGGGCTTCACCGGTCGAAACCAGCTTCAGGGCCTTGGTGGCGTCTTCGCCGCCCTTGGCTTCGGCCAGGGTGCGGATCTGGCCCGGGGTCACCTTGCAGCTGACCGGAGCGGCAGCGGCGACGGGGGTGGCGGCCACGGCAACGGCGGTGATGGCGAGAGCGATGATGCGGTTCAACATGGGTCTTCTCCTGTTGCGGCGCCAGGATCTGGGTCCGCGTGACGTGACATGAATTCCGATTGATTTGAGCAACGCCGCCCCCGACCGAGGGGGGG
>JAIXPM010000424.1 GCA_027486275.1 Sphingomonadales bacterium | reverse complement strand
TTCCACTTCGTAGGTTTCGACGATGTCGCCGGCCTTCACGTCCGACGAATCCGCCAGCGTGATACCGCATTCCAGGCCCACCTTCACTTCGGCCACATCTTCCTTGAAGCGGCGCAGCGAGGCGATGGAACCGGTGTAGATGATGACATCGTCGCGCATGACGCGGGCGCGCAGCGCCTTCTTGATGTAGCCTTCGGTGACGCGCAGACCGGCGGCCTTGCCGATCTTGCCGGCCTGGAACACATCCAGCACCTGGGCGCGGCCCACAACCGTTTCGAACGCCTCGGGGCCGAGCTGGCCCGCCATGCCGGCCTTCACATCATCGATCAGATCATAGATCACGTCGTAATATTTCAGCGCCACGCCATCGCGCTGGGCGATTTCGCGGGCCTTGGCATTGGCACGGACGTTGAAACCGATCACCGGTGCGCCCGAGGCCTTGGCCAGGGTGACATCGCTTTCGGTGATGCCGCCGGTGCTGGCCAGCAGCACCTTGGCGCGGATCAGATCATTGCCGACCTTCGACACCGCACCGGCGATGGCTTCGGCCGAGCCTTGCGTATCGGCCTTGATGACCAGCGGGAATTCCTGGACCTTCTTGGCGCGCAGCACCGAGAACATGTCTTCCAGGTTGGCCGGGCCGTTGCCGGCCGTGCGGGCAGCGGTGGCAACGCCGGCACGATATTCGGCCACTTCGCGGGCGCGGGCTTCGTTTTCCACAACGGTCACAACATCGCCGGCCTGCGGGACGCCGCCAAGGCCGAGCACTTCGACTGCGGTCGACGGACCGGCTTCCTTCACCGTTTCGCCCTTGTCATCGACCATGGCGCGCACGCGGCCCCATTCCTGGCCCATCACGAAGATGTCGCCGCGCTTCAGCGTGCCGCGCCGCACCAGAACGGTGGCGAGCGGGCCCTTGCCCTTGTCGAGCTTGGCTTCGATCACGGTGCCTTCGGCCGGGCGATCCGGGTTCGCCTTCAGTTCGCTGACTTCGGCGAGCAGCAGGATTTTCTCCAGCAGATCATCAAGGCCGGTCTTCTTGATGGCGGAGATTTCCACGTCCATCACGTCGCCGCCCATTTCTTCCACCTGCACATCCTGTTGCAGCAAGGCAGTACGGATGCGGGCGGCATCGGCGCCGGGCTTGTCCATCTTGTTGATGGCCACGATCATCGGCACGCCGGCCGCCTTGGTGTGCTGAATGGCTTCGATGGTTTGCGGCATGATGCCGTCGTCCCACGCCACCACGAGCACCACGATATCGGTGATGCTGGCGCCACGCGCGCGCATCGAGGTAAAGGCCTCGTGACCGGGCGTGTCGAGGAAGGTGATCTTGTTCTTGTCCTTGGTGGTCACCTGATAGGCGCCGATATGCTGGGTGATGCCACCGGCCTCGCCCTTCACCACGTTGGTGCCGCGCAAGGAATCGAGCAGGCTGGTTTTGCCGTGATCGACATGGCCCATGATGGTGACGACCGGCGGACGGAACGCCAGATCCTTGTCGACATCGACTTCGCCGACCATGCCTTTTTCGACGTCGCTTTCCGAAACGCGCACGATGTTGTGGCCGAATTCGGTCAGCACCAGTTCGGCGGTGTCCTGATCGATTTCGTCAACGGCAGCTGACGGCACGCCAAGGCGGGCGAGCAAGCGCACCACATTGCCGGTGCGTTCGGCCATGCGGTTGGCCAGTTCCTGCACGGTGATCATGTCAGGCACGGTTACATCGCGGACCTGCTTGGCCTGGCTGCCAAGGCGGCCGCGTTCCTTCTCGCGGGCCCGGCGCAGCGCGGCAAGGCTGCGCACGCGGGTGTTGCCTTCATCATCCAGCGCGCGGGTAACGGTGAGCTTGCCGGCCTTGCGGCGATCATCGCCCAGTTTCGGGCGCGACGGCTTGGCGGCTTCCGGCTTGCGGCCCGGAATGATGCGCACGCGCATACTGTCATCATCGTCATCGCTGACGTCGGTGGGGATGACCATGCCGCCATCGGCATCCGGTTGCGGATCGGGCCGGGTGGCGAGTTCTTCCTCGCGGTGGCGCTTTTCCTCGATCCGGCGGCGCTCTTCCTCTTCGCGGGCGGCGCGTTCCTGATCTTCGCGGATCCGGACTTCTTCCAGCAGGCGCTGGCGATCTTCTTCAGCCTGGCGCGCATAGAGCGCGGCCATTTCGGCCGGCGTCATGCGTGGGCGCTGCGGTGCAGCGGCCTGACCCTGGGCTGGCCGCGCGGGCTGGCCAGGGCGGGCGGCGCCAGCGGCCGGACGGGCAGCCGGGGCGGGCGGTGCAGCCGCCTTGGTTTGCGGTACGGGTGCCGGCTCGACCTTGGTTTCGGGAGCAGGAGCGGTTGGCTCCGGCGCCTTGGCTTCCGGCTTGGGCGGCAGCGGTGCGCGCTCCACCGGGCGGAACATCACCGGCGGCGGTGTTGGTGGGCGCGGGGCCGACGGGACAGGGGCCGGTTCGGCCGCAGCAGCAGGCGCAGCGACAACTGGGGCGGGGGCCGGGGCCGGGGCAGCCGGGCGCGGTGCCGGAGCCGGCGTAACGGCAGCCGGGGCAGGAGCGGGGGTGGGGACGGGTGCCGGGGTTGGCTCCGGCGCGGCGTCGCCCGGACGGTGCAGCACGCGGGCGCGCTTCACCTCCACCACGACCTGTTTGGAACGGCCGTGGCTGAAGGTCTGCTTGACCTGCCCGACCGCGACGGCCTTGTTCAGACCGAGGGGGGCACGCGTGCC
>JAIXPM010000065.1 GCA_027486275.1 Sphingomonadales bacterium | reverse complement strand
GCCGACGAGATCAGCCCGGATGGCTGCCGCCTGTGGGACATGAAGACCGGCGACAAGATGGACAAGGACCGTTTCCGCCGCGATCTGGGCGGCGAAGTGGAAGCCTATCAGGAAGTCGCACGCCGCCTTGGCCTGCTGACCGAGGACGAACCGGCCGTGCTCGACCTGGATGAGCACCGCAAGGCCAGGAGCCAGACTTCGGGCAAGGACAAGCCGACGCCGACCGAGTGACGTATCAAGCCGGTGCCCAGCGCACCGGCTCGATCCGCCGCACCACAAGGCCGAAAATCAGCGTGCCGGTGCCAACGATGGCAGCGGTGATGATGAAGGCGGGGCGATAGCCGGCGGCATCGACGATGATGCCAGTCATCACGGGGCCGATCACGCCCGACAGATTTCCCAAACTTGTCTGCACCCCCACCCAGCGCCCGGCCGACGCCGGACCAGCCATCGTTTGGCCGATGACGAACAACAGATTGGGCACCGGGCCATAGCCGAAGCCGGTGATGGCGATGAGAGTGATCAGCGGCAGCCAGCCCTCGATATCGGGCAGCAGCAGCAGGCCCGTCACGCAGGCCGCCACAGAACAGAACAGCATCCGCCGCCGCCACTTGGAGCCATCGCCGCCATTGCGGATCGCCCGGTCAATCGCCCAGGCGCCCAGCGTGCCACCGGCGATCTGCGCGATGTAGAAGACCGAGGTGAGCAGGCTCATATCGATGATCGAATAGCCGCGCGCCTTGACCAGCCACAGCGGCAGCCAGCCGACGATGAAATAGAGCGCGAAGGTGCCGGCCAGGTGCAGCAGGGTGACGGCCCAGAAGGTCGGCTGGCGCAGCACCTCGGAAAGCGGTGCTGCGTTCTCTGGCGTTTCCTCGTGGCGCCCCTCGCCTTCCTCGATGCCGCGGCGGGCCAGCCACCACGGCACCAGCCACACCAAAGTGGCGAGGCCGAAGACGATGAACATCTCCCGCCAGCCCCACAATTGCATCATGGCACCGCCGGCGAGTGTGCCGATCAGTGGCCCCAACGCGAGGCCGCCAGACAGCGAGATATTCGCCAGCCCGCGTGCGCCTTCCGGCACCCGCGCGATGAGTTTCGATCCGCAGGGGAAGGCCACGCCTTCGCCCAGACCCATAATAAGCCGCAGCAGCAGCAGGCCGGTGACGCCGCCGGCCAGGCCGGTGCCGACAAAGCCCATGCCGATGGTGGCCAACGCCCAGGTGGCAACGCCCAGCGCCATCAGCAGACGCACGCTCATGCGGTCGGCGAGCCAGCCGGCGAGCGCCAGTGCGGGAACATAGGTCCAGTAGAAGCTGGAAACGATGACGCCGTAGCGCTCGTTGGTGAGGCCGAATTCGTCCTTTATCAGCGGCGCCGCCACGCTCACCGCACCGCGATCGATGTAGTTGAGCGCAATGGCGGCCCCGATCAGGATGATCGCCCAGCGCAACGGACCTGACAGCATCAATTTCTCCCCAGACGTCACAGTGGCGGCCGCAAATTGGGCCGTCAACCGGCCACTGGATCGGCGCGCAACGCTTTGGCATCGTAGCGAGCATGATCATTCGAACGCTCGATCCGGACACTGATGCCGCGCTGTTGCCGGGTTTTGCCGCCTTGTTGGTGGAGGCTGTGGCCGACGGCGCTTCCATCGGCTTCATGGCTGGATTTGATCAGGCTGGCGCACTGGCCTGGTGGCGAGGCCGGCTGGCGGCGGCGGCGCAGGGCGAGGTGCAGATATTGGTAGCGCTGGATCACGGTGGCGTTGCCGGCACGGTAAGCCTGGTGCCCGCCGCCATGCCCAACCAGCCGCATCGCGCCGATATCGCCAAGATGATGGTGGCAAAGCGGGCGCGCAGCCGCAGGGTGGGCGCAGCGTTGCTGGCGGCGGTGGAAGCATTGGCGATGGCGCAGGGGCGCACGACATTGGTGCTCGACACGATCAGCGGTTCGGCGGCGGCGCGGCTTTATGAACGGGCTGGCTGGGAAAAGGTGGGCGACATCCCGGCCTATGCCTTGATGCCGGACGGCGAAATGGCGCCCACCACTTTCTATACCAAGCGCCTGGCCTGAGTCTTTCTTCACAAAATCAGGGCGGTGTCGGCTCCGTCGCCGCTTCCCCTTCAGGCACTGGGCCGTCCACAATCGTCACGTCCACCCGCCGGGCCTGGGCCAGGCTGTCGATGCGGTCGTTGGTGTCGGCTGGCTTGACCAGATCAATGTCCGTTGCGGCCACGCCAAGCGCCACCAACCCGCCGCGCACGGCGTAAGCACGCGATTTGGAGAGCGCAGCGTTGAAGGCCGCATCACCGCGCGGATCATTGAAACCCGAGATCTCGAGGTGATGCCCCGGATTGTCAGCGAGCCACTTGCGCAGCCCTTCAGTGCGGGCTTCGAAATTCGGATAAATGTCCGATTTTGCGGTATCGAAATAGATCGACACCTGTGGCCGGCCATCAATAACCTGCTCGGTGACGCCAGCCCCGGCTGGAGGCAGCACGGCCGGCACGACCGCGGCGACAGCCATCGGCGCGGCCGCTCGCTTGCCGGAGCCGCCAACGATCAGTGCGCCGACGCCGCCAAAGACGAGCAAAGCGGCTGCGATCGGCCAAAGGCCGCCAAGACCGATCGCGGGTGGTGCAGAGCGGCGAACCGGGGCAACCGGCGGTACGGCTGCCATCACCGGCTGCACAGGCGGCGGAGGCGGAGGCGGAGGCGGAGGCGGCGGCGGTGCGACGGGAATGGCGGCAGCGGCCAGCGGCAGTTCCTCGTCAACGGCCTTGCCGCCCTTGTTCTTGGGGCGGAAATCCTCGAGTCGGCCGAAATGGCTGGCCAAAAGGTAATAGACCGTCACGCGGTTCCTGGTGGTGTCCGCCTTCATGCGTTCACCAACGGCGGCGATGGCTGAGTCGAGCACGGAATCGGGGTCGGTCAGGCCCAGTTTCTTTCGGAGGAAATTGGCTTTGACGCGGTCGGTTTCGGCCGGGTCGGTGAACGAAACCAGCGAGGAGTCGCGATTGCGCAGCGAAATGCCGCAATAACGCACGATGCCCGCAATGATGTCTCCCTCTGCGTCAGGTACATATTTCCTGACGTCAATTGCCCAGTCTTCGCTCATGTTCTCCCCCCTTCAATAAAGGTCAAGAATATATCGAAAAGGACGCAGTCAGCAATAGCTCGAGAAGGCCAAATCTTGTGCAAATCCCGCCAACCGAGGTCTGTCTCGTGAAGCGCTGGCAAGCCGACGTCGCCTGCGCTATGCCAGCCCCAGCTCAAGGCGGGACAATGCTTGGCAAGACCATCCTTCTGATCGTAAGCGGCGGCATCGCCGCCTTCAAGACGCTCGAACTGGTGCGCGAACTGGGGCGCGCCGGGGCCCGCGTGCTGCCGGTGCTGACCGAGAACGGCGCGCGTTTCGTCACCCCGCTTTCGCTGTCGGCGCTGGCCGGCGAGAAGGTGCGCACCAGTCTGTGGGATCTGGAGGATGAGGCAGCGATGGGCCATATCCAGCTTTCCCGCGCGGCCGATCTGGTGGTGGTGTGCCCGGCCACCGCCAGCCTGATGGCGCGCGCGGCGGCGGGCATGGCCGATGATCTGGCCACCACGCTGCTGCTGGCGACCGACAAGCCGGTTCTGATGGTGCCGGCGATGAACGTGCGCATGTGGCTGCATCCTGCCACCCAGCGCAATATCGCGACGCTGCGTGGCGATGGCATTACGGTGATGCAGCCCGATGACGGCGCGATGGCCTGCGGCGAGTTTGGCCCTGGCCGCCTGCCCGAAGTGCCCAAGATCATGGCAGCGATTGCGGCGCAGTTCGGTTCCAAGCCATTGCTGGGCCGCCACGCTATGGTCACCGCCGGGCCGACGCATGAACCGATCGACCCGGTGCGCTTCATCGGCAATCATTCGTCGGGCAAGCAGGGTTTCGCCATTGCTGCCGCTCTGGCCCGTTTGGGCGCGCGCGTCACGCTGGTCGCGGGGCCGGTGCATCTGCACACCCCCGCCGGCGTCACCCGGGTGGACGTGATGACCGCGCGGGACATGGCGGCCGCCTGCGAAGCCGCCCTGCCCGCCGATATCGCGGTGATGGTGGCGGCCGTGGCCGATTGGCGGGCCGAGACGGCGCCGCAGAAACTGAAGAAGGACGGCAGCACCCCTGCGCCGCTGGTGCTGACCGAAAACCCTGATATCCTTGCCGGCATCGGCCACCATGCCCAGCGCCCGGCGCTGGTGGTGGGCTTTGCCGCTGAAACCCATGATCTCATCCCCCACGCTGCCGCCAAGCGAACGCGCAAGGGTGCAGATTGGATCGTCGCCAACGATGTCTCCGAAGGCGTGTTTGGCAGCGATTCAAACCATGTTCATCTGATCACGGCCACGGGCAACGAGGATTGGGATGGACAGGCCAAGAACGACGTCGCCGCCACGCTCGCTGCCCGCATCGCCGCGCATTTTGCAGGACACGCATGATTTCGATACCGCTCACCATCCTGCCCCATGGCGAAGGCCTGCCCCTGCCCGCCTATGCCACCCCCGGCGCCGCCGGCATGGACGCGGTCGCCGCCGTCACTGAAACCATCGTGCTGGCACCCGGCGAGCGGTTCCCAGTGCCGCTGGGGTTCTGCATGGCGATCCCCGAAGGCTATGAAGTACAGGTGCGACCACGCTCAGGCCTCGCGCTGAAAAACGGCATTACGGTGCCCAACAGCCCCGGCACCATCGACAGCGATTATCGCGGCGAGGTGAAGGCGCTGCTGATCAATTTGGGCCAGGAACCCTTCGCCATCGAGCGCGGCATGCGGATCTGCCAATTGGTGCCGGCCGCCGTCACCCGGGCCACGCTGGCTGTGGTCGAGACGCTGGACGACACGCAGCGCGGCGCTGGCGGCTTCGG
>JAIXPM010000031.1 GCA_027486275.1 Sphingomonadales bacterium | reverse complement strand
CCCTGGGCCACACCGGCCGCACCTGCAGACAGCCGGGCGCTGTCGATCAGGCCCAGCGGCAGCAGGGTCAGGTCCACCACGCCGTTTGCCGCCGGCGCCAGCCGCAGGCCATCCAGCGTCACGAGGGTGCCCGGCAGGCCGGACACCACCAGCCCCCTTAGCGAGCCGCGCAGCCACGGCCAGTCACCAACGGACTCCCCCGTCAGCACCCCGCCGCGCCGGCGCAGCGTTTCGGCCGAAAGCCGTTGCTCGCTCACCACGGCCGGCGCGTCGCCATTCTGGCTGGTGAGGGGCAGGTCCATTCAGGCCTGATCGGGGGTGTAGGCCGCCACCGTTTCAAACATCACGGTCAGCGCCTGGCGCTCTGCTTCGGTCAATTCGGGGCGCCACACTTCAAACAGCAATATGGCCCGCGGCGCATCGCTGTCGTTCCAGGCTTCATGCTCGATCGAGTCGTCGAATAGCAGCACCTCGCCGGCGCGCACGTCGCGGGTTTCAGCGCCCACCCGCAGGCGGCAGCCATCGGGCACGATCAACGGCAGATGGCAGATCAGCCGCGTGTTGAGCATGCCGTTGTGCGGCGGGATATGGGTGTGCGGTGCCAGGATCGAAAACAGCGCCATCGGTGCCGTGCCAGTGATGCGCGGCAGCGGTGCCTCGGCCAGCGCCGCCATGGTGGCAGGGCACCGCGCCGCGTGATCGGCGATGGGCAGGCCATTGCGAAACAAGTGAAATGCACTCCAGCGGGCATCGGCCAGCAGGGCATGACCCTTGTTGGGGCGATCGGGATCCGCCTCCACATAAGGCGCGATGCCGTCACCGTGGGCCATCACCGCTTCGGCCTCGGCACGGATCGCCGGCAGCGCGGCGGCCAGCGCCCCCGTCCAGGCGAAATCGGCCGGAACATAAAAGGGGATCTGCGGCAGGCGCGGATAATAGAAGCTGGTTGGCTGCTGCAGATAGGGCTGGCTGCGGCCCGATACGATCTGCAAGGCTTCGCCAAAGCGTGAACCGGTGGTCTGGGCATCAACGCCGGCGTCGCCCAGCGCGCCCATTATCTCGGCTTCGAACCGGGCAAAGGCGGCTTCGCGGACAGCAGCGGCGCGCTGCAAGCGGCCGATCAGATCGGGCGGCAACTGCCGGCCCTGTGCGGCATTCAGCGCACTTTCGTACCACGCGATGGCGGCGCGATCATTGCCGCTCCGGGTCTGCACCTCGCCGGCCATCACCAAGGCATAAGGATTGGCCGGATCGGCTTCGAGCACCCGCGCCACGTGCGCCATCACGGCGGCGCGATCGTCCATCAGGTCACACGCCTGCGCCAACCACAGCCAGATTTGCACCGTAGCGCGGCCGGTGGCCACGATAGTTTCAAAGGCCCTGCGCGCCGCTAGCCCATCGCCATTTTGCAGGGCGGCGATACCGGCCTGCGCGGTGCGTTCTAGGGCGGCCTTTTCAGGATCGTTCATGGCACATCGCCGTCACGCCGGTGGCGGCAACAGCTGTCACTGGCTGCCGGGGCGGCTCATGGTGGAGTTGTTGGGTTCGCGGGCGAATTGCTGGTTGGTGTCCTGCACATAGACCAATTGCTGGCGCGTCAGGCAGGTGCGCCTTGCCTTCACCAGACCGCCAGTTTGCTTTTCGCGCTTGCAGACGATTTCTTGGCTCTTGTCAACCGGGGCGGCGGCCAGGGCAGCAGTCTGAGCCTGGACAGCGGCCGGAACCAGCGTGGCAGCGGCTATGATCAAGTTCAGGCAATGACGGCGCAACATCAGCGGTCCTCCATCAAGGCGCAACGGACCCGAACACTGGGCAATCTAGCAAAAGGAGGTGCGCTTTATTGGCAGTCACGTCAAATCGGCAACGTGTCCACCCTCACTTCAAATCCCGTCTTGCTCCCGCATCGTTACGATCCGCAACATGATGCCATCCACTTCCGGCACACGCCGCGCGCCGCGCATGGCGCCGCGACCTTCCTGACCGACAAGTGTCTGGCCCACGATCATCCCCAGGACCGCAGCGCTAGCCCAGGCCGGCACGCCGGCACCGTTGCGCTTTGTCCTGCACTGCGCCTTCTGCTGTTCGACGCTGCTGGTACGGGCCTTTAATGCGCCCGGGCTGGCGATGGGCCTGAAGGAACCGATGATCCTGAACGATCTGGTCGGCTGGCAATTGCGCGGCGCATGTAGCCCTCAGTTGGCGCAGGCGATGGAGGCGAGCCTGGCGCTGCTCGCCCGCCCGTTCGGTCCGGGCGAGTCCGTCGTGGTGAAGCCGAGTAACGTTGCTAACGCGCTGATCGCGGGCATGCTGCAACTGCGGCCGCAGGCCCGAGCGCCGCCGCTGCACGCGCCCTTGCCAATCTATCTGGGATCCATCGCGAGAAAGGGTCTCGACGGACGATTGTGGGTGCGCGACCTGCTTGTTAAACAGATCGCCCAAGGTCTGCATGACTTTGGTTTCGGGGCAGAGGCCTACCTGACGCAATCCGATCTACAGGTCGCGGCGATGGGCTGGCTGGCGCAGCATCGCCTTTTCAGCCGGCTGGCCGAGCGGTTGGGCGACCGTGTGCGCACGTTGAACAGCGATCTCGTTACCGCGCAGCCGGCCGAGGTGATGACCGCGCTGGGCAGCCACTTCGGGATCAACCTTGACGTGCCCGCCGTCATTGCCAGCCCGGCCTTCACCCGGCACAGCAAGCACGGCACCTCGTTTAATGCAGAAACCCGGGAACAGGAACGCTCTGCGGAGGCCGCCCATGCTGACGAGATCGGCAAGGTGACGATTTGGGCCGAAAAAGTGGCTGAATCTCAGGGCATGGCCATGGCGCTGCCCAGCCCACTTATCCGCTGAATTCGGGATATTCGGCCCGCAGCAGTGCGGCGATCTCGCCAACCTGAGCCTTGTAATTGTGCCAGCGCCCGCGCGACCGGGCATGCACCGGCTGGCGCACCTGCCACACGCTGGCGGTTCGGATTATCCGGTCTGCCGCTGGCGCCGCACTGCCAGACAGGCCAAGCCGCTGTGCCAGATCGGCGATTACCACTTCCGGCTTTGCCACCAGTTCTTCGTAGCGCACGGTGATGATGTCGTCCCCGAAACAGGCCTGCCAATGCGCCATTAGCCGGCGGTACTCGCGGTAATAATGCAGCATGTCGTCGAAATCATTGGCGTAAGTCAGGCTGTCGGCGAACGGCAGGAAATACATCGATAGGAAATTGTCGATCGGATCGCGCATCAT
>JAIXPM010000186.1 GCA_027486275.1 Sphingomonadales bacterium | reverse complement strand
TTCGCCGATCCGGCGTTCGCGGTGCATGAAGCTTTGCCGGCCGCATTCGGCGATGAAGGCGCGGCCAATTTCATGCGCCTGTGCGCTGCCCACGACGCGCCCGGCCTTGAGATCTTCGTCTATGGCGAGGAAGGCGGCCGTTTCCCCGCCCGCCAGAACCGCCGCGCCTCCGAAGCCATCGCCCGCCGCCACGGCGTTTCGAATGCGCTGTTCGCGGCGCAGAGCCAGACCGCCATCGATGCCGGCGCGTTCCACAACGATGTGGTGGCGGTGGCCAACGGCAATGTGCTGTTTGCGCACGAGCACGCCTTCGCCGATGCGGCCGGTCTGAAGGCCGATCTGGCGCGACGGATGCCCGATGCGATCTATGTCGAGGTGCCGGCCAGCGCGGTCAGCCTTGAGGATGCAATCAAGTCCTATCTGTTTAACAGCCAGTTGCTCACCCTGCCCGATGGCAGCATGGCGCTGGTGCTGCCGAAGGAAGCCGAAGAGACCCCGAGCGTGAAGGCCTGGCTGGCGGCGCTGGTGGCCGGCAACGGCCCCATCCGCGCCGCGCATTTCGTCGATGTGCGCGATTCCATGCAGAATGGCGGCGGCCCGGCCTGCCTGCGGCTGCGCGTGGTGGCTGATCCAGCTCGGGTCGATGCGCGCTTCTTGCTGGACGAGGCCAAAGCGGATCGGCTGGAACGGCTGGTCGAGCGCTGGTGGCCGGAGGCGATTGGCCCGGCGGACATGACGAACCCGGACTTGTGGCGCGGCGTGAAGGCGGCGCGGGCGGCGCTGCTTGCCGAGATTGGCCTTAGCCTCTGAACCTTACCGAAAGGGAGGCTCGTCAAACGCCCGCAGTTTCCGTGAATGCAGGGCCGGGCCTTCGTCGCGCAGGATCATCATCGCTTCGATGCCCACCTGCAGATGCTCCGAAATCGCGCCCTCATAGAAACGGTTGGCCTGGCCGGGCAGCTTGATCTCGCCGTGCAGCGGCTTGTCAGACACGCAGAGGAAGGTGCCGTAGGGGACGCGGAAGCGATAGCCCTGCGCGGCGATGGTGGCGGATTCCATATCGATGGCCACCGCGCGGCTCTGGTTGAAGCGCAGGGATGACTGCGAATAGCGCAGTTCCCAGTTGCGATCGTCCGTCGTCACCACCGTGCCGGTGCGCAGGCGCGGTTTCAGCGTATCGCCGGTCATGCCGGTGACTTTTTCGGTGGCCAGCTGAAGCGCCTTCTGCACTTCCGACAAGGCCGGGATCGGGATTTCGGGTGGCAGCACATCGTCCATCACGTGATCATCGCGCAAATAGGCGTGGGCCAGCACATAATCGCCGATGGCCTGGGATGGGCGCAGGCCGCCGCAGTGGCCGATCATCAGCCAAGCTTCCGGGCGCAGCACGGCGAGGTGATCGCAGATGGTCTTGGCGTTGGCCGGGCCGACGCCGATGTTGACGAGCGTGATGCCGGTGCCATTGGGGCCGATCAGGTGCCATGCCGGCATCTGGTTCTTGCGCCAGGCGAAATCGTCGGCAGCGCGTGTCGCATCGGGATCATCGGCGGTGATGTCCAGCCCACCGGGGCAGGCGAGGCGATCATACCCATTCCCCAGCTGGCGGCAGGCCCAGCGCACGAATTCATCGACATAGCGGTGATAGTTGGTGAGCAGGATATAATGCTGAAAATCCTCCGGCGCGGTGCCGGTGTAGTGCTTCAGCCGGGCCAGCGAAAAATCCGTGCGCGGCCCGTCGAACAAAGCCAATGGGCGTTCATCGGCGCGGGTCTCGTCCCACAGGCCATCGGCCAGTTCATCGCCGATCTGCTGCAATTCGGTGGTGGGGAAATGCCGGGCCAGTTCCGATGCGGCGACGCCTTCCAGGTTGAGATCGGCGGCACCATCGAGGACGTAAGGATAGGGAATTTCGATTTCGGAGCGGCCGACCGAGACCACCACGTCATAATCCGCCATCAACAGGCCCAATTGCTCTTCGAGATAGGCGCGGAACATCGCCGGGCGGGTGACAGTGGTGGCGTAGCTGCCGGGACGATTGAGCCGGGCAAAGGCGCGGATCGGGCGCAGCGCGCGACGTTCGCCGGAGAATTCGAGGCGCAGTTCAGGGTAGGCCCAATCGCCGCGCACGCGTTGGCTGCCATCAGGAGCGGCGCCATCGTTGATGTAGCATTTCAGCGCATCGCGCAGGGCGGCGACGGACTGGGTGTGGATGTCGATCAACTGATCGACGATGGTGGCGGGGGCAAGATTCATCTGCGGCTATTGCCACGAATTGCCATGGCGTTTCCAGCCCCGTAGAGACGGTGCATGAGCCAGTTTGACCTGACCGACGACCAGAAGGCCATCCAGGAGGTCGCCCGCCGCTTTACGGCCGAGGCGATCACGCCCCATGCCGCGCGCTGGGATGCCGAGCATCATTATCCCAAGGACGTGGTGCAGGCTGCGGCCGCTCTGGGTTTCGGGTCGATCTATGTCAGCGAGGCCGGCGGCGGCATCGGGCTGGGCCGGCTGGAAGCGGCGCTGATCATGGAAGCGATGGCCTATGGCTGCCCGTCCACGTCGGCCTTCATTTCCATCCACAACATGGCGGCGTGGATGATCGACTGCTTTGGCGGTGACGCGGTGAAGGCCAAATATCTGCCGGCGCTGGTGACGATGGACCAGATCGCCAGTTACTGCCTGACCGAGCCGGGTTCGGGTTCGGATGCAGCGGCGCTGAAGACGCGCGCCGTGCGGGATGGCGATCATTATGTGGTGAGCGGATCAAAGGCGTTCATTTCGGGTGCCGGCGTCAACGATGTGTATGTGACGATGGTGCGTACCGGGGTGGATGGGCCGAAGGGCATCAGCTGCCTGGTGATCGAACGCGACATGCCGGGCGTGAGCTTTGGCGC
>JAIXPM010000271.1 GCA_027486275.1 Sphingomonadales bacterium | reverse complement strand
GGGCGGCCCAGCGCCGCCGCAATCAGTGCGGCCAGATCAGGCCGCACGTTTGGCCCGCTCACGCAGTGCACTTGGCTTTCGTGCGCTGGCGCCCGGCGTCGGCCTTCTGCGTATCGGTCAACTTGGCACCATAGACTGTTTCCAGTTCGCCCAGCACCTGGCAGGCGTCCTTGGGCTTGGTCATGGCGTTCAAGGCGTTAGCCAGCGCGATCAGCGCATCGGGGGCCGGCGTTGAGCGTGGGGCGGACTGATAGACATCAAGGAACGCCTTGGCCGCCTGCGGATACTGGGTGCGCGCGGCAAAGCTGCGGCCCAGCCAGTATTTGGCCTGCGGCACGCGGATGGATTTCGGCCAATCGGCGATGAACTGGCTCATCGCCGTTTCAACGCCCGGCCAATCGCGAGCTGTCACCTTGGGATAGGCGACGGTCCAGGCCGCCGCGTCAGTGGCGGGCTTGGCGACGGGCACAGCCGGTTTGGGGGGCGCCGGTGCGGGCGTTGCAGCAGAGGGGGCGGGCAGCTTGCCCGGCACCGCGGCCGGATCACCGGCAGGGGCCAGCGGCGCACCACCGGGATTTTCCAGGGCGTTCAACCGGAACTCGGCATCGCCCTTCAATCGGCGCTGGCCGTCTTCCAATTGGCGCAATTTATATTCCATCGCCTCGATCTGGCCGGTCATCGTTTTCAACTGGCCTTCCAGCGCGTCCACCCGGCCGGTCAGATCGGCAATCGGCGTGGTGGCGGGCGGCGTTTCTGGCGCAGGTGCGGGCGTTGCAGCCTGGGCGGGGATTTCCGGTTCGAAGAATCGCGCGTTGCCGCCGGGAAAAACCTTGCGCTGCACCGCGCGCATTTCCGATTCGAGCGTACCCACCCGGCGATCGAGCTTGCCAACATCCACCGCCTGTGCCGCGAGAGGGGCGGGCAGCAGCACGGCGGCAGCAAGCAGAACAGGCACGAAACGGCTCACAAACAGGCTCCCGAAACTCAACGTGGCGCCGGTTGTGGCGCAGCCTGACTTGCCGAACCCTGAACAGGCGCAGCGGCAGCAGCGGACCCGGCAAAGCGTTCCGCCAGGGCCGGCGCGGTTAGCACGACGCCATCAATGGTTTCAACCGACCCGCCCAGCGGTGGCAGCTTGACGCCGGCCACGCTCACCTCGATCTCGCCGGCGCGACCCGCGCGCAGGACGAGGGGACCATTGTCCTCCGGCACCTTGTAGATGCTGCCGGCAACCATCAGGCCCTGAAATGCCTTGCGGCCGGTGATGCGGCTATAGATTTTCACCCACACGTCCGTTCGCGCGGTCAACGTCACCGGGCCACTGGTTGGGATGATGGCGGGCGTCGCCGCTGCGGCACTGGCGCCCGGCGCAGCAGCAGCCGGGGCGGGCGCCGGAGCGGAGGCTGCTGCAGTGGCCGTGTCTATCGCTGCCGGGGCCGGGGCTGCCACTTGCGGAACGCTTGGCACCGGATCGAGCACGCCGCTGCCATAAAGGCCGAGACCGCCGATCACGAGCACCAGCACAGCCAACCCGGCCAAGGCCAGGCCCTGCGACGGCAAGCGGGATTCATCCAGCGGTTCCAGGCTGGGCGCGGATGGCACATGCGGGGTCAGTCGGGTTTCGGCGCGGAATTGGGCGCCGACGCTTTCAGGATTGAGCCCGACGCTGCGCGCAAAGGTCTTCACGAAACCCAACGCGTAAGGCAGCGCCGGCAGCGCTTCATGATCATCGGCTTCGATGGCCATCAGGTGGCGCAAGGGCACGCGGGTTTCGCGGGCCAGATCGGCCAGTTCGCGGCCAGCGGCAGCGCGGGCTTCGGCCAGCAGGGCACCAACCGTCAGGCCCCGATAGGCACCTTGCGGATATCCAGCATTTCCCTGTTCGTCTTCGACCATCCGGGCGAGCCCCAAGCTTTGACACGGACATGGCCATTGTCATCGTCTGGAGTCAATCATTTGCAGGCGGTTTCGCCGGTTATTGCGGCAGCGCAGCACACCCGGAAGACCCTTTACTTGCCCTTGCGGCGGGCTTGCCCTATGGGCGCAGCCGATATGGCCGGCGCAATGCTGGCGATTTTGCCCGCCCAGCCCCTGCCCATCTGATCCGGAAGTACCGCATGTCCACCCGCAACATCGCGATCATCGCGCACGTCGACCATGGCAAGACCACCTTGGTCGACCAGCTGTTCCGCCAGTCCGGCACGTTCCGCGACAACCAGCGCGTGGCCGAACGCGCCATGGATTCCAATGACCTGGAAAAGGAACGCGGGATCACCATCCTGGCCAAGTGCACCAGCATCGAGTGGGCAGACGCTGACAACAATCCCTACCACATCAACATCGTCGACACCCCCGGCCACGCCGATTTCGGCGGCGAGGTGGAGCGCATCCTGTCGATGGTCGATGGCGTGATTCTGCTGGTCGATGCCGCCGAAGGCCCGATGCCGCAAACCAAGTTCGTCTGCGGCAAGGCGCTGGCGCTGGGCCTGCGACCGATTGTCGTCGTCAACAAGATCGACCGTCCGGATGCGCGCGCATCTGAAGTGTTGGACGAAGTGTTCGATCTGTTTGTGACGCTGGAAGCCAACGACGACCAGCTCGATTTCCCCGTCCTTTATGCCTCCGGCCGTGGCGGTTATGCCGGGCCGACCGACGACGTGCGCTCCGGCGATCTGAAGCCGCTGTTCCAGAAGATCGTCGATCATGTGCCGCCGCCCAGCGGCGATCCGGAAGCCCCGTTCCGCATGCTGGTTTCGCTGCTGGACCGCGACAATTTCCTGGGCCGCATCCTGACCGGCCGCATCATGTCGGGCACGCTGAAGGTCAACAGCCCGATCCATGCCCTGAACCCTGACAGCACGGTGGCCGAAATCGGCCGCGCCTCAAAAATCTTCGCCTTCCGTGGCCTCGAACGGGTTGCCGTCGATCAAGCCGTTGCCGGCGACATCATCGCGCTGGCCGGCCTGACCAAGGCCACCGTGGCCGATACCATCGCCGAGCAGAGCGTGAGCGAAGCCTTGGCCGCCCAGCCGATCGATCCGCCGACTCTGTCGATGACCTTCAGCGTGAACGACAGCCCCTATGCCGGCAAGGACGGCAGCAAAGTGACGAGCCGCATGATCGCGGATCGCCTGGCCCGCGAAGCCGAAGGCAATGTGGCGATCCGCATCACCGAATTGCCGTCGAAGGACGCATTTGAAGTGGCCGGCCGCGGCGAATTGCAACTGGGTGTGCTGATCGAAACCATGCGCCGCGAAGGTTTCGAACTGTCGATTTCGCGCCCGCGGGTGATCTTCGGCACCGACGAAGCTGGCAAGCGCACCGAACCCTATGAAACCGTCGTGATCGACGTGGACGAGGCCTATTCCGGCACGGTTGTCGAGAAGATGGCGATGCGCAAGTCGGAGATGACCGACATGCGCCCCAGCGGCGGCGGCAAGACCCGCCTGACCTTCTCGGCCCCGTCGCGCGGCCTGATCGGCTATCACGGCGAATTCCTCTCAGACACGCGCGGCACCGGCATCATGAACCGGCTGTTCGAGAAATATGGCCCGCACAAGGGCGCGATTTCGGGCCGCGCCAACGGGGTGCTGATCTCCACCGAAAGCGGCGACGCCGTGACCTATGCGCTGGGTTATCTGCAGCCGCGCGGCATATTGATGATCGGCCCGGGCGAATCGGTTTACCAGGGCATGGTGATCGGTGAGAACGCCCGCGAGGAAGACCTTGAGGTCAACCCGTTGAAGTCAAAGGCGCTCACCAACTTCCGTGCCAGCGGCAAGGATGATGCCATCCAGTTGAGCCCGCCCAAGAAGCTGACGCTGGAACAGGCCATCGCCTATATCGACGAGGATGAGCTGGTGGAGGTGACACCAAATCACATCCGCCTGCGCAAGATCCACCTCGATCCGAACGAGCGCAAGCGCGCCAGCCGGGCGCGTTCGGCGGGCTGACAGCCTATCCATTGGGAAAGAGTCGCAGCGGCGAGCAGTCGCTGCTGCGACAATGCAACGATTGTCTGGGGTCGCTGCAGCGCCTACCGGAGCCATCCCATTGTCCCCATTGGCCGCAGCGGGCCAGGCTGACACCGCGTTGGCACAGTCCTCGAGCTGGAGTTTTCCGCCATGAACGGTTCGATTTACGACGACGACAGCCCCATGGACGCACCGGCGCCCGCCGATTTCATCACCATCCCGCAGGCCGAAGCCGAAGACGCCATCCGCACGTTGATTCGCTGGACAGGTGATGATCCGTCCCGCGAAGGCCTGCTCGACACGCCCAAGCGCGTCGCCAAGGCGTGGCGCGAGTACACCAAGGGTTATGCCGAAGATCCCGGCCTGCACCTGTCGCGCACCTTTGCCGAAGTGGGCGGCTATGATGAGATCGTGATCCTGCGCGACATCCCGTTCCAGTCGCATTGCGAGCATCACATGGCGCCGATCATCGGCAAAGGCCACATCGCCTATCTGCCGCGCAGCCGCGTGGTGGGCATTTCCAAGCTGGCGCGCGTGCTGCACGGCTTTGCCCGGCGCCTGCAGGTGCAGGAACGGCTCACGGCCGAAGTGGCGGATTGCATCCAGCAGCATCTTGATCCCGTTGGTGTTGCCGTGGTGATCGAAGCGACTCACGCCTGCATGTCCGCCCGCGGGGTGATGACGCCGGGCGTTGTGATGACCACCAGCCGCATGATGGGCACGTTCCGCAACGATCACAGCAGCCGCACCGAAGTG
>JAIXPM010000423.1 GCA_027486275.1 Sphingomonadales bacterium | reverse complement strand
GTGGCGCCGTTCAGCGCCACCACGGCGCGGCGGGTGCCGCCAGTGGTGTAGATCACGCCATCTACTGCCAGCGGGGTCGATTCCAGCTTGTATTCCGGGCGGCTGCCCAGAATGTCGGTTTTGAACCGCCAGGCGATTTCCAAGTCCTTGAAATTGGCCGGGTTGATCTGATCGAGCGGCGAATAGCGGCTGCCCTTCAGATCGGCATTGTAGGTGGTCCAGTTGGCGACACCGTTGGTGGTGCGCGCGGCGGCAACGCCTTCCTTGCCCGGCGTCTGAGCGCCAGCGGCGGTGGTGAGCAGCAGCGCTGCGGCGATTGGCAGAATGATCTTCATGGTTTTGCCCCTTGTTTCGTCGTTCACGCCGGCATCGCCATGACTTTGTCCAAGCCTGTTTTCAAGCTGGCCTTCTGCGCGTCGGTCAGCTGCGGATAGGGCGTGCGCGCATACATCATCGGGCCGCCCCCACCCTCTTTGGCCATGCGCAGCGACAGCACATATTTCATCGCGGCATAGGTGTTGGCGCCCATGTTGTGATCGCGCATCACGCCGCCGGCTGCGCGCAGATGGGCAAGCTTGGCCTTCCAGTCGCCCTTGGCGCGGTAGGTCTTGAAGATGTCGGCGCTCTTGTCGCTGAACATGTTGCCGTCGGCCAGGATGGCGCCCATGCCGGCTTCCACGGCCGGGATCAGGTTGTTCGACGTGCCGCAGCGCATGTTGAGTTCCGGGAAGCCCTTGAGGAACTCGGCAAAGCCTTCGGCGTTGCCTGATGAATCCTTGATGCCGGCCAGATGCGGATATTTCATCATGGCCTTGAGCAGCTCGATGGTGATCGCCACCTCCGACGTGCCGGGGATGTGGTAGAGGTTGATCGGGATCGACACCGCTTCGAACAGCTGGGTGTAGTAGTGAATCAGCCCCTCGGTGGGCGGCTGGTTGAAATAGAACGGCGGGATCACCAGCAGGCCATCGGCGCCCACGCTTTGGGCGTGCTTGGCCAGATCGATGGTTTCCACGATGTTGGGCGTACCGGGGCCCACCATGATGTTCATGTTGCCCTTGTGCTTCATGGCGGTTTCGGTGACGAGCTTGCGCTCGGCCACCGAGAAGCTGGGGAACTCACCCGAGGTGCCGAGCACGACGACACCATCGGCGCCGCACTTCTGGTGCCATTCCATCACCGCCTTCATGGCGCCGGGATCGAACTGGCCGCGGGCATCGCAGGGGGTGACGGTGGCGACCCAGTAGGCCACCTTCTCCTTGGAGCCGAGACGGCGCGCGCCGCCCATCTGCGCGGCGGCCGGTGCAGCAGCGCCCAAAGCGCCCCCGGCTGCCACCACGCCTGCGGCCAACGCCAGCGATTCCCGACGGGTGATATCCATGATGTTCCTCCCCAAAGCGGCCATGCTGGCCTGTTATTGTTGCTTCATCATCGCGCCAAGGTCTCGATGCGGCAAGATATTTGCATGGGGAACTGCCCTCATCATTGAAGGGGGTCAACAGATCAGTTCGAACCGGCCGCGTTCCGGATCGTTGGCGTTTCGCTGCCAGGCGATGCTGGCACAGCGGCCCAGCACATCGCGGCCCAGCTTCAGAATCGGCCAGCCGCGCTGGCGGCCGCGCTTGCCGGTGACCAACGCCGCCTCGTCGCCTTCGGCATCGGGCGGCAGTTCCGCCTTGCCGGCCCAATCGAACAGCCGCACGTCCACCGTGGTCATGGTTACGCCGGCAATCGCCAATGGCCGGTCAAGCACGAGGCTGCGCACCGGGCGGGCGACGCCAAAGCCGATCAGTACCCGACGCGGTGGGCCAAACAGCTTGCCATTGCCCACTTCGGCCAGGCGGCTGGCGGCAGCGACGCTGGCCACGCTGACGGGTCGCAGAGGGTGGAGCTCAACCTCGATCGCTATGCCCTTGGGCAGCGGCCAATCGAACTTCGTGCTGCTGCTGCGCGCGCCGGGCTCCGCGGCCACCGTCACCACCCGGTCAGATGGCTGGCGCGGCCGGAAGTTGATGCGAACCCCATCGTGGGGCAGCAGACGCAGACCGATGACGCCATCGCTGCCGGCCACGGCCTCCGTCGGTGCGGTGGCTGGGGCCAGCACGCGTACGCTGGCGCTGCGTCCGGCGATGCTCACCTGTTCCTCGCTGTAGGGCACGGCAACGCTCACCTGTCCCACGGCGACGCGGAAGCGGCCGCGGTCCACGGTGTCGCCATCGGCGCGGGTGTCGGCGGCCAGGTTCAGCCGCGCAACGGCGGCTGGGCCAAGCATGATGAGGGGGTCGCTACCGAAATCGACTGTCAGCCGCACCGGTTGGCCAGCGATTAGCGCCTCGATCACCGGCGCGGCGCCGGGCAGCACCAACGCCGGCAGCGGCGGCGGCGGAACCGGCTTTCTGGCGGCCAGCGCCGGGGCCGCCAGCGCAAGCAGCAGGCTAAGCCGTGCGAAACGCATTGCTGATCGGATAGCGCCGGTCCCGGCCAAAATTGCGGCGGCCGATCTTCACGCCGGGCGGGGCCTGCCGCCGTTTATATTCGGCGATGTAGAGCAGCCGTTCGATGCGGGCGACGGTGGCAGCATCCAGCCCTTCGGCGATCAGATCGCTGGCCGAACGCTCTTGCTCCACCAAGCCATAGAGGATGCGATCGAGCAGATCATAGGGCGGCAGGCTGTCCTGATCCGTCTGGTTCTCGCGCAGTTCGGCCGTGGGCGGCTTGGTGATGACATTGGTCGGCATCACCGGGCCGGCGGGGCCCAGGCCAAGCCGCGGTTTGTGGGCATTTCGCCATTCGCAAACGCGGAATACGGTCGTCTTGTAGAGATCCTTGAGCACCGAATAGCCGCCGGCCATGTCGCCATAGATGGTGGCATAGCCAACGCTCATCTCGCTCTTGTTGCCGGTGGTGAGCAGCATCGGCCCGAACTTGTTCGAAAGGCCCATCAGCGTGAGGCCACGAATGCGGGACTGGATATTTTCTTCCGTGGTATCGCGGGCCCGACCCTCGAACAAGGGCGCCAGCATGGCGTCAAACGCCGTCATCGCAGGCTCGATGCGCACCGTGTCGAGCCGGCAACCCAACAGCCGGGCGCATTCGGCGGCATCATCCAGACTGTCCTGGCTGGTGAACGGGCTGGGCAGCATCACGCACCACACGCGGTCGGCGCCAAGCGCATCGACAGCGACCGCGGCCGACAGCGCCGAATCAATCCCGCCCGACAAGCCGAGCACCACGCCGGGGAAACGGTTGCGGTTCACATAATCGCGCAGGCCCACCAGCATGGCGTGATAGACATCGGCGGGATCATCATCCTGCTGGCTGAGCTCGCCGGTCGCGCAGGTCCAGCCGCT
>JAIXPM010000237.1 GCA_027486275.1 Sphingomonadales bacterium | reverse complement strand
GGCATCATGGTGCCGAAGGCGGTGGTTCTGATCCGGGCGACCCCGGCGGAAACACGCGCCCATGCGGTGTGGACATTGCGCGCGGCATTGAACGTCGCTGCCCTGCAGTGCCAGTATTCACCGTTCCTGCGCTCGGTGGACAATTATAATCAGATGCTGAAGAAGCACGGCGGCGAGCTGACATCTGCCCAGACGACGATGCTGAGCCATTATACGCGGACAATGAAGCGCGGCGGCGCAGCGGCCTTTGATCGCTACAACACCCGCAGCTACAACAGTTTTTCCACCCTGGATGCGCAGTATAATTTTTGCTGGGCTGCCGGTCAGGCGGGCCAAGCAGTGCGTGTCGGCGATGTCGGCGCAATGGGCCGGATTGCAGAGGCCATGGTACCGGAACTGCGCGCCGCACTGGCCTATGTGCCGCCGGCTGCCGGATTGAACGTGCCGCCATTGCCGCCGCTGCCCGATGTGCGGCCGGATCTGGCTAACCTCACCGAGAACTGACCGACACTCTTCTGGTTGGTGGCTTAACAACAAGGCGGCAGCCTGCGTGCTGGGGCTGGCTGTATCTGGTCCTGAGTGACGGCAGACAAAGAAAAAGGGGGAGCGGCTGAGCCGCTCCCCCGATTTCGTTCAGCCCGTAAGCCGCTTACTGCGGCTGGCAGGGGCCCGTCGGGGCCGGCGCCGGAGCACCGCTGAAGGTGATTTCCACGCGACGGTTCTGCGGTTCACGCACGCCATCGGCGGTATCAACCAGCGGACGGCCTTCGCCGAACGCTTCGGTGCCCATCGCATCAGCGGGAACGCCCTTGCCGGCCAGATAGGCCTTCACGGCATCAGCGCGACGCTGCGACAGCTTCACGTTGTAATCGTCCTTGCCCGACTTGTCGGCGTGGCCGGCAAGCGCAACACTGGTCTGGCCAGTGGCGGCAAACTGTTCCGCAGCACGATCAAGGATCGCAGCGGCTTCAGCCGTGATGGCCGACTTGTCCCAATCGAAGAAGACCAAGAACGGACCCGGGGTCACAGCAGCCGGCGGGCACGGCGGCAGCGGGGCCGGTGCGGGCGGAGGCGGCGGAGGCGGCGGCGGAGGCGGCGGAGGCGGCGGAGGCGGCGCCTCAGCCTCGAAGAAGTTGTAGGTCAGCGTCAGCAGCACGCTGTGGCTGCGGAACGAATTGTTCACCGGCAGACCGTTCACGGTGAACGTGTCCACCTTGTTCACGTTCATCCAGCGATACTTCAGACCGACATCGACATGGTCGCTGATCGGCTTGTAGACGCCAGCCAGGATGTTCCACGCGAACGACGTATCAGCATCGTCCTGGAACACCAGGCCCGGATTGCGCAGACGCGCAAACTGCTTGACGCGGGCGATACCGGCACCGGCGCCGATGTAGCCACCGAAGTCCTTGTCCTTGCCGCCGAAGTCGATGAGGCCGTTCAGCATGAAAGCCAAGGCGCTGGCGGTGCCGCCAGCGTTCGGATACTGCTGCGTCGGCGGGATACCAACCGTGTTAACGCCCGTGGTCGTCGTGTACGGAATCGCCGGCGGCGGGTTCAACAGGTTCGATTCACGATTCTTGGAGCGCAGATAGTTCAGCGCGAATTCGGCGCGGAAACCGCCAAAATCATAACCAACATTTCCGCCGACATCGAAACCGGGGAAATAGGTGTGCGTGATCGAGTTTTCGACCGTGGTCGCACCATTGGCTGTGGAGATGTCCAGGCTCTGCTTTTGCAGCAGGTTAACACCCGCTTCCAGACCAATATACCAAGCCTTGTCCTTCGCAGTGGCCGCGCTCGAAAGCGCGGTGGCCGCGAGGGCGAGGCCGATCGCAAACTTGCGCATCGTCTTCCCCTTTGTGTAGAGCCAGTCCTATTCTGGCCTCTCGAAAGTCTTTATCGCAGGCACTTGCGGGGATGCAAGTCTGGATTGGTTAAGATTGTTGCCCCGATGCAACAGTTCAAAGGGGAAAATGGCGACAGCCCTCCCTGTTTTTAGGAAATTATGCCCTGCTGCTGCAATGCCGTCAGCAGTTTAGCCAATGTTGCGCGGGCTTCGCTGTCCACTATGCCACCACCGCTGGGCAGGGTAATCATGGCTGGAGAGGCGGCCAATAGGGTGCGGCCATTGATCGAAAGACCCAGAGTGGGCCACTTGGCCTGCCAGTCGCCCTTGCGGACAAGCATCACCTCTTCATCATCGACCAGCACGACCTGTCCATCGCGGGGACTTGCGGCCAACCAGCCCGAATCTTGCCAGAACATCAGCGTTCCGGCCGGATGACCCCAGGCAGACCCTCCCGAAATGGGCACGATATAGCATGTGCCGGGTTGCGGCGCGGTGGGCGGCGCCGTCATGCTGCGGGATACGACGACCAAGGCCACGAGCCGGTCCAGCGCCAGCACTGCTTCGTTGTGCGTGACGTCTTTCTGGGCCTGGCCGGCGGCAATCAGCGGCAGGGCAAGGCGCGGTGTTGCGGGCATTGATCTGACTCCTGTTCAGCTTATGAGCAAAGTGGCGACAGGGCCAATCGTGGCGCCCACCTGGGCTACATCCAGCCACAAGGGCCCGGCCTGATCGGCCAGGATCCACGACGGTCCGTTGAGCTCTGCCTCCGCGACGATTCCCGCTGCGTCGCGTAGCACTGCACGAAACGCCAGCCGGCTTTCGCCGATCGGCACATCGGCCAGATCGGGCCATCCAAAGCCGGCCCGGCTCTGGGCAATCCAGCTCAGGTGCAGTTGCCCGGCCTGCCGCCGCCACGAAAGATGCACGGGCAGCAATGGCCTTATGCCAGCACCGTCCAGCGTTACGGCCACCGGCACGGCGGCCGCATCACCGGCGCCGCGGGCGCGCAGCAGCACGGTCTGGCCCTGCCTTTCCAATGGCAGCGGCACGGCCAGCATGGCGCCCTGATCCAGCAAAACGAAGCGTTCGTCGACCGCATGCGTGGCCACCGCCAAATCCGTGCCGCGCCGTCCGCGCAGCAGGCCCGACAGGCGAAAGCGGCGGTTGCCCAGAGCCTCGGCCGTCGCAAACTGGATGATCTCGTCCCCCAGCAAGGCGAGATTGGCACCGGCCAGCACGGCCTGTTCGCTGCGGCTTTCCAGCCACATGCTGTCGGCGAGCAATTCCACATCCACTTGGCCCAAGCGATCCCATCCAGCCGGGATCGCCGTTGGCAACACTGAAACGCCGCGCCCCATCGCCACCGGCGCGGGCAATAGCCCAACCGGTTCATAGCTGGCGCCATCATCCAGGCTGAGCATCACGCCCGCCCGCCGCCAGCCTGCCGATGCGCCGGCACCGGCAATCCACAGCCTTGGGCCATCGGGCAATTCGCCGGGCAAGGGCGGCAGATCGAGCGCCAGCAGGGTGGTAGGGCCAGCGGCCTGATCGCCATGCACCAGCGCCCGGCCGGGATCGCTGGGCTGCAGCAACGCGCCTGCCGTGCCGACCCGCGCCAGTTCCAGGGTGAGCACAAAGCGTTCGAAACGCGTCTCGCGCACCTGCCAGTCCAAATCGTCCAGCCACAGAACGTCGCCGGGCATGATGCCAAGATACCGCCACGGCAGCCGCAGGGTGCGCTGTTGGCGCGCCGCTGCCAGCCGCAACAGGCGATCATGGCACAATTGCTTGGCTGCAGCGGCAGACAACGCCAGCGGCAGGCCAGCGCCATCAACGCGCACCCCTGACCGCAAGCGCGCACGTTGCAGGCCGGGCTGATAATCGCGATCAACGTCGTAATAGCCCAGTTCAATGGCATCCGGCGACGATGCTACAGCATTGCGGCGATGGCGTTCCTTGGCCTGCTGGCGACCATCAGTTCGGGCATCGGCGGCCCCGCCCGGCGCAATTGCCAACGCTGGCCGCCCCGGCCCCACCAGCGCACGGCCGGCGGCAAGCACCGCGCCACTGGCCGTGAGCGAGGGCGCCAACGCGTCTGCCAGTGGAGCCGCCGCGCCAAAATAAAGCCCGGCGACCTCGGGAAAATCCCCGCTCACTGGCAGGCTGACATTCGCGCTGGCGGCCAGTTCGGCCAACGCGGCACCCAGCGGCACAGGCTTTTCGTCGGCAATGAGCTCAAACGACAGATTGGGCAGGCGGTTGCCGAATTCGGTCAACGGCAGATCTTCGAACACCGCATAGGCCAGGCCGCGAAACGCCGGCGCTTCGCCTTCGGCCGCCGCGATCAGCGGATCGGGAGACTGGCGTTCCGAACCGGTGTGCAGCCGCATCGTCACCGGCTGCAGCCATTGGCCATTGCCATCTCGCAGCAGTTTGCCATCGGCCCACACCCGGCCGACGGCCACGATCGCCCGCGCCGCCAGCACCACGGCAAAGCTGGCCGAATAGCTGTAGCTGGTGCTTGAGGGCCCGCGCTTTCCGCCGCCGCTGCGCGTCGTGGTCTCGCGGATCGGGGTCGCCCATACGATATTGCCGCTCACTCGCATGCGGCCGCGAACCACCGGAATAGGCTCGCCATAGCTGGCGGCCTGGATTTCGGGAGCAGCCTGCCGCTGCCCGCCGCGCGCACCACCGCCGCCGCCAAGCAGACGCCGATCGACGACACTGCCCAGCAGCGTGCCGACAATCCCGCCAATCGGCCCCAGTACCGCGCGGCCAACAACACCCAAAACCAGAGTTGCCATTCCAAATTCCTATCTGATTCCGGGCAGAGCCCAGCAGGCCACCACCGGCCAATCATCCGGCACCGGCCCTTCCACCACGCGGCCCAGCCCGGCGTGAGCATGCAGGATGCCGCGATCGGTGAGCAGGGCGAGATGGCGATGACCGGGCGCCAGCGCATATTCCACCAGATCAGCCGGACGTGGCCGCCGCACCCGGCGCAAGCCGAGGTGGCGCAGCGTTGCGGCCAGCAGATCTTCATGGTCACCGCCCAGCGCATAGGGCGGCACGGGCCCCAGCGGCACGCCGGCGCCGGCCGCCGCCAGCAGGGCCACGCCAACGCAATCCAGCCCCACGCCGATCAGCCGGCCTTGCGCACGAAAACGGGTTCCCAGACCGGCGCGCGCAGCGGCGATGGCAGCCTGACGCCGACGGGAGATGGGGCGATCAGACGGCATAGCGCGTCAACAGATCGGCGCCCGGCACATGCGGTTCACCGCGGAAATTGCGGGCGTTGGCAAAGCGGTCGCGGCAGGTGGCAAAGCGCTTGTCGCAACCTTCGCGCAGGCGCACCCGGGTTCCGGTGGCCAACGCCAATGGCTCATCCATCACCAGCCAGCCGGCATCTTCGGCGAGCAGGCGGCGCACCAGCCCAGCCTGAGGCCCGTCCATCACGGCCAGTTCGCCCTGCACATGATCGGCCGGCACGATCCCGGCAATCTGCATCTTATCCTGGGCAATGGCGGTCACCGTCGCCAGCCGTTCGCGCGGCCGCAGGTCAACCTTGCAGCGGGCATCGCCCAGCTCAGCGCGGCATTCGGGCGAGCAGCTTTCCACCACGCTGGCCGCCAGTGCCGCGCCCGGCCCGATTAATTCGGCGGTGAAGCCGGCATCGGCCCCCGTGCCGACGGCCACATCACCCAAGGTGCCTTCCGCCAGCCATTGCTGTCCGGCATCGGGATCACGCCAATCGACCAGGAACAGATCCAGCCGCGCGCCATCCCAGCGCCCGGCCAGCAGATCTGTGCCAGTGAGCGCCCCGGCCGACAAGGCTCCGGCCACCTCCATGTCGTCGGCCGAAACGCCGTCGCTCAACACCACGGCCGAGGGCGACATGCCGGGACGGCTTTCATGGCATAGGCCGTTCACCAGCAACGGCCGATCATGGCTGGTGAAGCCCAGCGCCACGCCGTCGCGCCGCACGAGGCGCCAGCACAGCGCCAGGTGCGTCAATTCCGCGGCCAGCATCGCCTCAATCCTCCCTGATTTCGATCAGCGGCACGGATGGCAGCTCGCCTGCCCGCCAGCCGGCGATCGAAACCTCGATGCGATCGGTGGCGAAGCGCACTGGCACATCGAAACGGAAACCGGCGGTGACCGCTGCTCCGGCCGCTGGTGCCACTTCGAAATCGACATACCCGCCCGGCGCCAGCGTCCAGCCGTTCGGCATCACGACGCCGGCCACCGCCACCACCACGGTTTCGGGCCAGGGGCGGGTGATGCGGCGGATTTGCGGGGCCTCGTCAGGCAAGGCGGCATCGCCATAGTTTCTCACCAGCGCGAAGCGGGTGGTGCCGCTGTCGCCCAGCCCAAGCCGCTGATCGAGGGCCGTCGGTTCCCCGCCATCGGCGGCCGAGCTGTTGTCGAGCGGATCGAGGAAACGAAAGCCATGCGCCTGCCCGCGCCGGGCGCGGAAGAAAGTGATCAAGCGCTTGAGATCGTCCTCGGAACGGATGCCGAGCCCGGCATCATATTCCAGCCGGGCATCAGCCCATTCGGCATTGCGCTGCTCCGCGCCCGAGCCTGTCACCACCACCTGGGTGGAAAAGGCCGGGCCGCCGGCAGCACCAAAGCCCAGTTCAAGCGGAAAGCGCACATCGTGAAAACTGGCCATGTCGTCCTCCGCATCATCAATCCGGAAAGGGGTGAAACCGTCGCGCGCCACCTGCGGCCAGGCCCAGACGAAAGTTTCCGTCACCCCCAGCGCCAGTGCGGCAGCGGCCGCATCGGCGACCAACGGCCACTGCACCTCGGCATCATTCTGGCTGAGCACGAAGCCGGCGAGATAATGCTGGCGGGCGCGGGGGTAACCCAACTGCGCCTCCACCAGCGCCCGGCCGCGCGCCTGACCGGCCTGATTGGCGCTGGTCACGAAGGTATAATCCTCCAACTGCAGCACATCGAAGGCCGGATCCGCCCAGCCGGCCGGCATGTTGGCGCGGGCCAGATCGGGCCGATCCCCGAGCAGCACCTGCGGCGTGTAGAACAGCAGATAGGTGACAACATCGGGGGCCGCGGCCCGCGCGGCGGCCACCATCCCCGCCGTGGCTTCGGCCAGCCGGTCACCACACCAATCCAGATACGCCTGCTCACTCGCTGATTTGTTGCCCCTGATGTCGGCCATCATCGGCGGCGGGCTGCCGCGTTCGGCCTGCCAGCGCGCGGTGGTGGCGGCATCATAAAGGCAGGGCCGGTTGTTCGGCCCCACCCACCACCACGGCTCCCCCACCTGAAAGGCCGGGGCCACGCCGGCCGCCAGCGCCAGGCCAATCGCCACGGTCGTCACCGCCTGCAACCAGGCCTGCGCGGCAGGCTGGCAGGGCGACAGCAGCGCCGAGGGCGGCGACCAGCCGGTAAGGCCCAGCGCATTTGTCGAATCCCGCTGCGCCCAGGCCGGCGGGCAGTGCTGCGCCAGCAACTCCATCGACAGGGACAGGATGGGGGCAAAGCCCAAAGCCCCGGCCCGCGCGAGGAAATCCTGATGCCAGGCCGTGCCCGGTCCGCAGAAAGGCCGCGCCGGATCCACCACATAGCCGCCATTCCCGTCCGGCAAAAACGCCATGAAATGGCTCATGCCCAGATAATGAGTGATGGCGCCGCGCCAGCCGAGCAGCAGCGCCTGCTCAAGGATACGCTCCGGCGTCTGGTTGTAGAGATCGTCATAGGCCGTGCACAGGCGCAGCGGCTGCGGCGGCAGCAAGGGATCGCCGGCCTTCAGCACGGCTCCGGCGCCATCCACCATCAGGTTGGTCAGCCGAACCTCACCGCTCGCCACGGCCGGCAGCGGCGCATCGACACCATCGTAACCGGGCGGCACCAGGCTGATGAACAGCCGATCAATATCGCCGGCCCAAACCGGATCCGCTTCCTCAGGCAACAGAAAGCCCCCGCTGAGCGCATCGAAATCAAGGCTGATCTCGGCATCGGTGGGGCTACCGCTGGCATAGTTCCACAGCCGCACATACCAGGTGCGGGGCTGCCCATCGGCATCACGCCCTTCGATGGTGAGCACCGGGCCGTTGACCGCATCCAGGGGCAGCACAGCGCCAGATGATTGCCAGCGGAACTGCCACAACAGCCCGCGATAGTCGCGGCGGGTTTCCAGCGCGCACAGCGGATGGCTCCAGCGATCCGCCGATTCCCAGATCAGCCCGGCCAGATCGGCGCGGCGCTGAAATTCCAGGCTCACCACCACGCCGTCCGGCCCGTCGGTCACGGCGCTGGCCATCATCGGGCGCGGAAAATCCACCAGCCACCAGCGCGGATCGAACCGGCGCACCCAGCGCGTGCGGCCCAAGTCCTGTGGGCCGGCCAGCCACCAGCGCATCATGGCCGTGCCCGATCGAGTGCGCGGGCCACGGCGCGCGCCACCTGATTGCCGGTCTGCTGCATCGCCGCCGGCGTCGCGTCACGCGGGGCCGCCACGTTGACCGTGACATTGACCATGCGGGCGCTGTTCTGGCCCGGATTGGCCTCCACCCGCCCGGCGGCGGTGGGCACGAACAGTTCCGGCCCGCGTTCGCCCACCATATAGGCCCGGCCTGCGCTGACCGATCCGCCCGTGGCCCGGCCCGGCAAGCCCAAAAGGCTGCCGACCAGTCCGCCCAACAGGCCACCGCTGCCGCCCCCAAATAGCCCGCCCAGATCAAGCCGCAGCGCGCCCTGGGTGATGTCGCTCAACGCCGACAGCGCGATGCGCCGCAAGTCGTCGAAACCGAATTTGCCGTCGGACAAGGCCCGGCCCAGCGCCCGCGACAGGCCTGATCCGGCGCGATCAAGCCCGGCCGCGAACGGGCCATCCAGCGTGCGCTGGATATCGTTCACGCCGGCCATGAAGCCGCCGGTATCGGCGCGCACCTTCACCACCAGTTCCTCGATCGGTTCAGCATTCATCGGGATATCGCTCCATCAATGCGGCCAGCCCGCCGCCATCCACCGGCGCGTCGGCCGGCGCGGCATCCAGCCCCAGCGCGGTCACCAGTTCGGCGGGTGTTGCGGCCCAGAACTCATCCGGCCGCCAGCCCAACGCCACAGCGGCTACATGCGCGGCGCGGCGGGCGGCCTCGGCAAACATCATCGAAACCATCAGACTCCGGCCAGGATCTGGCCCAGCAGCACACGCAGCGCCGGCGTGGCATTCGCCAGCCCACCGGCCACCAAGGCCTCGGCGAAGGCGTCACGCGGTTGCGTTTCGGCCAGGCAGTGCCACAGCAATGCCGCCATTTCGGCCAAGGTGAGTTGGCCCGCCGCCGCGCGCTCGCACAACGCAAACAACGGGCCCAGTTCGGCTTCGGCAGCGACCAGCGCCGCGAAGCTTGGGCGCAGACGCAGCGTCTCGCCGTTCAGCACCAGCGCCGCCTCCCCCCGCAACGGGTTCACGGTCACGCTGCCACCACCGGCCCGCTGCTTTCCAGCTGCAGGCTGTAGGTGCGCTCACCATTGAAATCGCCGGCATAATCCAGCCGGGCGATCTGAAAGCGCCCGGTGATCGTGTCGCCGCTTTCGAACTGCACCTGATAATCATCGATGGTGCCGGCCAGCGCGGTGGCCTTCACCCGCGTTTCCGCGCCCGAACCGGTGAACACGCCCGAGCCTGACAGCGAAACCGAGCGCACCCCTGCCCCCGACAGCAGCTCGCGCCAGCCGCCGCTGCCCTGGTTGGTCACCACCACGGTTTCGGTGTTCACCGTCAGCTGCGTCGTGCGCAGGCCGGCCACGGTGGCAAACACCGGTGGCACCGCGCCATTGC
>JAIXPM010000106.1 GCA_027486275.1 Sphingomonadales bacterium | reverse complement strand
CGGCTGGCAAGATCCTTGGCCGACGGAGCATAGCGTTCCATGAAACGCTCTCCCTGGCTGTTGGTGAGGTAACCGCCCTCCCCGCGCGCGCCTTCGGTGATCAACACACCGGCGCCATAGATGCCGGTTGGGTGGAACTGCACGAATTCCATGTCCTGCATGGCCACGCCGGCGCGGATCGCCATGCCGCCGCCATCACCGGTGGAGGTGTGGGCCGACGTTGCTGAGAAATAGCAACGGCCATAGCCACCGGTCGCCAGCACCGTCTGGTGGCTGCGGAACCGGTGAATGCTGCCATCTTCCATGTTGATGGCAATGACACCCTTGCACTCCCCATTCACCATGATGAGATCGATGGCGAAATATTCGATGTAGAAATCCGTGCTGTACTTGAGGCTCTGCTGATAGAGCGCGTGCAGCATGGCATGGCCGGTGCGATCTGCCGCGGCGCAGGTGCGCTGGGCCGGCGGGCCGCTGCCCATGTTCTGCATCATGCCGCCGAACGGACGCTGATAGATTCGACCGGCCTCGGTGCGGCTGAACGGCACGCCGAAATGCTCCAGCTCGTAAACCGCGGCCGGGGCTTCCTTGCACAGATACTCGATCGCATCCTGATCGCCCAGCCAATCGCTGCCCTTCACCGTGTCATACATGTGCCAGGTCCAGTGATCCGGGCCCATGTTGCCGAGCGCGGCCGCAATGCCGCCCTGCGCGGCAACGGTGTGGCTGCGGGTGGGGAAGACCTTGGTGATGCAGGCGGTTTTCAGCCCGGCTTCGGCAATGCCCATGGCAGCACGCAAGCCGGAGCCGCCGGCTCCCACCACGACAGCGTCGTAAACATGATCGATAATCTGATAGGCTTCAGGCACTTGAGCTTCCAATCAACCGGCAGACAGGGCGACCTTGAGCACCGAGAACAGTGACAGGGCGGCAAGGGCAAAGGTGTAGAAGTTGAGGGCCAGCATGGCGATGACGCGCTTTGACCCATGCAGATAATCTTCCAGCATCACCTGCACACCCAGGCGGAAGTGCCAGAAAACGCTGACTACCAGCAGACACATCGGCACCGCCACAAGCGGCTGGCGCATCCACATCACCGTGCTGGCATAATCCAGGCTGGGTAGGCGAGCGAGGCTGAAAACGAACCACAGCACCAGGAACAGGCTGGCCACCGCCGTGACGCGCTGCAACCACCAGTGATGGACAACCGCGCCGCCGCCGGCACCAAGACCGCGGACGCGGCCAAGTTGGGTCCCGTTACCCATTATCAATACCCCCGGCCGAGAAGGATGAAGGCCCAGAAGGCCAGCGTGGAAATGGCCGAAAAGGCAAAGGTCGCCAGCGCCATGCGGCGCGAGGTTACCAGATCAAAGCCTTCACCCGAATCCATGATGAAGTGGCGGATGCCGCTGCCCATGTGCTGGAACATCGACCAGGTGAGACCAAAGCCAACAACCACGCCCAGCGGCGAAAAAACGATGTCCTGGAACAAGCGATAATAGGTTGGCCCGCTGGCCAGCGCCGCAAGCCACCAGGCAAAGATCACCACGGCGCCAAAGGCAAGCGCATGCCCCGTCACACGGTGCACGATGGATACTGCCATGTGCACCCGCCATTTCCAGATGGTGAGGTGCGGTGAAAGCGGGCGCGGCGGCGGCGCTATTGGTCGAGATGCCATGAGTTGCCCTTCTTGCTGGCCCCTTTCGCTGCCCTGCCCTGCGGCCGAACAAGCGGATGGTTATGCGGGCCTTCATACCGTGCCTGCGCTGCGGTGCAACAGGCGCAAGATGATTAGGTCCTCACCCGGCGCACTGAATCAGAACGGTGCGCTCCAGCCCGGCATATCGGTGCACCAGTGCGTCGCGGTAGCTGTCGTCGGCCATCATGGCGAGGAAGTGCTGCCGGCTGGGGTAGCGCACCAACAGAAGCTTGTCCCAATTGGTCGCATCCGTGCCGGCCTGGCCGATGAAGACCTGCTCACATGGACCATCATAAAGCACCTCCGCCTGGGAAATGGCGCCGACCGCCACGGTGAAGGCGTGCTGATAGCGGTCATAGGCCGCCTTGCCCGAACAGGAGGCCATGCCAGCATCGGGCGAATAGTTCGCGGTCTCGCGGAACTTCAGCAGGTTCATCATCACCACCGGCCCGTCACGGCCGTGATCGCGCAAGTTTCGAACCTGATCTCGGGTGGGATCGATGCTGGAATCATGATTATTATGAGAGGGAATGGCCATGGTACCGGGACTCGCAGTTGGGATCGATCCAGCGTAGCATCGCACCAATGACCGTGAAGATGCGGCGCACGAAATGGGGAGGATGTGATGGCAACGATTGCTCCGGCCAGTGTGGCTGCTGTTCCACTTGATGTGATCGATGTGTCTGACGCAACGCTGTATGCCAACGACAGTTGGCGGCCGGTGTTCGCCCGGTTGCGCGCCGAAGCACCAGTGCATTACCAGGCCAACAGCCCATTCGGCCCGTTCTGGTCGGTCTGTGACCATGCCGACATCATGGCGGTGGAAGCCCGGCCTGACATCTTCTCGTCCAGCCACGAGTTCGGCGGCATCACCGTTGTCGATCTGTTTGGCGAGTATAATCTGCCGCAGTTCATCGCGATGGACCGGCCGCGCCACAGCGATCAGCGCCGGGTGGTGGCGCCCGCCTTTGGCCCATCTGAAATCGCCCGCATGGCCATCGAAGTCCGCAAGCGCACCAGCGAACTGCTCGACGGGCTGCCGATTGGTGAGGAATTTGATTGGGTTGACCGCGTTTCCATTGAACTGACCACCGGCATGCTGGCCATATTGTTCGATTATCCCTGGGAAAAGCGCCGTGATCTCACCTTGTGGTCAGATTGGGGTGGCGACATCGAGGCCGCGCTGAACCCGGCGACCAAGGATATCCGCCAGCAGCACCTGATTGACATGACCAACGCGCTCGATGCCCTGATGACCGAGCGCAAGGCCAAGCCGCCAACTGGTGACCTGATCAGTGCCATGGCGCACAGTAATGCCATGGGCGACATGCCGTTCCAGGAACGCACTGGAAACTATATCCTTTTGATTGTGGGCGGCAATGACACCACCCGCAATTCGATGTCGGGCCTGGTGGAAGCCTTCAACCGTTATGACGGCGAATGGGCCAAGTTAGAGGGCGACAACAGTCTGATTTCCAATACGATTTCCGAGGTCCTGCGTTGGCAGACGCCACTGGCGCACATGCGGCGCACGGCGGTGGCCGATGCCGATATCGCCGGGGTTCCGGTGAAGAAGGGCGACAAGATCGTCGTCTGGTACATCAGCGGCAACCGCGATGAGAGCGTGTTCCCGAACGCAGAAACCTTTGATATCACACGCGCAAACGCCCGCCGCCACCTGTCGTTCGGCTTTGGCGTCCACCGCTGCGTGGGCGCCCGGCTGGCGGAATTGCAGATTGCGGTGCTGCTGGAAGAACTTCTGGCCCGCAAATTGTTCCCGCGTCAGGTGGGAGCCGCCGAATATGTGGCGCAATGCTTCGTGCACGGTTTCCGAAAGCTGCCGGTTGTGCTTGAACGGCGCTGATGCCGAAGATCGATCTGTCTGCCCTGCCGGTCAATTCCGGTTCCAGCTATCTGCCGCCGTTTGATGGCCCGGTGCTGACGCGCACGTGGGTCGCGGTGGCGGCGGCTGCCGGGCTGTGCCGGTTCGGTGCCAATCTGGTCACTTTGGCTGCCGGCGCCTGGTCCAGCCAACGGCACTGGCACAGCCATGAAGACGAAATGGTGGTGATGCTGGCTGGAGAGGCCGTGCTGGTCGAGGAGGATGGCGAAACTCTGCTGCGCCCCGGCGACATCGCCTGCTTCCCCGCCGGCGTAGCCAACGGCCATCATCTGCAGAACCGCAGCGCCCTGCCCTGCCAGTTCCTTGCCATCGGCAATGATGCGGTCGATATCGACGAATGCCATTATCCCGATATCGACATGCATCTCGGCCCGGCCGGTTTCCGCCGCAAATCGGATCCGGCGGCGTGATGGCGCGGCGCACGCTTTTGGCTGCCGGCCTGGCGAGCCTGTTGCCGGCGCGATTGGCGGCGCAGACGTTGCGGCAGGGGGCGACCTCTCCCGGCCTGCGGCTGGCGCCTGATCAGGAAGCCATGGTGCCGGTTGCCGGCGGGCGTATCTATGTCCGGGTCAACGGCGCCCTGGGCGGCAAGCCTCCGATCCTGTTCATCCACGGCGGTCCGGGCAGTTCGCACTGGAGCTGGCTCAACGCCACGGCGCTGGCCGATGATCGCGCCGTGATCATGTATGATCAGCTGGATTGCGGCCGATCAGATCGGCCGGGCGATCCGGTCAACTGGACGGTGGCGCGGTTCCTGTCAGAGATCGAAGCGATCCGCGCCCATTTCGGCATCGCGCGCTGGCATGTGCTGGGCGGCAGTTGGGGCGGAACACTGGCACTGGAATATGGCGCGACCCAGCCCAGCGCCCTGGCCGGGCTGGTGCTGCAATCGCCGCTGATTTCCACCGAGATCTGGCTGCGCGATGCCGCCGAACTGAAAGCCGGCATGCCGGCTGACGTGCGCGATCTG
>JAIXPM010000058.1 GCA_027486275.1 Sphingomonadales bacterium | reverse complement strand
CGTGGTGGGCGGCGCGGCACGGCGGCGGCGTGGGCTTACGATGGCAGGTTCGGCCTGAATGGGAAAAAGCCAGGCTTGCTCCTGACGTTCAGGCGACAGGCAAACTTTTCCCAATTGGTGTATGCACAGGCATGAGCGCCTCGCTGCCTGACCTTCAGACGAATCCTCTCGATCCGGCCGATGCGGCTGGGTCCCTGCCTGATCAGCCGCCAATCGTGCGGCCGCATTCGCCGTGGCGGGCGATGGCGCGCGGCGTGGTTGGCAGGTGCCCGCGCTGTGGGCAGCGTCCGTTGTTCCGCGCTTTCCTCAAGCCGGTCGATGGTTGCGGCCGTTGTGACCAGGATTGGTCGCTGCAGCGCGCTGATGATTTTCCGGCCTATGCGTCGCTGTTCATCACCGGCCACCTGGTGGCGCCGCTGGCCGTGTACCTGGCGCGGGACGCCAGCATATCGTCTGCGATGGCCTCCGCTATCATCCTGCCAATCACGGCGGCGCTGGCAATTGGCCTGCTGCAGCCGTGCAAAGGGGCCATCATCGCCGTGCAATGGCGGATGGGCATGCACGGATTCCAGCGCGAACCTTCAGCCGGCGACGACGCGACGCCCTGACGTGGCAGTCACGCCCTGATGAAACGGTCCACGCCGCTGCCGTCCTTCACGCGGCTGACCCGGCCGCGCTCTTCCAACCAGTGCAGGTGGGCGACGGTTTCACCTGTTGCCAACCCGTAATCAGCCTCACCAATCGGCCTGCGGAACAGGGCGGCGAAGCAATCGACGGCCGTGCGCGGTTCGGCGCAGAAGGCTTCCAGCTTTTCCAGCTTGCCATGGTGATCGGCGGCAAGCTGGTCCAGTCGCGTGTGCAGGCCATAAAAGGGCTCGTTATGGGCGGGCAGTACCAGCACATGATCGGGAATGGCGCGCAGCGTATCGATGCTCTCCAGCCAGTCGCCCAGTGGATCGGCATAGGGCTCGGTGGGATAGACCGACACGTTCGACGTGATACGCGGCAGCACCTGGTCGCCGCTGATCATCACGTCATCCGCGACCAGGCAGGCATGTTCAGGGGCATGGCCGCGGCCGACCACGACCGTGAACTGGCGCGGGCCGATATTGAGCACATCGCCATCGCGCAGCCGCTTGAAGCCGGCCGGCATCTTGCTGATGATCTTGCCGAAACTGCCCCAGGCCTTGGCTTTCATTGCGGCCACTTGTTCGTCGCTCCAGCCGGCGCGGATGGAGAAGGCCACGGCTTCATCCGGCGGCGCGTCGCGCACATCAAGCGTGAGCGTGCGCGCCAGCAGATATTCGGTGCGGGTGATTTCCAGCGGCACATCCCACTTGCGGCACAGCCAGCCGGCCATGCCGAGGTGATCCGGGTGATAGTGGGTGACGATGACGCGGGTGACGGGCTTGGCTTTCAACGCGCCGGCAAACAGCGCTTCCCACGCCGCTTTCGAAGCCGGCAGGCCCACCCCGGTATCAACAATCGCCCAGCCGTCGCCGGCATCGATCACCCACAGGTTGATATGATCCAGCCCGAACGGCAGACCCATGCGCACCCAGAAAATGCCCGGCGCCACTTCTTCGGCTTCGCCCGGCCCCGGCACCCAGCGGCCCAACGGATAGCGCAGGCCCTTGATCTCGTCAGCGTCGCGCGGTTCCGTGCTGGCCTGGCCGGCGGGGATGGGCAGCAAGGGCGGTGGTTCGGTCATGATGACCAAGGGGTAGCGGGCAGGCCACGCGGCGTCGACTCTCCTTGCCGACAGGATGGGCTTGCGGCAGGGAAACCCCGCTATGCATCCCAATGCCGCCTTTCGCAGCAATGATGACCCGCTCGCTTTCGTGGCGGCGCACGGCTTTGCCCACATCTTTGGCCAAACGCCCGATGGACCGCGCGTGGCGCATGCGCCGGTGTTGGTGAGCGCGGCGGGCACGGTGATGTTCCACCTCGCGCGTGGCAATGCGCTGGCGCAGCATCTCGATGGCCTGACCGCGCTGATCAGCGTCGGCGGGCCGGGCCATTATGTCTCCCCCAACTGGTATGGGGAGCCGGCCAACAATGTGCCCACGTGGAATTACCAGGCGGTCGAGATCGAAGGCCCGGTGCGCGCCATGAGCGTGGACGAACTGGAGGAACTGCTGCACGTCGCTTCGGCCACCTTCGAGCCCCGGGTGGGCGAGAACTGGACCATGCACAAGATGGAGCGCCCGCGTGCCGAAGCCATGATGCGCGCCATCACCGGATATGAACTCACCCCCGCCGCCATCCGTACCACGCTGAAAGCCAGCCAGAACCGCAGCGAGGCCGATGCGGCCGGCGTGACCGCGGCGCTGGAGCGACTGGGCGAGACAGAAGGCGCGGCGAGAATCCGCGCCGCAAGGAAGACATCATGAAACTCGCTGTTTTCGATTGCGATGGCACGTTGATCGACAGCCAGGTCAACATCATCCGGGCGATGGAGCAGAGTTTCCAGCGCCACCGCCTTCCCGCCCCCGACAGTCACGCCACCCGCCGCATCGTCGGCCTGAGCCTGGTAGAAGCCATGCAGGCGCTGCTACCGGAGGCGGATCATGACCTGCACCTGAGCCTGGCCGAAGACTACAAGACCGCCTTCCAGCGCCTGCGGGCCGACAAGGCGCTGGATGCCGAGCCGCTCTATCCGGGCATCCGCAGCCTCCTCGATACGCTCGATGGGCAGGGCTGGCTGCTGGCGGTGGCTACGGGAAAATCTGATCGCGGGCTGAAGCTGGCGCTCGAACATCACGGCATCCATCACCTGTTCGTCAGCTTGCAAACCGCCGATCGCCACCCGTCCAAGCCCCATCCTTCAATGCTTCATATGGCGCTGGCCGAAGCAGGCGCGAAGGCCGAACAGGCGGTGATGATCGGCGATACCATCTTCGATATCGCCATGGGCGAAGCCGCGGGCGTGAAGAGTATCGGCGTCGATTGGGGCTATCACGACGCGCATGAACTGATCGATGCCGGCGCCGCGCATGTCGCCGATGATGCCGATCATCTGCTGGCGCTGCTCAATGGCTGAAGAACCGTCCCCCGACGACATGCCGGGTTCCGGCGAGATGATCGCCCGGCTGCGGCGGCTGGGCCGGATCATGGCGATCCTGGCGTTGGCATTCGGCGGTGCATTCGTGGTTCTGGCGCGGCGCAGTGCAGCGGCAGGCGAAAACGGTGAGGTGGCGAGCGGGCTGTTCTGGGTCGCGGCCGTGCTGCAGTTTGCGCTGGCATTCATCTTGCTGCAGCGTGGCCGGCGGGGGTAAGGCCAATCCATGCGTGAAGCCCCCCTCCCCGCTGCCGAAGCGAAGAAGCGTTATCTGATCTATCTCGCCGTGCGGCTGACCGGGCTGGCGGTGATGGCCGCCGGCGTGTGGCTGGTGCGCGAAGTGGGGCAGGCGCCGGGGCTGGCGGTGGTGCTGCTGGGTGGCTGCTCGCTGTTCGTTCGGCCGAAGCATCTGGGCCTTACCCGCAAATGAAGCGCTTCTACAAAGACGCAATTGTCACCGGCGACGGGCCGTTCGGCGTGGCGCTCGATGGCCGGCCGCTGCGCACGCCGGCACGCGTTCCGCTTGCGGTGCCCACGCGATCGCTGGCCGAAGCCATTGCCGGCGAATGGCAGACACAAGGCGAGAAGATTGATCCGCGCAGCCTGCCGCTCAGCGGCTTTGCCAACGCAGCCATTGATCGGGTCGCAGCAGACCACGCCGGTTTTGCCAAACGGCTGGCGACGTATGCGGAAAGCGAACTCATCGCCTATCGCGCCGATGGCCCGGCCTCGCTGCTGGCGGCGCAAGCAGCGGCCTGGGACCCATGGGTGGAATGGCTCGCCCGCCGTTACGACGTGGGGCTGACCATCACCACCGGCATCATGCATGTCGCCCAGCCGACGGCGACGCTGATCCGCCTGCACACGGCCTTTGCCGCCTTCACCCCGTTCCAGCTGGCGCCACTGGATCCGATCGTGACCATCACGGGTTCGGCCGTGCTGGCATTGGCGGTGGCGGAAGGCGAACTGGAGGCCGAAGCCGCCTATGACATCGCGCACGTCGACGCGCTTTGGCAGGAACAGCAATGGGGCCGCGATCCGTTGGCCGAAAAGGCCGAAGCAGAGCGCCGCGCTGATCTCGATGCGGCGATCCGCTGCCTGCGCCTGTTGGCAGGGTGAAAACAACGCACTTGCCCCGAGCATCGCAATTGCTAGGGGAGACACCAAGGGAGTGCACACCCATGCTGAAGCAACTGGAAGAACTGGAACGCCGCCGCGCCGCCGCCCGCATGGGTGGTGGGGAAAAGCGCATCGAGGCCCAGCACAAGAAGGGCCGGCTGACGGCGCGCGAGCGGCTGGATATCCTGCTCGATCCCGGCAGCTTCGAAGAGCTCGACATGTATGTGGAGCACAACTGCACCGAATTCGGCATGGCCGAACAAAAGATCCCCGGTGACGGCGTGGTGACCGGCAGCGGCACCATCAATGGCCGGCTCGTCTATGTCTTCTCGCAGGATTTCACCGTGTTCGGCGGATCGCTGTCTGAACGCCACGCCCAGAAGATCTGCAAGATCATGGACACCGCCATGAAGGTTGGCGCGCCGGTGATTGGCCTCAACGATTCCGGCGGCGCCCGCATCCAGGAAGGCGTCGCCAGCCTTGGTGGCTATGCCGAAGTGTTTCAGCGTAACGTGCTGGCATCCGGCGTGGTGCCGCAGATTTCACTGATCATGGGGCCCTGTGCGGGCGGCGCGGTCTACTCACCCGCCATGACCGACTTCATCTTCATGGTGAAGGATTCGAGCTACATGTTCGTCACTGGCCCCGACGTGGTGAAAACGGTAACCAACGAAGTGGTGACCCAGGAAGAACTGGGCGGCGCCATCACCCACAGCACCAAATCCGGCGTGGCCGATCTGGCGCTGGAAGATGATATCGATGCACTGCTGCGCACGCGGATGTTCTTCGATTTCCTGCCGCTCAACAACCGCGAGGATGCGCCGTTCCGGCCGACCAGCGACGACCCGCTGCGCATCGATCACAGCCTCGACACGCTGATCCCGGCCAGCGCCGCCAAGCCGTACGACATGCACGAGCTGATCCAGAAGGTCGCCGACGATGGCGAATTCTTCGAGCTGCAGCCGGGCCATGCCGGCAACATTCTGATCGGTTTCGCCCGTATCGAAGGCCACACGGTCGGTATTGTTGCCAACCAACCGACCGTGCTGGCCGGCTGCCTCGACATCAACGCCAGCAAGAAGGCCGGCCGCTTCGTGCGCTTCTGCGATGCCTTCAACATCCCGATCGTGACGTTTGTGGATGTGCCCGGCTTCCTGCCCGGCGTGGCACAGGAATATGGCGGCATCATCAAGCATGGCGCGAAATTGCTGTTCGCCTATGCCGAAGCCACCGTGCCGAAAATCACGGTCATCACCCGCAAGGCCTATGGCGGCGCCTATGACGTGATGGCGTCAAAGCATCTGCGCGGCGACTTGAACTATGCCTGGCCCACCGCCGAAATCGCCGTGATGGGCGCCAAGGGCGCCGTGGAAATCATCTTCCGCCAGGATATCGGCGACAAGGACAAGATCGCCGCGCGCACCGCCGAATATGAAGCCCGCTTCGCCAATCCGTTCGTGGCGGCATCCATGGGCTTCATCGATGAAGTGATCATGCCGCATGCGACGCGGAAGCGGATCGCCATGGGCCTGCGCAAACTGCGGACGAAGACTCTCGAAAACCCGTGGAAAAAGCACGACAATATTCCGTTGTAAGCGGGACGTGATGCCCGAAACCTATCTCGTCTGGAAGTTCCTGCACATCACCGGCGTGGTGATGCTGATGGGCAACATCACCGTGACGGCGATCTGGAAATATTTCGCCGATCGCGACGGCCGCGGCCCGGTGCTGCAGTTCGCCCAGAAACTCATCACCTACACCGATTGGTCGATGACGGTGTGGGGCGTGATTCTCACCATGATCGGCGGCTATGGCCTTGCCATCGAAGGACAATTTGAGCTGACCAGCGGCTGGCTGCTGTTGGCGCAGCTGTGTTTCGTGGCGGCCGGGCTGATCTGGATGGGCCTGATCGTGCCGATCCAGATCAAGAGCGCGCGGATGGCACGCCAGTTCGGTGATGGGCCAGTGCCCGATGCCTACAAGGCCTTGTCAAAACGATGGATTTTCTGGGGACTCATCTCCACCGTGCCACTGTTGACGGCGCTGTGGCTGATGATTGCCCGGCCCGCATGAGCGCTATTGTGACGACTCGGTTGCAGAAAAAAGACTCTTAAATGACAGTTCCGTGACATTCTTGTTGCATTGACGTGACATTGCCCGCATCATCCTCTCCTCAAGTGTTTTGGGAGGTACATGATGCGCATCACGATAGCTCTTCTCGCCGCCGCAACGTTGGCGATGCCGGCCCTGGCCGCCGAACCCGGCTATGAGCAGTGGCAGGTGAAGGTGCAGACTGCGGATCTCGATCTGTCGTCGGCCACTGGCCAGCGCGCGCTGGACAAGCGCCTGTCGCAAGCGGTGACGCGCCTGTGCGGCTACCCGGTCACCTTCACCCGTGACGAACTGGCGGCCTTTGATGCCTGCCGGACCGATGCGATGAAGGCTGCTGCGCCGCAGATTGATGCGGCCCGCGCCCGCCTCGCTGTGGCGGTTGCTTCCAACCGCTGAAATTCATTCAAGCCTGAACCCGAAAGGGCCGGTGCTCACGCGCCGGCCCTTTTGCATTCAGCGGGTTGGCGACAGGCCTTCAAACTGCACCACGTCACCGGTCAGGGCGGCAAAGGCGGCAGCGATGGTGGCAAAGAACAAACGCATGGAAAATTCCGGACATCAGAGGAGTGGCCGGCGCCGCTGCAGGGGATCAGCAGCGCCGGCGTTGGTATGGTCGATGGATGCAGCCTGTGAGGGGATCGGCTGCCCGGGGGAAGGGGACCATCTGTCACGCCCGCCTGCCTGTGCTGATGCACCGCACCTGACGCAAAGCCCAACGAGCCGTGCCTGTGACGGTCATCGCCAAAATCGATATGTTGCATGGTGGCCCCGCCCCGCTATGGAGCAATCATACGAGCAGACGGGAGCCACACGCCTTGTTCACGAAAATCCTGATTGCCAACCGCGGTGAAATTGCCTGCCGCGTGATCCGCACGGCCCGCGCGATGGGCATCAAGACGGTGGCCGTCTATTCCGATGCCGATGCCCAGGCCCTGCACGTGCGCGAAGCCGATGAGGCCGTGCACATCGGCGCGGCGCCAGCGGCCGAATCCTATCTGATCGCCGACAAGATCATCGCCGCCTGCAAGGCGACAGGCGCCGAGGCTGTCCACCCCGGCTATGGCTTCCTGTCGGAACGCGCCAGCTTCGTCGAAGCGCTCAGCGCCGCCGGCATCGCCTTCATCGGCCCACCAGCCCCCGCCATCGCCGCCATGGGCGACAAGATCGAATCCAAGCGCCGCGCCAAGGCGGCGGGCGTCAGCGTCGTGCCCGGCTTTGTCGGTGAAATCACTGGCACCGATCACGCCGTCGAGATCGCCGGCGGCATCGGTTATCCGGTGATGATGAAGGCTTCGGCCGGCGGCGGCGGCAAGGGCATGCGCCTGGCGTGGAGCGAAGCCGACGTGCGCGAAGGCTTTGACAGCGTCCGCCGCGAGGCATTGGCCAGCTTTGGTGATGACCGCGTGTTCATCGAGAAGTTCGTCGAACAGCCGCGCCACATCGAAATCCAGCTGATCGGCGACCAGCAGGGCAATATCCTTTATCTGAACGAGCGTGATTGTTCGATCCAGCGCCGTCACCAGAAGGTGGTGGAGGAAGCCCCCTCCCCGTTCGTCACGCCCGAAATGCGCAAGGCGATGGGCGAACAGGCCGTCGCGCTGGCCCGCAACGTCGGCTATTTCAGTGCCGGCACCGTGGAGTTCATCGCCGGCGCCGATCGCAGCTTCTATTTCCTTGAAATGAACACCCGCCTGCAGGTGGAACATCCGGTCACCGAATGCATCACCGGGCTCGACCTGGTTGAACTGATGATCCGCGTCGCCGCCGGCGAGCCGCTGCCGCTGACCCAGGCCGATGTGCAGTTGAACGGCCACGCCATCGAAACCCGCGTCTATGCCGAAGATCCCTATCGCGGCTTCCTGCCCTCCATCGGCCGTCTGTCGCGTTGCCAGCCGCCCGAAGCCGGCCCGGACGAGGAAGG
>JAIXPM010000314.1 GCA_027486275.1 Sphingomonadales bacterium | reverse complement strand
GGCCACCCAGTTGATCGGCCAGACCGCGATGGAAGAAATGGGTGCCGGCGCCGGGCTGGGCGCCTCTGACACCGCGGTTGATGTGGTGATCACCGGCATCCCCGCCTTCCAAAGCGGCGGCAAGTTCGATCAAACGGCCTATGATCGCGCCCTGCAACAACAGGGTTTGACCGACAAGAAACTGCGCCAGTCTATCGCCCGCGATCTGGTGCGCGAGCAATTGATCAAACCGATCACCGGCGCACTGGCCGTGCCCGATGGCGTGGCAGAGCTTTATGCCCGCCTGCTGGTCGATCGCCATGAAGGCGCAGTCGCCACCATCCCGGCGCCGCCGGCCGGCACGCCCACCGCCGCCGAAGCGCAGGCCTGGTACAAGGCCAACAGCGCCCGCTTCACCATCCCGGAACGGCGCGGTTTCCGTTATGCCTTCATCGATGCCGCGAAAATCGCCGCCAGTGTGACCGTGCCAGAAAAGGCCATCGCCGATGCCTTTGCCAAGGATCCGGCCAAATATGGCGCTGCCGCAACCCGCGTGCTGGAACAGGTGGTGGTGCCCGATGAAGCCAAGGCCAAGGCGATCTTGGCCGCTGCCTCCAGCGATGGGTTTGCTGCCGCCGCACAAAAGCTCGCCGGTTTCGGTGCCAGCGATATCGCGCTCGGCAACCAGACCGAGGCCGGCTTTGCCCGCGCCACCAGCGCAGAGGTCGCCAAGGCCGCCTTTGCCTTGCCGGTGGGCAAAATCAGTGCGCCGATCAAGAGCCAGCTGGGCTGGCACGTGGTGCGCGTGGCCGCATTGGGCAGCGCCGGCAAGACGCTGGCGCAGGCCCGTCCCGCTGTTGAGGCCGAACTGAAGCAGCGCGCCGTTGATGATGCTGTGGCCGATGTTGTCGCCCGCATCGAGGATGGCCTGGAAGCCGGCAAGAGCTTTGCCGATATCGCCAAGGAAGCCTCGCTCAGCATCCAGAGCCAGGCCCCGGTGACCGACAAGGGTCTGGCCCAAGGCCAGCCGCCATTGAGCGGGGAAATCGCCACCGTCGCGGCGCGCGCCTTCAAGCGTGAGCCGGCCGATGGCCCGGTGGTGGAAGATCTGGGCGGCGGCCGCCTGGTGGTGATCGAAACCGCCACCGTACTGCCGGCCGCACCGCCGCCGATTGCCGAAGTGATGCCGCTCGCCATGGCCGGCGCCGCGCAGGACAAGGCGATGAAGGCCGCCAAGGGCAAAGCCGATGCGGTGCTGGCCGCGACGAAGAAGGGCGTGAATTTCGCCAAGGCCCTCGCCGATGCCGGCCTTGCCCCGCCGCGTCCGCTGAACGGCCGCCGGATCGACATCATCAATCAACCCAACGTGCCCGAAGCCGCCCGCGCCTTCCTGAACGGGGCTGCCGGCAGCACGCAGCTGCTCGCCGGCCAGGGCGGCTGGATCATCGTGCATGTTGATCGCATCGTCCCCGGCGATCCCAAGACGCAGGCCGGCCTGATCGAAGCCAGTCGCCGTGAAGTGGGCAGCGCCCTGCCCGGCGAAATGGCCGAAGGCCTGGCCAAGGCCAGCATGGCCGCCGTTGGCGTGGACAAGAACGATGCCACCCTGAAGACCCTGCGCACCCGCCTGTCGGGCGACGGCTTGCAATAAGGCTGATGGCCAGCCCCGCATCTGACCGGCGCATCGCTCCCGACCGTGCCAGCGCCTGTGCCGCGCTGGTTGCCGGCCGCCCGCAGTTGCTCTGGACCCGCATCGTTGCCGATACCGAAACACCGGTTTCGGCGATGCTGAAGCTGGGCCGCGAGGGATCGGGCGCGTTCCTGCTGGAATCGGTGGAAGGCGGCAGCGTGCGTGCGCGCTATTCACTGCTCGGGCTGGATCCTGATCTGGTGTGGCGCGCGCGCGGCAACAGCAGCGAAATCAACCGCAACTGGCGGCAGGATCAGACAGCGTTTGAACCTGTTGCGGGTGACACGCTCACCGCTCTGCGCGCGCTGGTGGCCGAAGCCCGCGCCGATGTGCCGGCGGAGCTTCCGGCGGCGCTGGCCTGCCTGGTCGGCTACATGGGCTATGAAACCGTGCGACTGGTGGAACCCAGCGTGCCCGATGCAGGCCCGTCGGCACTGGGCCTGCCCGACATGGTGTTCGTGCGCCCCACGTTGTTGCTGGTGTTCGACCGGTTGAAGGACGAATTGTTCATCGTCGCCCCCATCTTTGCCGCTGCCGATCCGGGCGCCGCCTGGGATGCCGCCGCCGAGTGCATTGCAGAGACGGAGCGCCGGCTGGCGCAGGCGCTGCCGCCGGCGCCGCGCCCGCCGGAATCGCTGCCGGAAGCCAACCCGCGCCACCACACCGACAAGGGCCGCTATGCCGCCATGGTCGAGAAGGCCCGCGACTATATCCTCGCCGGCGACATCTTCCAGGTCGTGCTGTCGCAGCGCTTCTCGGTGGATTTCCCGCTGCCGGCGTTCGATCTCTACCGTGCCTTGCGGCGCATCAACCCCTCACCCTTCCTCTATTTCCTTGATCTGCCCGGCTTTGCGCTGGTCGGCTCCTCCCCGGAAATTCTCGTTCGCGCACGTGGTGGAGACGTGACCATCCGGCCGATCGCCGGCACCCGCCCACGCGGCAAGGATGCCGCCGAAGACGCCGCCAACCGGGAAAGCCTGCTCGCTGATCCCAAGGAATTGTCCGAGCATCTCATGCTGCTCGATCTGGGCCGCCACGATACTGCGCGCGTCTCAGTGCCCGGTACGGTAAAGGTGACAGACAAGTTCTTCGTCGAATTCTACAGCCACGTCATGCACATCGTCTCCAACGTGCAGGGCCGCCTGGCCGATGGCGTGGATGCCGTGGCCGCGCTGCTGGCCGGTTTCCCGGCCGGCACGGTTTCGGGCGCGCCCAAGGTGCGGGCCATGCAGATCATTGCGGAGCTCGAAGGCCAGGCACGCGGAGCCTATGCGGGCGGTGTCGGCTATTTCAGCCCGAATGGCGACATGGACAGCTGCATCGTGTTGCGCACCGCCGTGGTGAAGGATGGCGTGATGCACGTGCAGGCCGGCGC
>JAIXPM010000327.1 GCA_027486275.1 Sphingomonadales bacterium | reverse complement strand
CTGATCTTCATGGTGGCCGGCGCGGCGCTGATGCTGGCGCTGGCCCTGGTGCTGGTGCCGCCGTTCGGGATAACCGGACTGGCGATGGCCTATGCCGCCGGTTATGGCGTGCGCATCGTGCAAGGTTGGTGGCTGGCGCGCCGTATTCTGCTGGAAAAGCCGTAACCAGGGTGCAGTGAGTCTGGCCGGTTTGTGGCTTGACAAGCCTTGTTGCGCTGCGACAAGCCTGACGGCTGGAAAAGGGAGTGTGCGATGGATACCGGCCAGCCGGCGACCGATCCGGGGCAATCGCTTGATTCAGTGGCGCGCCACCGGCGGACACCTGCCGTCATTTTGCGCGCCCTGTTCGAACGCCGCCACTATGTTGCCGCCGCCAATGCGCTGGCCAAGGTGGATGCGCCTATTGATTTCCTGAAGCGCTATGTGTCGAACGGCGGACAGTATCCGGCCGATATTACTGTGCGTACGCCGCAAGGCCCGATCACGCTGACCACCTATTCCCCCGACGATGTGCAGACCATCAACGAGATTTTCCTGCGCGGCGATTATGATGCGCCCGCCAATGGCCAGGTGGTCGTGGATTTCGGTTCCAATATCGGCATTTCGGCAGCCTTCTTCCTGTCGCGTCGGCCCGATGCGGTGATCTATTGCCACGAACCGGTGCCGCGCAACATCGAACGGCTGAAGAAGAATCTTGCCCAGTTCGGCGATCGGGTGACGCTGGCCGAAACCGCTGTCGGGACCGAAAACGGTATGGTGCAGTTCGGCTGGGAGCCGACCGGCCGTTATGGCGGTGTGGGCCGCGAAACCGGCGCCTGGATCGAAGTGCCCTGTGCCGACAGCAACGAGGTGCTGGCCGCGATCATCGCCAAACATGGCCGCATCAACACGCTCAAGATCGATATCGAAACGCTGGAAGCCGCAGTAACCAGCCGTATCCCGCCCAAGCTTTCGGACAAGATCGACAATGTCGTGGTGGAATATCCGTTTGCCGCCAATCCGCTGGAAGCCACCCACACGATGGAACGGCGCCATTTCGTCACCCTGTTCCGGCATCGCTGAGCAGAGCAATGGCCACGACCCGCCTGTCCAGACTGCGGCGCGATCTGCGCAACGCCATCATGGAATGGCGCCGCTTCTACTTCAACAAAGTCTGGGGCATGAACATCGGCAGGGGCAGCGCCGTCAGCTTCTCGGCCAAGCTTGATCTCACCAACCCGGCCGGCATCCACATCGGTGAAGATACCGCCATCGTGTTCGGTGCCACCATCCTGTCGCACGACATGACGCGCAACCTGCACATCGATACCAAGATCGGCAGCCGCTGCAGCATCGGCGCGCACAGCATCATCATGCCAGGCGTAAACGTGGGCGATGGCAGCATCGTTTCGATGGGCAGCGTGGTGATGCGCGACGTGCCGCCCGGCAGCATCGTGTTCGGCAACCCGGCGCGTGTGCTGGAAACCGGCATCGTCACCGGCAAATGGGGCCTGATCCTCGATCGCGAAAGCAAGCGCTCGGCGGAGGCTGCCGTTCCCGCCCCCGCTGCTGCAGCCGAGTAAGGCCATGGCGGGCGATCTTTCCGGCCGCGTCGCATTGGTGACCGGCGGCACGCGCGGCATCGGCCGCGCCATCGTGCTGGCCTTGGCCGGTGCGGGCGCCACCGTGTTCGTTGGCGGCCGCAGCACCGAAGCGGTGGAAGCGATGATCGCCGGCAGTGGCATGGCTGATCATCTGCACCCCCTGCCCTTCGATGTTGCCGATCCGGCGGCGGTCAAAGCCGCCTTCATGGCACTGCAGAAACAGGCCGGCCGGCTCGACATATTGGTCAACAACGCCGGCGTGCTGAAGGACGCGGTGATCGAGATGACCAGCACCGGGCTCATGGCTGAAACGCTCGCCACCAATCTCACCGGCACGCTCACCTGCTGCCAATATGCGGTGCGGCTGATGGGGCGTTCGGGCGGCGGTTCGATCATCAACCTCACCTCGATCATCGGCCGCGTCGGCTATCCCGGCCACACGGCTTATGGCGCCGCCAAGGCAGGCGTGATCGGCCTCACGCTCAGCCTGGCGCGCGAAGTGGGCGGCCGCGGCATCAGGGTCAACGCGGTGGCGCCGGGCACGATCGAAACCGACATGACCGCCGGTATCCCAGCCGACAAGCGCGCCGCCCTGGTGGAGCGCATTGCGCTGGGCCGAACTGGCCAGCCGGATGATGTTGCGCCGCTGGTGCTTTTCCTGGCTGGCGACGGCGCGCGCTATATCAGCGGGCAGGTGATCGGGGTGGATGGCGCAATGGCAATGTAAACAGCCAGCGCTTGATTTCACGGCTCTCCACCCGTTATTGGTCATCAACCTTTTGTTACCGGGAATTGCCTGATGAAATCGCTTGCCGAAGTCTTTGCGGAATCGCTCATGATCGATGCGGCCAGCGTGGTGGACAGCCTTGCCTACCAGTCGATCAAGGAATGGGACTCGGTGGCCCACATGGTGCTGGTGACCGCGCTGGAAGACAATTTCGACATCATGCTGGACGCCGACGACATCGTGGCCATGTCGAGCGTGGCCAAGGTACGCGAGATCCTGGCCAAATATGACGTCACGGCCTGAACGCCTGACGTGCCGGCCATGACGACCGGCAATTCCTGGAGCGCCATCCTTGCCGGCCATGGCAATGCCACGGCGGTGCGCGATGACGCCGGCCAGACCATAAGCTATGCTGACATCCTCGCACTGCGCGCCACGCTGGATGCGGCGCTGGGCCGGCGTTCGCTGGTTTTCCTGCGCACCGCCAACAGCGCTGCGTCGGTGGCGGCGTGGCTGGCGCTGCTGACCAGCGAACACGCCACGCTGGCCATCGAGCATGACCTTGCGCCGGAACGGCTGGCGGCGCTGGTCGATCTGTATCGCCCCGACGCCATCATCGATCCGGAGGGCGCCATCAGCCCCGGCCCCGGCGGCACCGCGCTGCACCCCGATCTGTCCGTGCTGCTCTCTACCTCCGGCAGCACCGGCAGCCCCAAGCTGGCGCGCTTCACCGCAGCTGCTCTGCTGGCAAACGCGCAGGCCATCGCCGACTATCTTGGGCTGACCGCCGCCGAGCGCCCCTTCCTCGCCCTGCCGACCAGCTATTCCTATGGCATGAGCGTCATGAACAGCCACGCGCTGGTGGGCGCCTGCATCGAGGTGACCGCCCACGGCGTCATGCAGGCCGAATTCTGGGAGGGGCTCAAAAGCCGCGCCGCCACCAGCTTGGCCGGCGTACCCTTCCATTATGACGCCATCCGCCGGCTGGGGCTGGACCGGCTGGCAACGCCCACACTCACCACCCTCACCCAGGCCGGCGGCAAGCTGCCGGCACCGGTGGCCGCCAAATATGCCGAATGGGCTGCCGCGGTTGGCTGCCGTTTCATCACCATGTACGGCCAGACCGAAGCCGGCCCGCGCCTGACTTGGCTGCCACCGCAACTGCTGGCCAGCCATGTCGGCGCCATCGGCATGCCGATCCCCGGCGTCACCATCGACCTGATCGCGGCCGATGGCGCGGTGATCAGCGAACCCGGCGTCTCCGGTGAGATGCGCTGCACCTCGCCGGCCATCATGATGGGCTATGCGCAAGGCGCCGCCGATCTGGCGCGCGGAGACGAACTCGGCGGCGTGCTGATGACCGGCGATCTTGCCAGCCGCGACGAGGCCGGTATCCTTTCCATCACCGGCCGCGCCAGCCGCATGATCAAGCTGTTCGGCACGCGGGTGAATCTGGATGATATCGACGCGCAGCTGGCCCGCATGGACGTGCCGGGCGTTTCCTTCGGGCAGGATGATCAGCTGCGCGTGCTTGTCGAAGCCGGCGACCCCGAAACCGTGCGCGCCGCGCTGATCGCCGCCTTTTCCTTCCCGCCGCGCGGCCTGATGGTGAAATCCGTGGCTTCCCTGCCGCGTGCCTCTTCGGGCAAACTGCTCTATGGCGCATTGGGCCAGGCATGGGAGGCGGCAACATGAGCGAAGTGATGCAGGCACGCGATGCCGTGCTGGCCGCCCCGCCGTTCGCGCTGGACGCGGCCGAGAAGAACCGCCTGCTCGGCGCCGCGCTGGCCGAATTGACGCTGCATCACGCCGCAAACTGCCCACAATATGCCGGTATACTCGCAGCACAGGGCCGCGCCGCGCCGATCGGCATCGCCGATGTGCCGTTCCTGCCGGTGCGCCTGTTCAAGGAGCTCGACCTCAAGTCCATCCCGAGCGACGCGATTTTCAAAACGCTCACCTCGTCCGGCACCACTGGCCAGGTGCCATCACGCATCTATCTCGATCAGGCCACCGCCCAAGCGCAAAGCCGCGCGCTAGCGGCCATCACCACCAATTTCATCGGCAAGGATCGCCGGCCGATGCTGATCATCGATCACCCCGGCGTGGTGCGTGATCGCACCAGCTTTTCGGCGCGCGGTGCCGGCATATTGGGCATGATGACCTATGGCCGTGCCCACATCTATGCGCTGAACGATGAGGATATGGGGCTGAACCTGCCCGCCATCACCGAATTTGCCGAAAAGCACGCCGGCAAGCCGATCTTCGCTTTCGGCTTCACCTTCATGGTGTGGAAATATTTCCTGTCCGCGCTGGAACGCGCTGGCATCACGCTGGATTTCCCCGGCAGCGTGCTGATCCATTCGGGCGGCTGGAAAAAGCTGGAAGACGAAGCGGTGTCGAACGAACAGTTCAAATCCGTGGCCCTGGAACGTGCCGGCTTCGATCATGTCCACAATTTCTACGGCATGGTCGAACAGGTCGGATCGGTGTTCATGGAATGTGATCATGGCCGCCTGCACGCGCCCGGCTTTGCCGATGTGATCATCCGCGATCCGCTCGATTGGCAACCGCTTGGGCTGGGCCAGGAAGGCATCATCCAGGTCGTCTCCGCCATCCCGCTCTCCTACCCCGGCCACAGCCTGCTGACCGAAGATCGCGGCGTGCTGACCGGCGAAGATGATTGCCCGTGCGGTCGCATGGGCCGCACCTTCCGCGTGCTGGGCCGCATCCCGGCCGCCGAAATGCGCGGCTGTTCCGATACGCACACAGCCCAGGCCGCATGAGCATCGCACCCGATATCGCCCGCCAGATCAGCATCATGGCGCCGGCCAGTGGCAGCATCGCCGCCACGCTGGCCGCGCCACGTGCTGCGCCGTTCGCGCCGGAGCGGCTGGCGCTGGTCGATGCGGTGCGCAAGGCCATCCTGGCCGATCCGGCGGCGCGCAGCCGCCCGGAAATGGTGGCGCTGGCCTTCTGGGCCCGCGCGGCCAGTCTTGCGCAGCTCGCGCCCAAGGATGGCCTCACCCGGGCCCCGCGTGGCCTCGCCCTCCACATCGCGCCCGGCAATGTGGATACGATGTTCCTCTATTCGGCGCTGCTGTCGGTGCTGGCCGGCAATGTGAACATCGTGCGGGTTTCCGGCCGCGAGTCCGATGCGCTTACCCTGCTGCTGCGCCTGCTGAACGAAGCGCTGGCCACCCTGCCCAACGATGTCCGCGCCTGCCTTTTGATTGTGCGCTATCCGGCCGAAAAGCCGATCAACGATGCGCTCTCTGCCCATGCCGATGTGCGGGTGATCTGGGGCGGCGACGACACGGTGCGCGAAGTGCGCGCCAGCCCGCTGCCGCCCCACGCCAGCGAGCTCACCTTCCCAAGCAAGGTCTCGGCCGCCGTCATCGACGCCGCCGCATGGGGCCAAGCGCCCGACCAGGCTGAACAGGCCCGCCGCTTCGCGCTCGATGCCGTCACTTTCGGCCAGCAGGCCTGCTCCTCACCGCTCGCGTTGTTCTGGCGCGGTGATGCCGCCACGGTGGCCACCGCGCAGGCGACCTTCTGGCCTTTGGTGGAATCCGCCATCGCCGCCGCTGGCGAACCCTTCGCCGCCCGCGCTGCGGTGGACAAGCTGGTCGCCGAACAGATGCTCGCCGCCGCTGGCCCGGTGCATCACCGCGACACCAGCGATTATCGCCTGCGCGTAACCGAAACGCCCGATCTTGCCCGCCTCACGCGGCTGGCCAGCGACGGCTTCTTCGTCGAACGCCGCATCGAGCGCCTCGAAGACCTCGCCCCGCTGGTACAGCGCGACTGGCAGACCATCGCCAGCCTTGGCGTAAGCGGCGACGACTGGCGCGCCATGCTCGCCGCCAGCCGACCGCACGGCATCGATCGCATCGTGCCATTCGGTCAGGCGCTGGCGTTCGGCAATGTGTGGGACGGGGTGAACTTGCTCACGGCCCTCACCCGCATCGTCAGTATCGAGGTTTAGGGCGCCGCCACCGCCGCGTCATAGGCCTCACTGGCCGCGGCCCATGCATCTTCAGCGGCCGTGATGCCGGCATCCAGCACGCCGCGCTTCTGCATCAGGGCAGTAATGTCGGCCGGCGCCTGGGTCATCTGCTCATCCACCGCTTCGCGTTCGGCAATCAGCCGGTTCATCTGCGCTTCGGCCGCCAGCATCGCCTGGCGCAGCGGCTTGGCGGCTTCACGGCGGGCCGCGGCCTGGCGGCGGGCTTCCTTGGGATCGATGCGTTGCACCTTGGCGCCGGCCGGCGCAGCAGTGTTGGCGTTGGAGCCGGCCAGAATCAGCGTTTCATAATCGTCGATACTGCCGTCAAACGTGCTGGCACGACCAGCATCAACCAGCACAAGCCGATCTGCGCTGGCTTCGATCACGTGCCGATCGTGGCTGACCACCACCACAGCGCCTTCATAGCCGGCCAGCGCCTGCACCAGGGCTTCGCGGCAATCGATGTCGAGGTGGTTGGTCGGTTCATCGAGAACGATCAGGTGCGGCGCATCGCGGGTGACCAGCGCCAGCGCCAATCGCGCCTTTTCCCCGCCGCTCATCGTGCCGATGCGCTGCTCCGCTGTCGGGCCGGTGAAGCCGAAACGGCCCAGCTGCGCCCGCACGGCGCTGGGGCTGGAGCCCTTCATCGCGCGGCCCATCATCAGCACCGGCGTGGCATCGCCATCCAGTTCCTCGACCTGATATTGGGTGAAATAGCCCACTTTCAGCTTGCCCGACGCAAAGCGCGTGCCCGCCATGGTCGGCAACTGGCCGATCAGCAGCCGGGCCAGCGTCGTCTTGCCGTTGCCGTTGCGGCCAACCAGCGCCAGCCGGTCATCGGGATCGAGCCGGATATCGAGATCGTTCAAGATCGCCCGCCCGTCATAGCCGACATCGGCATGATCCAGCGTCACCAGCGGCGGGCGCAGCGGTTCCGGGCTGGGGAAATCGAACTTCATCGTCGGATCGTTGGCCGCTTCGGCAACGGGCTGCATCTTGGCCAGCGCCTTCTGCCGGCTCTGCGCCTGCTTGGCGGTGGAGGCGCGGGCGCTGTTGCGGGCGATATAGTCCTGCAGCTTGGCGCGTTGCGTGGCCTGGGCGGTGCGGGCGGCCTCCAGCTGCGCCAGCCGTTCGGCACGTTGCCGTTCGAAACTGTCGTAATTGCCGGTGTAAAGCTGCACCTTGCCGCCTTCGAGGTGCAGGATCATGCCTGCAACCCGGTTCAGCAGATCACGCTCGTGGCTGATCAGCACGATCAGGCCGGGATAGGATTTCAGGAAATTTTCCAGCCACAAGGCCGATTCAAGATCGAGGTGGTTCGACGGTTCATCAAGCAGCAGCACATCGGGCCGGGTAAACAGCAGCGCCGCCAGCGCCACACGCATGCGCCAACCACCCGAATAGCTGTCGAGCGGACGGCCCTGCATGTCCTCGTCAAAGCCCAAGCCCACCAGGATTCGCGCAGCGCGAGCGGGGGCGGTGTGAGCATCAATAGCGATCAGCCGCTCGTGGATGTCGGCAACGCGCTCAGGGCTGGCGCCGGCGTCTTCCTCGGCGATCAGCGCGGCGCGTTCGGTATCGGCGGCCAGCACGGTTTCAAACGGCGTGCCCTGCCCCATTGGGGCTTCCTGCTTCAGCCAGCCCAGCCGGGTGCCGCGCGGCCGTTCGATGCTGCCGCCATCCGGATCGATGGTGCCGGCCATCACCTTCATCATCGTGGATTTGCCGGCGCCGTTGCG
>JAIXPM010000075.1 GCA_027486275.1 Sphingomonadales bacterium | reverse complement strand
TCGTCCTTGGTCACCCAGCGCACTTCTTCCAGTTCGTCTTCGTCCAGCCGCACCTCGAAACCATCGGCTTCGGCAAAGGCGGCCATCATCAGGCTGGATGGGAAGGGCCAGGGCTGGCTGGCGAGATAGCGCACCCGGCGGGTGGTGATGCCGGCTTCTTCCCACAATTCGCGGCGCACGGCTTCTTCCAGGCTCTCGCCCGGTTCCACGAAGCCGGCCAGCGCCGACAGGAACCGCTTGGGAAAGCGCGGCTGGCGGCCGATCAGCGCATGGCCATCCTTGATCGCCAGCATGATCACCACCGGATCAACACGCGGGAAATGTTCGGCCTTGCAGGCAGCGCAAGAGCGGGCATAGCCGGCCTTCGAAAGCTCGGTCTTGCCGCCGCACACGGCGCAGAAACCGTGGCGCTGGTGCCAATCGAGGATGGAGCGGGCCTGCGCCACGATCGCTGCCTCCGGCGCCGCCAGCAGCGCTCCGGCGGCACGGGCATCGAGCAGCTTGCCACCGAAATCGGCGATCAGCTCATCCGACGGCGCGGCAGCGGCAAAACGCGGGCCATCGGCGCCGATGCCAAGGAAGATCGACAGCGCATCGTGTGGCACATCGGAACGATAGGCCCACAGGATCGACGTGGGTTCACCAGACCTGACCACCGGATTGAGGCCATCCATCACCAGCCAGCGCGCATCGGGCCGGGCGCGCATGGCGATCAGCGCCGCCGGGTCGCGCCTGATCTCGTCGGCACGGTCCAGCATGTTGCCGCAAAAGCCGGTGACCGGCACGTCATGGAAGATCGTCATGCCGCCTTGTTCTCCCTGAAATCATCGGCGGCAAGCCCCAGCCGCGCGGCCTTGGCAAAAAGCGTGGGCATGCCAGCGGATTCGACCGCGCCCAGCGCCAGCCACTCGCCCATCATCGCGGGCTTGGCCGGCAGGATCAACGCCCGCACCGCCAGTTCCAGATCGAAATGGGTGAAGCCGTGGCGCACCACGCCGAGCGTCTGCCAATTGCCAGCCAGTGGCGGCGCGCTCTCCCCACGCCAATCACAACTGGGCAACGCCCGCATGCCGCCGAGCAGGCCCTTGGCCGGGCGCAGAACCGTCAGCACCGCGCCCTCCACCTCGATCCACCAGGCCGTGCCTTGCCTTGTGGGCCGCGCCTTTTTCGCGGCCTTCACCGGGAAGGCATCGGGCGTGCCAGCCTTGTGCGCGGCGCAGGAATCAATCAGCGGGCAGGCGAGGCAGCGCGGGCTGCGCGCCGTGCAGACGCGGCGGGCCAGATCCATCATCGCCTGTGCGAAATCGCCTGCCTGCCCCTGCGGCACCAACGGCGTGAGCGCAGCGCGGATGGCAACGCGGGCCGCGGGCAGGGGTGTCGCAATCGCAAAGAGGCGGCTCACCACCCGTTCAATATTGCCGTCGATCACCACGGCATCGCGGCCGAAACCGAACGCCGCCACCGCCGCCGCCGTATAATCGCCAATGCCGGGCAGATCGCGCAATTCGGCTTCGCTGGCCGGGAACCGCCCGCCGTGCCGTTCCACCACAGCGCGCGCGCAGGCCAGCAGGTTGCGGGCGCGGGCATAATAGCCAAGGCCGGCCCAAGCCTGCATCACCGCTTCATCCCTGGCCGCTGCCAGTGCCGAAACCGTGGGCCAACGCGACGTAAAGGCGTGGAAATAGGGCGTCGCCGCTTCCACCGTTGTCTGCTGCAACATCACTTCGGACAGCCAGACACGATAGGGCCAATCCGGGTCGTCCGGCAGCGCCGCGCCGGGCGGATTGCGCCACGGCAGGTCGCGCGCATGAGCGCGATACCAGTGGAGAAGTTGCTGGGGCCAGCTATCGGTCACAGCGCGTCTATGGCATGGAACCGGCGATGCCGAAAACGCCTTCAAAAGCTGCGCCGCCAAAGCCACAGGACAAACCGCGTGGGGGCCGCGCCAAGCCGATTGCGGAGCTGGTAAGCGATGTCGGCGGCCAGGCTTTCAAGCGGTTCGGCTTCACCCACAGCGCGCTGAATGATCGCTGGGCCGAAATCGTTGGCCCGCAATTTGCCCGACACAGCCGGCCGCTGCGGCTACGGTTTCCGCGCGGCCAGAAGGATGGCGGCACGCTGGCCGTGGCCGCCACTGGCGCACTGGCGCCCATGTTGCGCCATGTCGAAGCGCAGATCATCGAACGCGCCAATCGCATCCTGGGTTTTGCCGCGGTCGCCCGCATTGCCATCGAACAGGGCGCCGCCACCATGGCGCCGCCGCCCGAACCGCCGCCGCCGCCGCCCGGGCCATTGCCCGAAGCCACGCGCACCACGCTGCGGGACATTGCAGACCCGGAATTGCGCGCCACGCTGCAATCGCTGGCCGAAGCGCTGGCCACTTCCAACGGCCTGCCGAAAATTCGCTGACGGGAAGGGGCTTGGCGCTGCCGCCTGCGCCACGCTAGAGAAGACTCATGCGACTATCTTTTGCCTTCCTGATTGCCAGCCTCGCCGCTGCCCCGCTGATCGCAGCACCTGCCAAACCGGCCGCGCGCGCGTTGGCCGCGCCGGCTGATTGGTCCACCCGCCTCGCCACCACGGCGCAGGGCGGCATCTTGATGGGCAACCCCACTGCGCCGGTGAAGCTGATCGAGTTCGGCAGCCTTACCTGTCCGCACTGCCGCGCCTTTCATGAAGCCGGCCTGCCGGTGATCCGCAGCCGCTGGCTGGCGGCTGGTCAGGTGAGTTATGAATATCGGCCGTTCTCGTTGAACGGTATCGATCTGATGGCCGGGCTGCTGATGCAGTGCCAGCCCGCGCCGCAGGCCTGGGCCTTTGTCAACCGCATCTATGCCCGCCAGGATCAGCTGATCCAGCCCTTCATGACCATCCCGGAAGCTGAACGCACCCGTATTCAGGCGCTGCCGCAGGACAGCCAGGGCAATGCCATGGCCATCGCCGGCAAACTGCCGGAATTCGCTGCTGCTTCCGGCCTGCCGCGCGCCCGTTATGATGCCTGTGTTGCGGCAAAGCCGGGGATGGACCGGCTGCTCGCCATCCGCGCTGATGCCGTGCAGAATCACAAACTGCAGGGCACGCCCAGTTTCCTGATCAACGGCCGCATGCAAACCGACGTGTTTGATTGGGCTGCGCTTGAACCATTGCTTGATGCCGCCGTGAAGGCCGCCCCTGGAAGGACGAAATGATGCGCTTGCTTCTTGCTGTTTCCGCTGTCGCGTTGATGCTCGCCGCTTGCGGTGAAAAGACCGCCACGCCAGACGCCTCTGGGGCCGCCGATGCGCCCGCCGGCCCCGCCGTGGCCGCGCCGGCCGGCCAGAACTGGGTTGATGTCGTGGCCGCCACGCCGGAAGGCGGCTTCCGCATGGGCAACCCGGATGCGCGCGTGAAGCTGGTGGAGTTCGCCTCGCTTACCTGCCCGCACTGCCGCGAATTCCACGAAGCAGCCACGGCCACCATTAAGTCCAAATATGTCGCCAGCGGCAATGTTTCCTATGAGTATCGGAACTTTGTGCTGAATGGCCCGGATTATGCCGCCACCGTGTTGGCCCGCTGCCAGGGCGCTTCAGCCTTCTTTGGCCTGCTCGACAATTTCTACGCCGATCAAGCCGGCTGGACCGAGCCGTTCGGCCGCATCGGCAAGGCCGATCAGGAAGCGCTGGCCAAGCTGCCGGAAGATCAGGCCATTGCCCGCATGGCCGAACTGGGTGGCCTGGCTGATTATGTGAAGCTGCGCGGCATCCCGCGCGCCAAGTTCGATCAGTGCCTTGCCGATCCGGTGCAGCTGAAAGCGGTGAATGACCTCAGGAACCAGGCAGTGAACGAGCTGAAGCTCACCGGCACACCCAGCTTCATCATCAACGGCACGGTGCAGGAAGGCGTGTTCAGCTGGGCCGATCTCGAAACCAAGCTGCAGGCGGCTCTCCGGTAAGCGCCCTTGGAATTTCGCCGTCTTCGCCTTGCGGGCTTCAAGTCCTTCGTTGAACCGGTCGATCTGCTGATCGAACCGGGGTTGACCGGTGTTGTCGGCCCCAATGGCTGCGGCAAATCCAATCTTCTGGAAGCGCTGCGCTGGGTGATGGGCGAAGGCAGCCCCAAGTCCATGCGATCGGGCGGCATGGACGATGTGATCTTTGCCGGCACCAGCGCCCGCCCGGCGCGCGAGTTCGCGACTGTCACGCTGCACCTTGCCGGCAGCGCCGGGGAGGAGATCGAGGTGCAGCGCCGTATCCAGCGCGGCGCTGGTTCGGATTACCGCCTCAACGGCCGCGATGCCCGCGCCCAGGATGTGCGGCTGCTGTTCGCCGATTCAGCCACCGGCGCGCACAGCCCGGCGATCGTGGGCCAGGGCCGCATCAGCGCGATCATCGCCGCCAAGCCGGCCGAACGCCGCCAGTTGCTGGAAGAAGCCGCCGGCATCGCTGGGCTTGCCGTGCGCCGGCGCGAGGCCGAGATTCGCCTGCGCGCCGCCGAAGCCAATGTGACGCGGCTGGACGATGTCATCAGGGGCCTGGAGACGCAGGCCAATACGCTGCGCCGGCAAGCCAAGTCTGCCGAACGGTACCGCAGCCTCTCTGACCGGATCCGCCATGGCGAAGCCGCGCTGATCCACGCCCGCTGGCACACTGCCGTGGCGCTGAGCGAACGCGCCCGCAAGGCCGCGGTGGCTGCCGAAACCTTGGCCGCCGAACGCACACGGCTGGCAGCTGGGCTCACGGCTGAAGCCGCCGATGCCAATGCCGCGCTGCCGGCGCTGCGCCAGTCTGAAGCGGAAGCGGCAGCCGCCGCCCAGGCCCTGCGCCAGCGCCGCGCCTTGCTGGACGCCGAAGCGCAGGAACTGGCCCGCCGCGATGCCGCCCTGGCCGCCAGCATCGCCAGTATCGACCGCGACGCGGCGCGCGAAACGGCCCTTTCCGATGATGCCGCCGCCGCAGGTGAGCGGCTCGCTGCTGAAGATGCCGCACTGGCCGAACGCCTGGCGGCGCTGGCGACAGAGCGCCCGGCGTTGGCCGAACGGCTGTCGCTGGCGCAAGCCGCCGCCCTGGCCGCCGAAACTGCCCTGTCTGATGCGATGGCGGCTCATGCTGCTGCTGCGGCCGCTGCCCGCGCCGCCAGTGACGCCGCCGCCGCCGCCACCGCCCGTGCTGCCCGGGCCGAGGCCGAAGCAAAGAGCCTGGCCGAACGGCTGGCACGGCTGGCCCCGGCGCCGGATTTGGAACCGTTCCGCGCGGCCGTGGCCAAGGCGCAGACTGATGTTGCTGCCTGCGAAACCGGCGTTGCCGAAGCAGAAGCGGCCCGCCCCGCTTCAGAAGCCGCACGCAGCGGAGCCGCCGCCGCGTTGGCCGCCGCCCGCGCCACGCTGGCCAGCCTGGAGGCCGAAGCCCAGGCTTTGGCCCGCCGGCTGGCGGCTGATCAGGGCGCCGGGAAAAATGGGGCCCCGCGTATTGCCGATCAACTGGTCGTTGCTGCCGGATATGAAGCCGCGCTGGCCGCCGCGCTGGGCGAAGACATGGAAGCGGGCCCCGCCAACTCCACCGCGCCGCGCCGCTTTGCCGGCAGTGTGGCGGCTGACGATCCGGCATTGCCGGTGGGCGTTGTGCTGTTGGCCGGCCAGGTGCAGGCACCGCCCGAACTGGCGCGCCGGCTGGCGCAGACCGGCGTTGTTGATGCCGCGCCCGATGCGGCGTTGCTGGCCGCGCTGAAACCCGGCCAACGGCTGGTGAGCCGCGACGGCAAATTGTGGCGTTGGGACGGGCTGGTTGATTCGGGTGGCCGCACCGATGCCGCCGCCGCCCGCCTGCGCGCCCGTCGCCGCGCTGCCGAACTTGAGGCCGAGCGTCAGGCCGCTGCCGGCACCGTTGAAAAGGCGAGCGCAACATTGCGCGACGCTGAAGCCGCTGCCGCCGCCATTGCTGCGGCCGAGCGCGCCGCCCGTCAGGCCCGCGACGCGGCGGCGCGGCTGCTGACGGAAGCGCGCGGCCGGCTGGCGCAAACCGAAACCGCGTCGGCCCGCGCCGCCGGCGAGGAATCCAGCCTGAAGACTTCCGCTGCCCAGGCCGAGGCCGACCGCGCGCGGCTGGTGGCCGAAGCCGAAACAGCGCGCGCGGCCGTGCCGGCGGCCGATGCACTCGCCGGCCTGTCAGTGGCGCTGGCCGCTGCCCGAACCGGGAACGACACCGCCCGCACCGCGCTGTCCACTGCGCGCGCCGCCGTGGACACCGCCGGCCGCGATGCCGACTCCGCTGCCCGCCGCCGCGCCGCGATTCAGGCGGAACAGGGTGATTGGCAGCGCCGTATCGCAGCCAGTGCCGGCCAGCGCAGCGAACTCGCCAACCGCCGCGAAGCCGCCGAGGAGGAACGCGCCGGCCTTGCTGCCCGCTCCCGCGCCATTGCCGCCGATCTGGCGGGCCTGGCCTCCACCACGCAAATGGCAGACGCTGCCCGCGCTGCTGCTGCCGATCGGCTGGCCGCGGCCGAATCTGCCCTGAACGCCGTCTCCGCCCGCGCTCGCGCTGCTGACGCTGATGTCGGCGAAGCCCGCGAGCTGCGCGCCACCGCCCGCGCCGAGGCCGAGCATCAGGATGCCGCCCGGCTCGATCTGGAACGGCTGTGCGGCGAGCGGTTCCAATGCCCGCCGCCGCTGTTGCCTGGCCGTTTCGGCTTCGGCATCGAACCCGGCGATCCGGCGGCGCTGGCCGAATCCCTCGATGCGCTCACCGCCGAACGCGA
>JAIXPM010000364.1 GCA_027486275.1 Sphingomonadales bacterium | reverse complement strand
GGATGCGCACCTTGTAGCCGCGCGCCTGCAAGAGGGCGGCCAGAGAGGCGCCCATGAGTCCTTTGCCGAGCGAGGAGACCACGCCGCCGGTGATGAAAATATACCGCGTCATGGGAGAAAAGCCTTAAGCCCATATTGCAGCAGCGCGCCAGCCCCCGCGTGGCCTGCAAGGAAATTTCGCTGTGGACGAAGCTACCAGCGCCAGTGGAACCGCACCGCGGCACCATCGTCATCAGGGCTGGCAGCGATGTGGCCGGGGTGGGTGCGGTGGAACAGGCTGAACTGCAACTGCCCGGGCCCGATCGGCAGGGCGTAGAGTGCCTCGGCTGCGGTTTCGCGCACAGATGGCCCGGCTCGCACTGGATCGGCAGAGCCCAGCAGCCACAAGGGGCCAGCCAGCGCCAGCGGCCGGGTGATGGCAAGCGTGAGCGTGTCGCCGGGCGCTACAACATCATCGAGCGCCAGCGCGGCGCTGGCGGCGTCACCGCTGAAGCGGCCTGCAGCCGCGATGAGGCCGCCGCCCGCCAGATCGATCCGACTGCTGGCCCGGCGCCATTCGCCCGAAAGCCGCGCGCGCGGGCCGAGTGCCAACCGGGCGGACAGTCCAAGGCCGGTGGTGGTGCCGCCGGCCAAGCCAAAGCCGGTCGAAAGCCGCGTGCCCAGCAGGCTGCCGCGTTCCGCATCAACCCGCAGCAGCGCCGCCAGTTCCAATCCCCGTGTTACCATGCGCGACAGGCGGAACAGCGCGGTGGATTGCAGGGCGGCGGACTGGCGATCCTGCGCCGGCAGCACGGATTGGCCGAAACCGGCCGCCAAGGTGAAGCCACCGCCCAAGGGCTGCGAAAGCGCCGCTGCGCCCAGCGGTCGGCTGCCCAGCGGCAGGGCGGGATCAGCGGTGATGAGAGCGGTGCTGCGTCCAGACGGATCAGCCAAGGCCACCAGCCCGGCCACCGTCTGTCCATGGCCGGCGACCAGCACGGAGCCGCCGGAGAGCAGGAGGCGGACATGGCCCACCGGACTAACCTGCCGCTGCTGACCGGGGGCGAGCGCCGCCATGGTGGCACGATCGCCGGCCCACAGTCCTCGGCTGTCGCCGAGCAGCGCGAAAGCGGTGGTGGTGCCGCCGCTGCTGGTGACGGCGCTTTCCACCGGTGTGGCCAGCAGTTGCGCAGCCAACCGGCCCGGCGGGGCTGTTACAAGGCCTTGGGCCAGATCAACCGTGAAGGGCCGTCCATAACCGTCCTCGATCACCACACCGGCCAGCGCACTGGTGAGCGGCCCGCCATCGCCCAAGGCCGCGCCGAGTGAACCGCCGGTGGTGATCGCCACGGGTTGCCCGCCAATGCTGCTGGTGCCCAGCGGCTGGAAGGCACGGGCGATGTTGAGCAGGCCGCGGCCATAAATCTCGTCGGTGCCGGTTGCACCAAGGTCATCGGCAGAGCGCAGCAGGATATCGACGATCTGCGCACCCGACAGCGCCGGGAAGGCCTGCGCCAGCAGCGCTGCCGCACCGGAGACGACCGGCGCCGCCACCGACGTGCCGCTGTAGAGGAAGGTGGCGCCATCCTGGTTGAAGCTGCGCAATTCCACCCCCGGCGCCACCAGATAGTTTGGTGCCAACACTCCGGCGCGGTTGGAGAAGCTGGCGATTTCATTGCTGGCGTTGACCGCGCCGACCACGATGGTGGTGGCTTGGCTGACGGCGATGAGTTGATTGGCAAAACTCTGCGGGGTGGACAGACCTTCATTGCCAGCCGAGAGCACCAATATGCTGCCGGCACTGGCCAGTTGCCCGGCAGCGGCGCGCACAGCTGCCGTGGTGGAACCCCCGCCCAACGACATGTTGACGACGCGCGCGCGGGCATCGGCCGCCGCCTGCAGACCGGCGGCAATCGCCGGGCTGGCATAGGAACAGCCCTGATCATCGCAACTGCCCGGCGTGTCCGCGCGCAGGGCCAACAATGTCGCCTGCGGGGCAACGCCGTGCATGTTCACGCCGTTGCGCGCCGCCAGCAGGATGCCGGTGACCGAGGTGCCATGACCGCGTTCATCAGCCAGCGCCCGGGCAGCGGCGACATCACGGCTGGCCGGCGCAATACGCCCCGAAAATTCGGCCAGAGCCGGGTTCACGCCGGAATCGATCACCGCAACCGTGATGCCGCTGCCCGAAAAGCCGCGATCATAGGCGGCCAGTGCTTGCACCTGCACTGCGCCATTGGAACGGCGATATTCCACCGTGTCGAAGGCGCTGGGGGTAGGTGTGGGCGCCGGAGCGGGCGCGGGCGCGGGCGTGGGCACCGGTGGCGGCGCAGGCACGGTGCCGACCCCGCCACCACCAGCGCCGCCACAGCCGGCCAGCAACAGCGCCAGCGCCAAGGAGGGGACAAGGCGGGATTGCGTCACCGCTTCAGGATGCGCCGATCCGGGTTTCAGCACAACTGCGGCAGGCCAGCTGAGCCGTTTGTTTTCAATCCGTTTCGATGCGGCTGTTGGCCCGCGTGTCGGGCAGCGACAGGGCGGCCACCAGCGCGATGCCGGCCATGAAGGTGACATACCAGAAGAATCCGGATTCAATGCCAGCGCCCTTGAAGGCCAGCGCCACATATTCGGCCGATCCGCCAAAGATGGCGACGCCCAGCGCATAGGGCATGCCGACGCCCAAGGCGCGGATGTGGGCCGGGAACATCTCGGCCTTCACAACGCCGGAAATCGCGGTGTAGCAGGACAAGATGGCCAGGCAGCCAATCATCAACGCCAGTCCTTGGACACCCGGCTTCGCCGTGCCCAGCGCGGTGAGCGCCGGCACCGTCGCCAGCGTCGACATGATGCCGAAACCAACCAGCAGCGTGCGCCGGCCGAGCAGATCGGAGGCCGCGCCGAACAGCGGCTGCATGGCGGCATAGGCCAGCAAGGCGATGGCAGACGCGGACGTGGCCTCCTGCTTGGTCCAGCCGGCCGACAGGACCAGATATTTCTGCATGTAGGTGGTGAAGGTATAGAACCACAGGCTGCCGCCAGCGGTGAGCGCCAGCACGATCAACAGCTCGCGCGGGTGAGCAAGCAGGCGCTGCAGCAGCGTTCCGGGCGGGATCACCGCATTTTCAAAGGCTTCAGTTTCATGCAGCCCGGTGCGCAGCCAGAACACCAGCACCGCGCAGGCCGCGCCGACCACGAATGGAATGCGCCAGCCCCAATCCTTCAGCGCGGCTTCGTCCATCTGCGATTGCAGCAGCACCAGCAGCGCCAGCGCCAGCAACTGCCCGCCCACCAACGTCACATATTGGAAGCTGGCGAGGAAACCCCGCCACTTGGCGCGCGCCACCTCGCTCATGAAAGTGGCCGAGGCGCCATATTCACCGCCGACGGACAATCCCTGTACCAGCCGCGCGAGCAACAGGATCGCCGGGGCCAACAGCCCGACATCATCGTAAGTGGGGGCCACCGCGATCAGCAGCGAGCCCGAACACATCATCGCGACGGAAAGCGTAAGTGCCGATTTGCGGCCGCGCTTGTCGGCCCAGGCGCCGAGCAGCCACGAACCGATCGGCCGCATCAGGAAGCCGACGGCAAAGATGGCAGCGCTATTCAGCGCCGCGACAAGATCATCACCAGGCGGGAAAAAACGCGGCCCGAAATAGAGCGCGAAGGCCGAATAGGCATACCAATCATACCATTCGACCAGATTGCCGGCAGCGCCGCCGAAAATCTGGCGCAACTGGCCGGGTTTGCTGTCGCCGGCCACGCGCGAAGCGGATTACTGCGCGACCGGAACGCCGGGCAGGCCCGGCAACTGCGCCGGCGCAGCAGGCGCCGGCGCGCCGGGGGCCGGCGCGATCGGCGCTGTCTTGGCCGCCACGGTGGGATCGATCACCCGGGCCTTGTTGGTGCCAGCGGCCAGCACAGCCAGCAGGATCGACATGACGATGAACAGCGCCGCCAGGATGGTGGTGGCGCGGGTGAGCAGATTGGCCGCGCCGCGCGCCGTCATCAGGCCGCCGCCACCGCCGCCGCCAATGCCCAGCGCCCCGCCTTCGGAGCGCTGCAGCAGGATCACCGCCACCAGTGCGAGGGTGATCAAGCCGTGGATGACAAGCAGGAAGGTAATCACGGGCGGGCAGGCTTTCGTTGCGATCAGGGAATATGCCGACGGGCCTTACATGGCTTCGTGGACGGGTGCAATCAAGGCGCGGCAGCGGCAATTCCGAGCAGGCTCGCCGCCGTCAGGCTCGCCCCGCCCACCAGCACGCCGCCCACATCGGCCACACGCAGCAGATCGGCTGCGTTGGCCGGGGTGACGGAACCGCCGTAGAGGATCCGCACCCCGTAGCCGGCCGGGCCAAAGCGGGCGACGATCTGGCTGCGGATATGGGCATGGGCTGCCGCGACATCGGTCAGCGTGGGGGTGAGGCCGGTGCCGATGGCCCACACCGGCTCATAGGCAATGATCAGCCCTTCGGCGTCGTCGGGCAGTGAGCCGGCCAGTTGCGCAGTGAGCACGGTTTCGGTCTGGCCAGCATCGCGCTGCCCCCGCGTTTCGCCGATGCACAGGATCACCTCCAGTTCCGCGGCGCGGCCAGC
>JAIXPM010000252.1 GCA_027486275.1 Sphingomonadales bacterium | reverse complement strand
TTGGCACCCTGCGAAACCTTGATCTCGATTTCCTCGCAGGCGTTCAGATATTCCGCCGTCACGCCGAACCGGCCAGACGCCACCTGCTTGATCACGCTGTTACCGTTGTCCCCGTTGGCATAGGGCTTGAAGCGGATCGGGTCTTCGCCGCCTTCGCCCGAAACCGCCTTGGCACCAATCCGGTTCATCGCGATCGCCAGCGTCTCGTGCGCTTCCGGAGACAGCGCGCCCAGGCTCATGCCCGGCGTCACGAAGCGCTTGCGGATTTCGGTGACGGATTCCACCGATTCAATCGGCACGGCTTTCGTTCCGGGCACGAAGTCCATCAGGTCGCGCAGCGAAATCGGCGGCAGCGCCTGCACGCCGCGGCTGAACTTCTGATAGTCGCTGTAGCTGTCGCGGCTCACCGCCGTTTGCAGCAGGTGGATCAGTTGGGCATTCCAGGCATGGGCCTCGCCATTGGCACGCCAGCGATACAGGCCCCCCACCGGCAGCGCGATTACATCCTCGTCCCAGGCCTTTTCGTGGCGGATCTGGGCGTTAATGAACAACGATTCAAAGCCCTCGCCCGAAATCTTGGCCGGCATGCCGGGGAAGAAATCATTGACCAGCGCGCGGCTCAGCCCAACCGCTTCGAAGTTATAGCCGCCGCGATAGGAGGAGATCACCGCGATCCCCATCTTGGCCATGATCTTGAGCAGACCGTCGTCCACCGCCTTCTTGTAACGGGCAATGCACTCGTCCAGCGTCTGGCTGCCGAACAGGCCGCGCGCATGGCGATCGGCGATGGCTTCCTGCGCCAGATAGGCGTTGACCGTGGTCGCCCCCACGCCAACCAGCACCGCGAAATAATGTGTGTCGAGCGCTTCGGCGGCGCGCACGTTGATGCTGGCGTAAGCGCGCAAGCCCTTGCGCACCAGGTGCGTGTGCACGCCGGCCGTGGCCAGGATCATGGCGATGCCGGCCCGCGTGGCCGATTGATGCTCATCGGTGAGGAACAATTGCGTCTTGCCCTGGCGCACCGCGGTTTCGGCTTCGGCGCGCACGCGGGCGATGGCGGCCCTCAGGCCAGCCGGGCCGCCGGCGATCTCGAAGGTACAATCGATCTCGGCCACCTGACGGCCGAAATGGCCCTTCAGCAGATGCCAGTCGCGGTTGGACAGCACGGGGCTGTCCATCACCATCACGCCGGCCTGGGTGGCTTCATCGTCAAGGATGTTGGTCAGGTTCGAAAAGCGCGTCTTCAGGCTCATCACGCCGGTTTCGCGCAATGAATCGATCGGCGGGTTGGTGACCTGGCTGAAATTCTGCCGGAAGAAGTGCGACAGGTTGCGGGCGTTTTCGGAAATCACCGCCAGCGGCGCATCATCGCCCATGGAGCCCACGGCTTCCTTGGCATCTTCCACCATCGGCGCGAGGATCAGCTCCATGTCTTCCAGCGTCTGGCCAGCAGCGACCTGGCGGCGGCGCAGATTGTCCCGATCATAGGCTGCGCCTGGCTCCGGCTTTGCGCGTCCCGGCAGATCCTCGAAATTGGTGAAGCCGGCGACCAGCGACGCATAATCCTGCGCGCCGGCCACCTTGGCCTTGATTTCGGCATCGGCGTAAAACTTCGATGGCGCGGCATCGAGATCGACCGCGATCATCTCGCCGGGGCCGAGCGCGCCCTTCTTCACCACATCGCCTTCCGGCACCACCACCATGCCGGCTTCGCTGCCGGTGATCAGCAGGCCATCACGCGTGAGGCAGTACCGCATCGGCCGCAGCGCGTTGCGATCAAGGCCGGCGACCACCCAGCGGCCATCGGTCATGGCCAGCGCCGCCGGCCCGTCCCACGGCTCCATCAACGACGCGAAGAACGCATACATGGCGCGCGTGGCGGGATCGAGGCTGGCATCACGCTGCCAGGCCTGCGGGATCAGCATCAACTTGGCGGTCGGCGCATCGCGGCCGGAACGTACAAAGGCTTCGAACACCGCATCCAGCGCCGCCGTGTCCGACGCGCCGGCCGGGATCAGCGGCTTGATGTCTTCCGAATGCTCGCCAAACGCGGCGGCCGCCATCTTGATCTCGTGGCTCTTCATCCAATTGCTGTTGCCGCGGATCGTGTTGATTTCGCCATTGTGCGCCAACGTGCGGAACGGCTGCGCCAGCCACCATTGCGGGAAGGTGTTGGTGGAATAGCGCTGGTGATAAATGGCAAAACGCGAAACGAAGCGCTCGTCGTTGAGGTCGGGATAGAAAACGCTGAGCGATTCCGCCAGGAACAGCCCCTTGTAGATCAGCGTGCGGCACGACAGCGAGCAGAAGTAGAAGCCCTGGATCTGGGCTTCGATCACCTTCTTCTCGATGCGGCGACGGATCAGATAGAGGTCCTTCTCGAACCGCTCCTTGGCATCCTCACCATCGTCCTTCGGCCCGGCGATCATGATCTGCTCGATCTCGGGCCGGCTCAGCATCGCCTTGTCGCCGATGCAGCTGATATCCACCGGCACCTGGCGCCAGCCATAGACCTTGTAGCCGAAACCGATGATTTCAGATTCAACGATCGTCCGGCAGGCTTCCTGCGCGGCCAGATCGGTACGCGGCAGGAACACCTGGCCCACAGCCAGCAGACCGGCGACTGGCTTCTGGCCGTGCCGTTCGACATGTTCATGAAAGAAATCCACCGGGATCTCGACCAATATGCCCGCACCATCGCCCGTCATACCATCGGCATCAACGGCGCCGCGGTGCCACACCGCCTTCAGCGCATCGATGGCCGCGGTCACAACCCGACGCTGCGGCTTGCCATCAGTGGCTGCCACCAGGCCCACGCCGCAGGCATCGCCTTCCAGTTCGGGGCGATACATGCCGACATCGGCAATGCGGGCGCGTTCCTCAGGCGAAACGACGAAGGGTGCGGGCATCTGGGTCATGGCTTCTTTGCCTGTTGTGCGTTGCTGCTCAGTGGGGCCAGCGCCGCGCCCAGCCGTTTGGCATTGGCCTGCATGGCCGCATCGATCTTCGCCCCGATCAACTGGCCGGTGGCCTGACCGATGGCAGCGGCCACCGCCGGTTCCTTGCGCATCAGCGCCTGCCCGGCGGGCGTGCGATAAAAGGCCAGGATGGCGTCAAGTTCGGCCTTGGTGAATTGGCGGGCATAGGACTGGGTGGCGGCGGTCACCACGCTGTTCAGATTCTGGTTCACCACGCCCTGCGCGATTTCGGCCTGGATGGCGCCGGCCTTGGCCAGCACCGGATCAAATTTTGCCTTGTTGGCCTGATAGGCGGGGATGAAACCCGGCTGCTGGGCCAGCATGGCACGGATCACCGCGCCCGATTTCATCTGGGCGATGCTGCCCGCCATCTGCGTCTGCAACTTGGCCTTGATGTTCAGCTGCGCCACAATCGCCGCCGCCGATTGCAGGGTAGCCGGATCCATCGGGCGCGCCGGGGCCGGCTTGGTCTGGGCCTGCGCTGCGCCAGCAACGGCAAGAGCGGCAACAGCGACGATCAGGGTCTTCATTTGGGCAATTCCTTGGAGTTGGTCAGGCTGCGGCTGCGGCTGCAGTCACGCGGGCGCGCAGATATTGGTGCATCTGCGCCGCCACGTCACGCCCGTCGCGAACGGCCCACACCACCAGAGACGCACCACGCACGATATCGCCAGCGGCAAACACGCCGTCCACGCCGGTCATCATCGTCTTGTGATCAATGCGCACCGTGCCCCAGCGCGTCACCGGCAATTGCGGCGCGCCAAACAGGGTCGGCAGATCTTCGGCATCGAAACCCAGCGCCTTGATCACCAGATCGGCCTTGAGGGTGAAGCGATTATCGGCATCCGGTTCCGGGCTGCGGCGGCCATCGGGGCCTGGCTGGCCAAGCCGCATGCCCTGCGCCACCACGCCGGCGGGCGTGATCTCGGCCGGGGCTGCGAGCCAGAC
>JAIXPM010000061.1 GCA_027486275.1 Sphingomonadales bacterium | reverse complement strand
CAAGGGAGGCGATGATGGCGCAAGATGGGCTGACTGTCAGCAACGAAGCCGGGGTGATGATCATCACGCTCGACCGGCCGGAAAAACTCAACGCCTATACCGATGCGATGGGCCGGGCGCTGGCCCGGGCGGTACGCGCGGCCAGCGAGGATGATGCCATTCGCGCCATCATCATCACTGGGGCCGGCCGCGCCTTTTGCGCCGGGGCGGACGTATCGGCCGGCGCCGAAAGCTTTGACATGGCGGGCGACGGCGCCAGTAATTTCGGGGAGCGTGAGGAGCGACGCGGCAAGCAGGACAGCTTTATCCACGCCCTGTTCGAATCGAAGAAACCCATCATCGCCGCCATCAACGGCCCGGCGGTGGGCGTCGGCATCACGCTCACCCTACCATGCGACGTGCGCATCGCGGCGGAAGGCGCCCGCATCGGTTTCGTCTTTGCCCGGCGCGGCTTGGTGCCGGAAGCGGGCAGCGCCTGGTTCCTGCCGCGCTTGGTCGGCCTGCCGCAGGCGCTGCGCTGGTGCCTGTCAGGGCGGGTGTTCGACGCCGCCGAAGCACTGGCGGGCGGGCTGGTGAGCGAGGTGGTGCCGCCGGATCAGTTGCTGCCCCGCGCCCGCGCCATCGCCGCGGAATTCAGTGACGGCACCGCGCCCGTCGCCATTGCGCTGGCCCGCGCCATGCTGTGGCGGCTGGGCAGTACCGCCGGGCCGGAAGACGCGTTGGCGGTGGATGCAGCGTGGAACATCGCCCTGGGCGGCGGGCCCGATGTTAAGGAAGGCGTGGCGGCTTTCCTTGAAAAGCGCGCGCCCTGCTTCCCCGGCAAGGCCAGTGCCGATCTGCCGCCCGGCGTCCCGTGGTGGGAGTGATTGACGCACGCAACACAGGCTGCCACGTTTCGCGCCAATCAATTATTTGGGGGATTTCGCGATGAACAGGCAGCGCTGGATGGGTGTTGGCATGCTGGCTTTGGGGCTGGCAACGTCGGCGCAGGCGGCCAGCCCGGCGCGGCTGCTGCAATCGCCGGTGCTCAGCGCGACGCACCTCGCCTTTCTTTCGGGCGGTGATGTCTGGGTCGCGCCGCGTGGTGGCGGCAAGGCCGTGCGGCTCACCACCGGCACCGGGATCGAACAGGCGCCCAGCTTCTCGCCCGATGGCCAGACCATCGCCTTCACCGGCGAATATGACGGCAACACCGATGTGTTCACCGTCCCCGTTGCCGGCGGCGTGCCGAAGCGGCTGACCTTCCACCCGGCGGCAGACAATGCCGTGGGTTGGACGCCCGACGGCGCCCGCGTGATCTTCCGCTCCAACCGCGACTCCGCCAGCCGCTACACACGCCTGTGGCACGTCTCGGCAGGCGGCGGTGCCGCCAGCGTGCTGCCGCTGCCGATGGGGTCGGCGGGGATGATGTCCCCCGATGGCAAATCCATTGCCTATACCCCACAGGAACAGGGCTTTTCCTTCAACCACACCCGCTACACCGCCTGGGGCAATTATCGCGGCGGGCTTACGGGCGCGGTGTGGATCACGCAGTTGGATGGCCTGAAAACCACCAAGGTGCCGAGTGAAGGCGGCGCGGATTTCTCCCCGGTGTGGCTCGGCGGCCAGGTTTATTTCCTGTCGGGCCGCAAGGGGCCGGTCAGCGTCTATCGCTTTGATCCGGCGAGCGGGCAGGCGTCGCTGGTCTGGCAGAACCGCGGTTCCGATATCCGCAGCCTTTCCACCGATGGAAAACAGCTGGTTTTTGATCGACTTGGTACGATCTTCACGCTGACCCCCGGCGCCGAACCCGTGGCCGTTTCCATCGATCTGGATGGCGACATGCCCGATGTGCGTCCGCGCGTGGCCAGTGTGGCCTCCGAAGTGCGCGACGTCGCCATCTCCCCCACCGGCATCAGGGCGGCGGTAGAGGCCCATGGCGAGATCATTACGGTGCCGGTGAAGGAAGGCATGATCCGCACCATCACCGCCACCCCCGGTACCATGGAGCGCAGCCCGGTGTGGAGCCCGGATGGCCAGTCCATCGCCTATTTCTCCGATGAATCAGGGCTTTATGCCTTGCATGTCGCGTCCCAGCAGGGGGCCGGCAAGGCGGTGAAGAAATACGCCCTTGCGGCTGAGCCGGCCTATTATTCCGATCTGCTGTGGGCGCCGGATGGCAAGCATATTGCCTTTAAAGACAATCGCTTGAACACGTGGGTTCTCAACCTGGCGACGGGCAAACTCACCGCCGCTGGGCCGCCTGATGAGTTTGGCGGCTTTGCCACCGCGGCGCGCGGCATGGCCTGGTCGCCTGATGGCCAATGGCTTGTTTATGCACGGGTTTCCGGCAATCACTTCCCGGTGCTGATGCTGCACGACGTGGCCACCGGCAAAGCCACACAGATCACCGATGCGATGGCGATGGCCAGCGATCCCAGCTTCGATCGCGACGGCAAGTATCTGTATTTCCTCAGTTCCAATAACGCTGGCGGCACCATCTACCCGCTCGACATGTCCTCTGATGTCTATCAGCCCACCATGAGCGTGTGGGCGCTGGCCCTTGCCGAAGCCACGCCATCGCCGCTGGCGCCAGAATTGGGGGACGAGAAAGCGCCGCCCGCCGCCGCTGCGCCCGACAAGAAGGCCGATCCGAAAAAGCCTGCCGCGCCCGCAATCACGCCCATTCGGGTGGACATTGCTGGCCTTTCGCTGCCGGCAATTGGCCGGCGGCTGACGGCATTGCCGCTTCCGGTGGCGGATTATCGCAATCTGGTGGCGGGCAAGGGCGGCGTGCTCTGGCTGCTGCGTGCCAACGAACCGCTCGATGTGGATGCCGATGAACGCCCCGGCGCGACGCTGCTGCGCTGGCAACTGGAAGGCAAGAAAACCGAGACCTTGTTCGACAAGGCGCAACAGTTCAGCCTGTCGGCCGACGGCACCAAATT
>JAIXPM010000418.1 GCA_027486275.1 Sphingomonadales bacterium | reverse complement strand
CCAGATCGCCTTCACCCCGGCGCTGGACGGCATCACCGTCACCATCGCGCCGGAGGATTGAGCGCGGCCATGCGGCTGGTTCTCGCTTCGGCCAGCCCGCGCCGGCTCGATCTGCTGGCAAGGTTGGGGCTGGTGCCCGATGCGGTCGATCCGGCCGATCTGGACGAAGCCGTGCAGCCCGGTGAGCAGCCCCGCCCCCATGCCGAACGGCTGGCGCGCGAAAAGGCCATGTTGGTCGCCAGTCGCCATCCCGACGCCATCGTGCTGGCCGCTGATACGGTGGTCGCCGCTGGCCGCCGCATCCTGCCCAAGGCCGAGGATGAAGCGACGGCGCGGACGTGCCTGGCGCTGCTTTCCGGCCGTCGTCATCGCGTGCTGACGGCCGTGGCGCTGGTGGATGCGGATGGCCGCCTGCGCGAACGGCTGAGCGAATCCATCGTCACTTTCCAGCGCCTCCAGCCCGCCGACGTGGACTGGCTGATCGGGCGCGGCGACTGGCAGGGCAAGGCAGGCGGCTATGCCATCCAGGGCGCCGCTGAAGCCTATGTGCGGGCGTTGGATGGTAGTTTCTCCGGCGTGGTTGGCCTGCCGCTCAACGAGACGCGGCTGCTGCTGACGGCGGCCGGCTGGCGCGCATGATCGCGCTGGTGGAGGCCGCGCCCGGCGCCACGCGCGCGCTGGTGCTGGATGGTGATACGGTGGTGGAGGCTCACATCGCGCGCGCTGACGATCCGCTGCCGGTGGGCCTGATCGCGCCGGCGCGGCTGGCCGATCGCCGGCAGGGCGTGGTGGTACTGGCCGGTGCCGAAGCGCAATTGGCGCCGGTGCCGGCCGATTGGCCCGAGGGGCAGACCCGTCTGGTGGAAGTGCTGCGCGCAGGCCGCCCCGATGGTGTGCGTGACAAGCAGGCGCGGGTGGTGGCGCACGATGGCCCGGCGCGCCCAGCGCCCGATCTGGCGACGCGGCTGGCGACAGCTGGCCATGCCGTGACGCCGGTGCCGGCGCATGGTCCGGACGTGCTGGCCGATTCGGGCTGGGATGCGGTGGTGGAAGAGGCGCTGTCGGGCCGTGTCGAGTTCCCCGGCGGCCGGCTGCTGGTGGCACCCACGCCGGCGATGCTGGTGATCGATGTGGATGGGACAGGCGATCTGGCGCGGTTGGCCGAAGCGGCGGCCCGCGCCGTTGCGGCCTTGATTCGCCGGCATGGCATCGGTGGCCCGGTGGTGGTGGATTTCCCTTCGCTTGGCGGCCGTGCCCCGCGCGCCGTTGTGGATACCATCCTGGCCGAAACCCTGCCTCCGCCGTTTGAAAGGACTGCGATGAACGGCTTTGGCCTGGTGCAGATCATCCGCCCGCGCCGGCAGTTGAGCCTGATCGAGGCCGTGCGGCAGCCAGGCTTTGCCGCCTTGGAACTGCTGCGCCGCGCGCAGCGCCTGGTTGGCCCGGTGCAGATCGAGGCCCAAGCCAGCGTAATCGATTGGCTGGCCGCGCACCCGGCCCTCATTGCGGACTGCGTGCGTCTGACCGGCGGGACACTGGCGCTGCAGGCCCGCGATGGGGCAGGGAGGGGCCATGTCCAACCCGCCTGATTCGCGCCCGCGCCCGTGTGTTTATTGCCGCAAGGCCCCCGCGGCGCCGGCCTTCCGCCCCTTCTGTTCCGAAGGCTGCCGCAGCCGCGACCTCAACGCCTGGCTGTCCGATCGCTATGTGCTGCCGGCGGGAAGCGAGGCGGACGAACTTTCTGACATCTCTGCGCTGGACAACGACGACGAGGCTGGCTAAACGGCCGCCTCCCACGCGGTTTACCCAGCCGCTGTGACAAATGTGGGCCCGGGTAGCTCAGGGGTAGAGCAGGGGATTGAAAATCCCCGTGTCGGTGGTTCAAATCCGCCCCCGGGCACCATTCTTACCGCTCGCGCAGATCAGGACTTCCCATGGCGGGGAACATCGGCCATGGGCTGCGACCATGAACCTCGCCCGCTTCCCCCGTCGCCGTTACACCCCCGGTTTCACCCCGCTGGAGCCGCTGCCACGGCTTTCGGCCGCCATTGGCGGCGCGGAGATCTGGATCAAGCGTGACGATCTGCTCGGTCTTGCCGGCGGCGGCAACAAGACGCGCAAACTGGAGTTCCTGATCGCCGATGCGCTGGCCAAGGGTGCCGACACGCTGATCACCGTGGGTGCGCCGCAGTCCAACCATTGCCGGCTCACGCTGGCCGCCGCCGCCAAGGAGGGCCTGGATTGCCGGCTGGTGATCGAGGAGCGGGTGCCGGGCAGTTTCAGCCCCGACGCGCTGGGCAACAATCTGCTGTTCGATCTGATGGGTGCCGCATCGGTGCGCATGGTCAAGGCCGGGGCCGACCTGGCCGAGGAAATGGCCGTGGAAGCTGCCGCCGTGAAGGCGGCGGGCGGGCATCCCTATATCATCGTGGGCGGCGGCTCCTCGCCGCTGGGCGCGCTGGGCTATGCCGCGTGTGCGCAGGAAATCTTGGCGCAAGCGTTTGATGAAGGCATCGCCTTCGATCGCATCGTGGTCGCATCGGGCAGTGCTGGCACCCATTCAGGCCTGATCGCTGGCCTGGTGGCGCTCAATGCCGGTATCCCCGTCACTGGCATCAACGTGCGCCGGCCGCGCGCCGAACAGGAAGCCAATGTGCTGAAGCTGGCGCAGGCGACTGCCGATCTGATGGGCACGCCGCAGCCGGTGGCCGCAGGCATCGTGGCGCTGGCGGATTGGGTTGGCCCTGGTTACTCGCTGCCGACGCCGGAAATGGTGGAAGCGGTGCGGCTGCTGGCAGCGAAGGAGGGCATATTGCTCGATCCAGTATACAGCGGCAAGGCGATGGCCGGCATGATCGCGCTGGCGCGGCAGGGCGCTTTCAAGGGTGAGCGGGTGCTGTTCCTGCACACCGGCGGCTCGCCGTCGCTGTCGGCCTTTGCCGGCGTGCTGCGCGATCCTGCCTTCAATCAATGACCCACTATCGGACAATCGGCGTGATCGGCGGCATGGGGCCGGCGGCCACCGCCGATTTCCTGAACCGGCTGGTGGCAGGCGTGAATGCCGCCAGCGATACCGATCACCCGCGCGTGCTGGTGGACAGCAACCCGCATGTGCCCGATCGTAACGCCGCCGCGCTGCATGGGGCGGATTCTCCCGGCCCGGCGCTGGCCGCCATGGGCACGGCCCTGGTGGCGCAGGGGGCGCAAGTGCTGGCCATGCCGTGCAATGCCGCGCACGGCTGGGCCGATGCGATTACCGCAGCGCCGTTTGTCTCGATGATTGATGCCGCCGTCGCCGAGGCGATGGCGCACCAGCCGCGCTGCATCGGTGTGCTGGGCGTTGGCGCAACGCTGGCACTTGATCTGTATGGGCGTGCCAGCCCGGTGCCGGTGCTGGCGGGCGATCTGGCCGTGGTGCAGCCGGCGGTGAATGCCATCAAGGCCGGGGATCGCAGCCACGATGTTCGCGCGGCGCTGGCCGGCGAAGCGGCACGGTTGGCGGCAGCCGGGGCGGACGTGGTGATCGCCGCCTGCACCGAGGTGCCATT
>JAIXPM010000126.1 GCA_027486275.1 Sphingomonadales bacterium | reverse complement strand
GGCGTAACGGATCGTGAAGTCTCCGATTGGCGCTGGCTTGACGGTCAGGGCCGGCTGCGCACCGGCATCAACACCACCTTCCTGTTTGGCGCCGATTCCCCCGAACCGGAACTGGCCGGCATCGGCGGCGCGGCGCTGGGATCGCTGTTCACCTTGTTCGTCACCATCGCCATCGCCTTCCCGTTGGGGGTGTTTTCGGCGGTGTGGCTGGAAGAATTCGCGCCCAAGGGCCGGTTGGCCGACATCATCGAGTTGTCGATCAACAATCTCGCCGCCGTGCCGTCGATCATCTTCGGCCTGCTGGGCCTTGCCTTCTTCCTCAATTTTGCCGGCATGCCGCGATCGGCGCCGCTGGTGGGCGGCATCACGCTGGCGCTGATGATCATGCCGGTGATCGTGATCGCGTCGCGCGTCGCCATCAAGGCGGTCCCGCCGTCGATCCGCGATGCCGCGCTGGGCATTGGTGCCTCGCCGATCCAGGTGGTGTTCCACCATGTGCTGCCGCTGGCGCTGCCCGGCATCATGACCGGCACCATCATCGGCATTGCCCGCGCGCTGGGCGAAACCGCGCCGCTGCTGCTGATCGGCATGCGTGCCTTCGTCACCGATGTGCCGCAAGGCTTCACCGCGCCGGCCACGGTGCTGCCGATGCAGGTGTTCTTGTGGTCGGACGATGTGCAGCGCGGCTTTGTCGAGAAAACCTCGGCTGCCATCATGGTGCTGATGCTGGTGCTGATCGCCATGAACAGCCTGGCCATCTATCTTCGCAACCGTTTCGAGAGGCGCTGGTGAACCAGAACCCTGCCATTGGTCACAACACCGTCCCCAAGATGACGGCACGTGACGTCAACGTGTTCTATGGCCAGAAACAGGCTATCAAGAATGTGTCCATCGACGTGTCTGCCGAATATGTGACCGCGTTCATCGGGCCTTCGGGCTGCGGCAAGTCCACCTTCCTGCGCTGCCTCAACCGCATGAACGACACGGTGGACGGCGCCCGCGTGGAAGGCCGCATCGAGCTGGATGGCCAGGATGTCTATGCCAGCGGCATGGACGTGGTGCAGCTGCGGGCCCGCGTCGGCATGGTGTTCCAGAAGCCCAACCCGTTCCCCAAGTCGATCTATGAAAACGTTGCCTATGGCCCGCGCCTGCATGGCCTGGCGCGTTCGAAGGCCGACATGGACGAGATCGTGGAAAGCGCTCTCAAGCGCGCCGGCCTGTGGGACGAAGCCAAGGATCGCCTGAACGAAAGCGGCACCGCCATGTCGGGCGGGCAGCAGCAGCGCCTGTGCATCGCGCGCGCCATCGCGGTTGATCCCGAAGTGATCCTGATGGACGAGCCCTGTTCGGCGCTCGATCCTATCGCCACGGCGCGCATCGAGGAACTGATCGACGAACTGCGCGGCCGCTATGCGATCGTCATCGTCACTCATAACATGCAGCAGGCGGCCCGCGTCTCCCAGAAGACGGCTTTTTTCCATCTTGGCACGCTGGTGGAGTATGATGACACGTCATCGATCTTCACCAACCCGAAAGCGACCCGCACCAAGGACTATATCACCGGCCGTTACGGCTGATCCGCCCCCGATCAGCCGCCCCTGAAAGGCAAGACCCATGGCAGAATTCGCCGCCCACACTGTCAAGAGCTTCGACGAGGATATCGCCCAGTTGCGCGCGGTGATCACCCGCATGGGCGGCCTGTGCGAATCCCAGATCGCTGAAAGTGTGGACGCGCTGATGAGCCGCAATGCCGAAGCGGCGCAAATCATCATCGAGAATGACAAGCGCCTCGATGCGCTGGAAGCCGAGGCCGAGGCGCTGGCGGTCCGCATCATCGCGCTGCGCGCCCCGCTGGCCGATGATCTGCGTGAGATCGTGTCGGCGCTGAAGATTGCCGGCGTACTGGAACGCATCGGTGATTACGCCAAGAATATCGCCAAGCGGTCTGCGGTTATTGCCCAGTCGCAACCGGTTGGCCCAGCGGTGATCATCCCGGAAATGGCCCGGTTGGTGGTAGAAATCATCCGCGACACGCTCGATGCCTTCGTCGATCGTGATCCGGTCAAGGCGCTGGCGCTGCTGCAGCGTGATCAGCAGGTGGACGAATATTACAACTCGCTGTTCCGCGCGCTGCTCACGTTCATGATGGAAAATCCGCACTACATCACGCCGTCCACCCATCTGTTGTTCGTCGCCAAGAATCTGGAGCGGATCGGCGATCACGCCACCTCAGTGGCGGAGATGGTCTATTACTCCGTTACCGGCCAGCGCCCGGCCGAGCGGCCGAAGAATGATTTCACGTCAACAGTTTACAGCCCCGAATAACCCCCAGGAGATCGCCCCATGCGCGCCAAGATCCTGCTTGTTGAAGATGACGCCAGCCTTGTTGAGCTGGTGACCTATAATCTTGAAAAGGAAGGCTTTGACGTGGTCCGCACCGGAGACGGTGAGGAAGCGTTGACCCTGGCCGAAGAGGAAAAGCCCGATCTGGTTATCCTCGACTGGATGATCGCCAATCTTTCGGGGATCGAGGTTTGCCGCCGACTGCGCCGCGCACCGGCCACCGCCAACTTGCCGATCGTCATGCTTACCGCCCGCGGTGACGAGGCGGATCGCATCCGCGGCCTCGAAACCGGTGCGGACGATTACATGACCAAGCCGTTTTCCCCGC
>JAIXPM010000355.1 GCA_027486275.1 Sphingomonadales bacterium | reverse complement strand
CGCCAAACCGCGGCTATGGTGGCCAGAACTGGGCCTACCAGAACCGCGGCAACCAGAACTGGAACAACAATCGCGGCTGGAACCGCAACGATGGCCGCTGGGACAACAACCGCGGCTGGGATCAGCCGCGTCGCGGTCAGCCCGGCAGCGTGGGTGATCGCATCGGCCGCGACATGACCGGCCAACCGCCACGCCGGAACGGCAACTGGAACAACAACGCGCCGCCAACCGATGGCAATCGCGGCTGGAACAGCGGTTCCAATCGGGGCCAGCGCGGCGACGGGCAGCCGGGCAGCTGGAACAATGGCACCGGCCAGCCGCCGGTTGGTGGTTGGAACGGCAACCGACCGCCTCGCCGTGCCGATGTCAATCCCAATGGCGGCGGTGTTCCCGGTGGCGGCTGGCAGGGCCGGGCTGGGCAAGCCGGTGTGTCCGATCGCGTTGTCGGCGGCATGACGCCGCCACCACGCGGCAATTGGCAGGCACCGCAGCAGCAGGCGCAAGCCCAGCCGCAGTACCGCCCGCAGCCGCAACCTCAGCCGCAACCCCGCTCTGACGGTGGCCGGCCAGAACGGGGTAATGATCGGGGCAATGACGGCAGCTGGCGGGGCCGTGGTGACGGCGGCCAGCAGACGCGCGGCAACGGCCCACGTTCAGGCAACGGCAGGAATGAACGGCCGCAATAAGGCTTAACGATCCTGCCACCAGGCAAAGGCCGCCCGCTGCTTTTCGGACACGAAGGCGCGGGCGGCTGGCCCGGTCCAATCGGCGGGCGCGTCACGGCGGCCAACCCACCAGCCCTGGCCCGGCAGCCGATCGGATTCGCGCACCACCAGCACCGCCAGTTCGGGCTCAGCTGCGGCGCGGCCAGCCTCGTCAATGGCATCAAGCAGCCGGCAAAGGCTGCGCATCTTGGGGCGCGAGAAGCGGTAGCCCAGCGCCAGCAGCATTTCGGAATAAGACAGATCGCGCCCGGCCCGCGCCGCCGCAATCAGCAGTGCCTTGATTTCGGGCAGATCGGCCGGCGTCACCATGGCGCCTGTCTGCCACGCGGCTGCGGGATTGGCCACCGGCCGGTGGGGGCACCGGCCGGCGGCTCCCCAACTCAACTGCGCGGCGGTTCCGGCGGCGGTGCGGGCGGCGCAGGCGGTGCGGGCGGCGCAGGCGGTGCGGGCGGCGCGGGCGGGGCCGGCGGCACTGGCGCCGTGCTGTCGGTTGGGGTTTCTGGCGCTGGCGGCGGTTTGCGCGGTTGGGCCAGGGCCGGCCCGGCAAGCGCAAGCAGCAAGGGGGCCAGCATCAGGCCATGAGCGGTTTTCATTTTGCAACTCCTTGACGTTGTTACAGTCTGTCGTTGCCCCGCCCCTGTTGACTGGTCTGGCCGGCACCGCTTTCGGGGGGCAGTGGTGCCGGCCAGTGACGGCAACTTGCGCCGCCAACATGAACCTCAGCTTTCAGCCTGGCCGCCACCGGGACAGGCCGTAGGCGCAAGCGGGACGAAGCGTTCACCGCCGCCCTTGTGCGCCTTCGAATGCCCCTCCCGAATCAGGTCACGGCGGATGACAGCATGGCTTCACCCTGCTAACGCACAGGCCATGACCGTATATCTTCACGAAGGTGATCTTCCCGCCGGCATCCTCGCGCCCGGCCCGGTGGCCGTGGACAGCGAGACCATGGGCCTCAACCCGCACCGCGACCGGTTGTGCCTGCTGCAGATCAGCGATGGCCACGGCGATGAACATCTCGTGCGCTTTGCTCCCGGCCACTATGACGCGCCCAATCTGAAGGCCGTTCTGGCCGATCCGGAACGCCTGAAACTGATGCACTTCGCCCGGTTTGACGTCGCGGTGATCCACCAGTTCCTCGGCGTGTGGGCCACGCCGGTGTTCTGCACCAAGATCGCTTCGAAACTGGTGCGCACCTACACGGATCGCCATGGTCTGAAGGATCTGCTGAAGGAAACGCTGGGGGTGGAAATCTCCAAGCAGCAGCAGTCCAGCGACTGGGGCGCCGCCGAGCTTTCGGATGCGCAGAAGGAATATGCCGCCAGCGACGTGCGTTACCTGCACCGCGCCCATGAAGTACTGGAACGCCGCCTCGCCCGCGAAGGCCGCACCCACATTGCACAGGCCTGTTTCGATTTCCTCGCCACCCGCGCCGAACTCGATCTGGTCGGCTGGGCCGAACAGGATATCTTCGCCCACCTGTGAGCCGCTTGTCGAAAGCCTGAACCACCGTGGCCACCACGCCTGTCCCGATCAGCCGCCCGCTTTCGCCCCCGGCACTTTCACGGCGCCAACAGGCCGCGCTGCCGGGCAGCGCGCATGATCGGCGCATGACCGTGCTGAAATGGGCCTTGCCGGCGTCGGCCTTCCTGATCGGCATGACCATCCTGATCTGGCCACTGATCGGCGTGCAGGAATTCTCCTTCCTGCTGGCCAAGGATCAGGTGGCGGTGGCGCGCGAACGGCTGCGGGTTAACCGCGCCGAATATCGCGGCAAGACCGCCGCCGGCGAGGCCTTCTCCATCTCGGCCGGCAGCGCCGTTCAGCGCACCAGCGCCGAACCGGTGGTGGTGCTCACCACACTCGCCGCCCGGCTGGAGGGCAAAGATGGCCCGGCCACGGTTTCCGCGCCGTCGGGCCGCTATTTCCTGGATGAAGATCGGCTGGAAGTCGCCGGCCCGGTGAAGCTGCGATCCGATGGCGGCTACACGCTGGATGCCGAAACTGTCGCCATCGATCTGAAGCGCCGCACCGTGAAAACCGATGCGCCGGTTTCCGGCCGGCTGCCGATGGGCACATTCCGCAGCAACCGCATGACCGGCGATCTGGCCGGCAATCGGATGAGCCTGATCGGCAATGTCCACTTGCGCATCAACCAGCGCGGCGGCAGAGGATGAATATGCGCGCCCTGATCGTTATTGCCCTGCTCGCCGCCAGCCCGGCTGCGGCCCAACGCTTTGACAGCAACGCCCCCATCGATGTCGATGCCGGCCGCATCGATATTGCCGATGATGCCAATGAAGCGATCTTCTCTGGCGCCGTGGTGATCAGCCAGGGCAGCATGACGCTGAACGCCGATCGCGTGCGCATCACCTATAGCAAGGACAATGCCGGCAGCCCGCAGGTGCAGCGGCTGGACGCGCTGGGCAGCGTGCGGCTGCGGCAGGACACGATGCGTGCCACGTCAAACAGCGGCGTGTACGACGTCAATCGCAAGCTGGTGACGCTGATCGGCAATGTGAAGCTGGATCGTGGCACTGATCATCTCGAAGGCGCCCGCGTGGTGTGGAATCTCGCCACCCGCACCACCAGCTTCGACGCGCGCACCGCCAGCAACCCCGGCGGCCGCGTGACCGGCCGCTTCACCGTTCCGCAGAAGAAGCAGCCGTAACCCGCTCGATTGCGGCGCATACCCGTTCGGGGCGCTCCAGCGGCAGGAAGTGGGTGGTGCCGGGGATGCGCTCGGCACTGATGCAGTGTGGGTGCGCCGCAAACGCCGCCAGTTCGACATCGCGCACGGTTGATCCATGCTCTCCGGCCAGCAGGACGAACGGGCAGCGCACGGCACCCAGCGCCGGTTCGACATTAGGCGACACGGCGCGGAAAGTTGCCGATTCAAATGCCGGGGCGCAGGCCAGTTCCACGCCTTCATCTGTCTCCAGCAATCCGCCGGCCAGATAGGCATCAAGATCGGCATCGCTCCACGTCTTGAACACGCCGCGGCCATGGTACGCCGCGCGGGCATCGGCGCGGCTGGGGAACATCCCGCGCCGCCGGGCCGCCTGATCGGCCATCGGATTGGGAATGATGGCGCCCGCCCGCACCTCCCGCGCCACATCGAACGGCAGCATGGGTGGATCGAGCAGCACCAGCCCCGCGACACGATCAGGGCGCAGGCATGCGGCCAGCAGCGATACGGTCGCACCCATGGAATGGCCCGCCAGAATCCAGGCGCTGCCGCTGTCGATCACATCCAGCAGGTGCGTGAGATCGAGCGCGAAGTCATCCCAGCTCTTGAGGTGCCCCGGATCCCGGTCCAGGCCAGTGTGGCCATGCCCGCGCGCATCGCTGATGGTAATGGCAAAGCGATCCGCCAGCGGGGCCAGCACGGCCTCGTAAAGCTGCGCGTTCATGCCGGTGGCGTGGGCGAAGTGCAGGCGTGGACCAGCGCCCGCCTGCAATGCTGATACCGGCCCAGCCGGGGTGGAGATGGTGAGGCGGATCATCTGCCCTCG
>JAIXPM010000322.1 GCA_027486275.1 Sphingomonadales bacterium | reverse complement strand
GTGCAGGCAAAGGCAGCCTTGGCGCTGGCCAGCACCGGCACGCCATCCCAATCCTGCCAGTCATGTTCGGCAAAGCGGTCGATGCCCTTCTTGGTGAAGCGATCGGCAACGGCCTGGCCGTCCAGATCAAGGATGTTGATGGCAAAGCGACCCGATTCGCGCAGCACCGGCAGCGCCGAAGCGCCATTGGCCGGGCAGAACAGCAACAGCGGCGGATCAAGGCTGAGCGAGGTGAAGCTGTTGGCGGTGAGCCCCACCCGTTCGCCCGACAATGATTGGCTGGTGATCACGGTGACGCCGGTGGCGAAGCAGCCAAAGGCATCGCGCAGCAGGCGGGGATCGAACGGGGCATCAGCGTTGGTCATCCGCCGTCCCCTATCGCGAATCCGCCGCCCGTCAATGTTGCGGATGCCACAGGCGGCGCTATCGTGGCGTAACTGTCACAGCCGAAAGACATTGCATGATCGCCGCCGCCCTTGCCCTGCTCGCCGCAAGCGCCGCTTTGCCCACCAGCCTGCCAGTTGACGCTGCGACGTTGGCCAAGCTGCCGGCAGCGAGCGCGACCCTGACAGCGCACGGGCAGACCCACGCCTGCACCGGCGTCTGGTTGACCGATCTGGCCGTCGCTGCCGGCCTGCCAGCGGGCGAAGCGCTGCGCGGCCCGGCGCTGACGACGATAATCGTCGCCGAAGCTGCCGATGGCTATCGCGTTGCCTTCAGCTTGGCCGAACTTGATCCCAAGCTGGGCAACCACAAGGTGCTGGTGGCCAACGCCTGCGATGGCAAGGCGCTGAGCGCAGCCGATGGCCCGCTGCGCCTCGTGGTGCCCGGTGAAGTGCGCGCTGCCCGTTCCATGCGGCAAATTCGGGCGTTGCGGGTGGTTGCCCTGCCCTGATTTTTCAGAACTGGTGGTCGCGCAGCCATTCGCGCACAGCCGGGCCAACATCCTCGCGCTCCAGCGCCAGCGCAATGTTGGCCGTCACATGCCCGGCCTTGTCGCCGCAATCAAAGCGGGTGCCTGTGAAGGTGAGGGCGTGAAACGGCTGCTGGCCAATCATTTCGGCCATCGCATCGGTCAACTGGATCTCGTTGCCGGCCCCGCGCTTGCCGGCAGCAAGCACGTCGATCACCTCGGGCTGCAAAATATAGCGGCCGATGGCGGCAAGCCGTGACGGGGCGGTGCCCTGCGTGGGCTTTTCCACCAGGCCCTTCACCTCGGTGATCAGTCCATCGACTGCGCCGGGCGAGACGATGCCGTAGCGATGTGTATGTTCGTCCGGCACTTCCAGAACGGAAATGATATTGCCGCCCAACTGCAGATAAGCCTCGTGCATTTCCTTCAGCGCCGGGTTGGCGGGGTTCCACAGCAGTTCATCGGGCAGCAGCACGGCGAAGGCCTCTCGGCCCACCACGTGCCGGGCGCACCACACGGCATGACCAAGGCCTGCAGGTTCCTGCTGGCGCACGAAGACCATGCGGCCTGGCTCGATCTGGGTGGCTTCCAGGATGGTGAGTTCCGCCGTCTTGCCCTTGGCCTTCAAACTGTCGACCAGCTCGCGGGCGATATCGAAATAATCCTCCAGCGCGCCCTTGCCGCGCGCCGTCACGAAAACCAGCCGCTCGATGCCGGCGGCCAGCGCTTCATCCACCGCATATTGCAGCAGTGGCTTGTCGACGACGGGGAGCATTTCCTTGGGCATGGCCTTGGTGGCCGGCAGGAAGCGCGTGCCTTGGCCGCCCACCGGAAAAACGGCGGTCTTAACGGGTTTGATCGACATATTGACCTCTGTGTGTGGCAATCATCCATTGCCAACAGAGACGGCCGGTCAAGCGAAACTTCGATGAATGGCGTGTTGGACGCGCCGAGTCGCGGCCTTTTCAGCCACTTGTGCTGCCGCGCAGCAGCCGGCCGGGCAGCGCGCCGGTGGCTTCGCCATCGCGGTAGGTGATCTGGCCGGCGACCAGCGTTGCCCGGATCCCGCGGGCACGCTGCACCAGGCGGCGCCCCCCGGCGGGCAGATCATGCGCCACATCCGGCGGCAGCAGGGCGAGCCGATCAAGATCGATGAGGTTCACATCTGCCCGCAGGCCGGGGCGCAGCAGGCCGCGATCGGTCAGGCCCAGCGCCCGTGCCGTGTCGTGCGCCTGGCGCTTGATCAGGAATTCCAGCGGCAGCCGGCCATAGCTGCGATCGCGCGCCCAGTGGGTGATCAGGGTGGTGGGGAAACTGCCGTCGCAAATCATGCCGACATGCGCGCCACCATCGGACAGGCCGGGGATGGTGTCCTTGTGAGCAAGCATGGTGCCAACGGCATCGAGATCGCCATCGGCGAAATTGAGGAACGGCACATAGATCATGCCCGCACACAGCCATTCCGCAGCCACCACTTCATAGGCCACGCCGCGCCGCATCGCTTCGGCGGCCAGGCTGGTTTCGGGCAGCGGTTCATAATTGGGCGGATCACCCAGCTGATACATGTCGCCCCAGCGGTGCAGCAGCGCCGTGCCGAGCGCATTGCCGGCCGGCGGCGGGTTGGCAATCAGGCGGGCAACAAAGTCCGGGTCGGCAAGCAGACGGCGCTGCTCGTCAAGGGTGGCGCTCTTGGGCCAATCCGGATGCAGGCTGAACGGATTGAGGGTGAGATCAAGGCCGAGCAGCACACCGACAGGCCGCGCCGCCACCTGCGCCTTCATCGGCAGCCCCGCGGCTGTGGCCTGTTCGAGCATGTCGAGCAATTTGCGCCAGCCCATAGGCGCGACCGGCGATTGGGCAAGGCTGAAGCTGAGCGGCCGGCCCGAGGCCTCGCACAGCCGGCGCATCATGGCGAATTCCGCCACCGGATCGGCGAAATCGGAGACGAACTGCAGCACACCCTTGCCGGCCCGGCCCAGCGCCAGCGCGATGCCCATCAATTCGTCCTCAGCCGCCGTCAGCGTTGGGGTCGGCTGGCCATCGGACGTGCGGTGATTGAGGGTGCGCGAAGTGGAAAAGCCCAT
>JAIXPM010000245.1 GCA_027486275.1 Sphingomonadales bacterium | reverse complement strand
CGGGTACTGCGGCCGGTGGCGTTGGCAACGCCGGCGATGAAGGTGGTGCTGTTGAAGGTGCCGATGATTTCGTTGGTGAGATTGGCATCGAACAGGGTGACATCGAAACTGTGGCCGCCCGCGGCCCAACCGATACCGGCCTCGATGCTGCGGCTGCGTTCCGGCACCAGATTGGGGTTGCCCTGGAAGGAGCCTGGGAAGAAGCCGAACTGATCGAAGAAGGTGGGATCGGCGATCCCGGTGCCGAAAGCGGCGTGCAGGCGGAAATCGCCGATCGGGGCGATCGCGTCGAAGCGCACGGTGGTGGCATCGGCAAAACGGTCGTTCATGTCGTGGCGCACGGCGGCGCCAGCGGAAAGGCCGTTGCTGCTGCTCAACCGATATTCGCCGACCAGGCTGGTCTGGCGGCGGCGCTGGCGCTGGTTGGAGGCCGCCTGGGCGTTGGCATCGCTGCTGACGAAGCGCTCCGTCTCCACGTCCAGCGCGGCGGTCAGATTATGGGTCACACTCGCCGATTGAATGCGCCCGGTGGACTGCAGGCGGAACAGGTCACGCTCGCCATCGCTGCGGTTTTCGAAGCCACCGGCGCGGCGATTGATGTTGTCGGCGCGCACGCCCATGAAACTGGCCCGCGTCGTCCACTGGCCGTCCAGCAGCGCCAGCGCCGCTTCGGCACGCACGGCACTCTGGCGGCTCTGCGTGGCCAATGGTTCGTCCAGCGGCCCCCCGGCACCATAATCGAAACCATCGAAACGCGACGTTGAATCCTGATGCCGGCCGACCAGCAGCAGCGTCAGTTGCGGGGTCGCTCGCCATTCCATGCGGCCATGGGCGGTGACATTCTCATAACCATCCTTGTCGCCATTGCTGCGGGCAATGTCATAGCCGTCGCTGGACAGGCCTGATACGTGCCCGCTGACCGTAAGGCTTTGCCCGGCCCAGCCGCCGCCAATGCCGCCGCGCACCGTGCCCAAGCTGCCACCCTGCAGTTCGCCATAAAGCTCGGCCCCACGCGCCGGCGCGCGGGTGGTGATGCTGATCACACCGCCGATGGCCTGGCTGCCCCACAGCGCCGATTGCGGCCCGCGCAGCACTTCGATGCGCTCGACGCCATGGCTCAACAGCGTGTCGATGCGGAACTCGCCTGATGAGGCGGGATCGTTCATCTCGATGCCATCGATGAAGCTGATGCTGTGATTGGCTTCGGCACCGCGGATCCGGATTTGCGTCTGTGCGCCAAGCGGCCCGGTCTGGGCGACGGCCACGCCAGGGATGAGCGTGAGATAATCCTTCACCAGCGGCAGGCTGAATGCCTCGATCTGCGGCAGATCAATCAGGCTGATGCTGATGCCGGTTTCAGCGAGGCGGATGGTGCTGCGGCTGGCGGTAACAGTGAAGGGCGCGGCTGTTTCACGAATGACGATGGGCTGATTGTTGGGTGGGGCCGGCCTGGCGGCGATGGCGGCTTGGCTGGCCAGCACGATGAGCGGAAGCATGGACACGGACTTTCGTTCGGCCCGGACAGACGCCGGGCACAGGTGAGCGACATGAAGTCACCTCGAACGAAAGGGCAGGCGCGCTGCTCTGTCATCTCACGCACCGCTGGTCCCGGCAGGCGTGGGGCGACCGCCAGCAGCCACGGGTGGCCACGGACGGAACGGCAGGTCTCCTGGCTTGCGGCTCATGGCGCTGGTGCTTCGCCTTCCCAGAAAACCGGTGGCCCGGTTGCCCAGTGGCATGTGAAGCACCAGCTGGCCGCTTACAGTTGCGGGCACAGCGCCGGATTCACACCGGCTTCCCTATTCTCCCGCCGGCGAAGGCGGGCACCGTTCGGGAGCAGGGTTACGCCTGTTGCAATCGGGCGGTCAAGCCGCTATGCCGCGCGTTCAATTTTCCAGGGCCGGTCGGAACCGGTCCGCACCGAAGGAAACGATCATGAAGTCCGGCATCCATCCCGCCTACCACAGCATCACCGTCAAGATGACCGATGGCACCACCTACCAGACCCGCACGACCTGGGGGAAGGAAGGGGACACGATGAACCTGGAAATCGATCCGACCAGCCACCCGGCGTGGACCGGAGGCAGCGGCCGCATGCTCGATGCCGGCGGCCAGGTGGCGCGCTTCAACAAGCGTTTCGCCAGCTTTGGTCTGGGCAAGAAATAAGTCAGCCGATCAAGCTGATGTGAAAAGGGCGGTCCGCAGGGGCCGCCCTTTTTCGTTTCAGCCTGTTACCATCGCCTTGGCCGCGGCATAATCCGCTTTGCCGTTGGGCGCGCGGGGCACCTTTTTCACAATGTGCACCGTCTTGGGCGTCTTGTAGCCGGCCAGGTGCTGGCGCACGTGGGCGCGCAGTTCTTCCACGTCCACCGGGGCATGAGCTTCCACTACGGCGGTCACGCACTGGCCCCATTTTTCATCGGGCAGGCCGAACACCAGCGCATCATCGATGGCGGCGTGGGTTTTCAGCGTTTCTTCCACTTCTTCGGGGAACACCTTCTCGCCGCCGGTGTTGATGCACTGGCTGCCGCGACCGAGCAGGGTGAAGCTGCCGTCTTCCTCGATAATGGCGAAATCGCCGGGGATGGAATAGCGCTTGCCGTCGATTTCCGGGAAGGTCGCGGCGCTCTTCACCGGATCTTTCCAGTAACCGCGCGGAATCAGGCCACCGCGCGCAATGCGGCCCATGGTGCCGGTCGGCACCGGTTTCATGTCATCACCGATGATCAACGTGTTGCCATCGGCCATGAACTTGGTCGGTGCGCCGGCATTGTCCTTGGTCTGGGCGGCGGCGCCGAGGCCAAGGCCTTCGGAAGAGCCGAGGGAATCCACGATCATCAGGTTGGGCGCATGGCCGAGCAGACCGGCCTTGACCTCGGGCGACCACATAGTGCCCGACGAGATCATGATCTCTACCGTGCCAATGCTGCCAATGCCGGCATCCAGCGCCTTCAGGATCGGGCGGGCAAAGGCATCGCCGACGATCACGACATAATCGCAGCCCTCGCGTGCGCAGGTGGTGGTGGCATCGCCTGGATCGAAATTGGCGCCGGGCAGGGTGACCAGCGTGCCGCCCCGGCACAGCGTGCCCAACGCGACGATCAGCCCGGTGCCATGCATCAGCGGCGGCAGGATCAGCGCCCTGCGGCGGCCCACCCCGGCCTTCAGATCGGCCGTGAGCGCCGTCACATCATGGGTCTGCGCCAGCTCCACGCCGGGGTTCATCAGACCCCACAGCGCTGCCTGATCCCACATCACGCCCTTTGGCAGGCCCGTGGTGCCGCCGGTGTAGATGAACAGCATGTCGGTGGGTTGGTGATCCTG
>JAIXPM010000411.1 GCA_027486275.1 Sphingomonadales bacterium | reverse complement strand
AGGCGCCCAATGCCCCACCGGGCAGCTGGACGCGCTACGTCTCAATCAACACGATGCTCCTGTTCTAAGCGAAGAAACTGCGGAGGCCCAAGCAGACGTTAAGCTGTCCACCCATCGCCAGCGGGGTCTGCCGAAAAGCCGAAGGGCGGCTTTCGCTCTTTCCGAGCCAAGACCGGTCATTCAGGCCGGCAGATGCCGGCACTCAGACAACGGCAGGCTCTTGGACGGTCTTGCGACCACTGGAACGGCCTTACGAGGGTACAAATCCGTCAACCGAATTCCCCTCACCCCAACGCAACCCGCGCGCCGGCGTGGCGGGTCAGCGCACCTTCCAGTTCCAGGTCCAGCAGCACGCTCGCCACCTGGGCGGCGGGGAGCCTGGAGAGGCGGATGAGTTCATCCACGTGGACGGGCGCCGGCGAAAGCAGGGCGAGCAGCGCCGCGCGGGCCGCCGGATCGGGCGTGAGGGCGGGGCCAAAGTCTGGCAGCGGCAGCGGCTCGGCGGCGTTGAAGCGCAGCGCGGGTTGGCCGGAGAGGGTGGAGAGCGCCTCCAGCACGTCGGCCGCGGTCTGGATCAGGGTGGCGCCCTCGCGGATGAGCAGGTTGCAGCCCTGCGCGCGCGGATCGAGCGGGGAGCCGGGCACGGCCATCACCTCCCGCCCCAGATCGGCCGCGATGCGCGCCGTGATCAGGCTGCCCGATTTGGGCGCGCCTTCCACCACGATGGTGCCGGCCGAAAGCCCCGCGATGATGCGGTTGCGGCGCGGGAAGTGGCGGGCCTGTGGCTCGATCCCCGGCGGCTGTTCGGCGATCACCAGGCCTTGGCTCACGATGCGCGCCATCAGATCGGCGTGATCGGGCGGATAGGGCACGTCCACCCCGCCGGCGACCACCGCGATGGTGCCGCGCTCCAACGCCGCCGCGTGCGCCGCCGCATCGATGCCGCGCGCCAGGCCGGAAACGACGACATAATCCGCCTCTGCCAGATCAAGCGCCAGTTGGCGGGCAAAACGCGTGCCCGCCGCGCTGGCGTTGCGGGCGCCGACGATGGCCACGGCCGGCCGATCGAGCAGGGCGAGGTCTCCCCGCGCATAGAGCACGGGCGGGGCGGTTTCCGTGCCGGCCAGCAGCGCGGGGTAATCCGGGGTGCCGAGGAAGAGCAGATGCGCGCCCAATGTGGCGGCGGTTTCGAGTTCGGCGAGGGCTTCGGATTCGGGGTGCAGGGACAGCTGGCGATTGCCGCGCCGGGCGAGATCGGGCAGCGCCTTCAGCGCCGTTTGCGCATCGCCAAAGCGGGCGATGAGCTGGCGATAAGTGACCGGGCCAATCGAATCGGTGCGGATCAGGCGCAGCCGGGAAACGGCATCAGCAGGAACGATGAACGTTCCTTTGCCCGCATCACCCGGCAGGCTCATCTGGCCTTTTGCCCGATTTTCGATTCGGTGCCGGCGGCAAGGCGGGAGAGATTATCCCGGTGCTGGAAGATCAGCAGCGCCGCCAGCATGGCCAAGTGCGTGGCCCAGCCGAGATTGCCGGTGAGGAACCAGACGGCGATCGGGCAGGCGATGGCGGCGAGCATGCCGCCCACACTTGAGTAGCGCGTGGCCAGGGCGCCGCAGGCCCAAGTGGCCAATGCGATCACGCCGGCGAGCGGGGCGGCGGCGAGCGTGACCCCCAAAATCGTGGCGACGCCCTTGCCGCCGCGGAACTTCAGCCAGATCGGAAAACAGTGGCCCACAAAAGCCGCTGTGCCGGCCACGATTCCGCCCATTTCGCCACCCAACCACCGCCCGATGGCCACCGCCGCCACCCCTTTGCCAGCGTCCAGCAGCAAAGTGGCTGCCGCCAAGCCCTTGTTTCCGGTGCGCAAAACATTGGTGGTGCCGATGTTGCCGCTGCCCACCTGCCGGATATCGATGCCGATCATCCGGGTGAGCAACAGCCCGAACGGGATCGAGCCGAGAAAATAGCCAATGGCGAGAGGAATCCAGTCCATAGGAGCAGCCTAGCGGGCGGGCCGGGCTGCGTCTATGCTGGAGGCCAAGAGGGGGAAGTGCATGAAAACGTTGATCGCGATCGCGCTGGGCCTGCTGGCCAGCACCGCAAATGCCCAGATGAAGCCCACCCCGCCGCGCGACACCGCGATGGCCGCCGGGCCGTACGAAACGCTGGTGATCCGCGGCGCGACCATCATCACCGGCAATGGCGGGCCTCCGTACGGCCCGGCTGACATTATCATAAATGGCGGAAAAATCACGGATATTCGTGCCGCCGGCACGCCGGGCCTGCCGATGAAGACGGGTCGCGCGCCGCAGAACCCCGCCCGCGAAATCGATGCCACCGGCATGTATGTGCTGCCCGGATTTGTGGACATGCACGGCCACAACGGCGACCCCGACAAGATGGACGACCCCAGCTACGCTTGGCGGCTGTGGCTGGCGCACGGGGTGACGACGGTGCGCGGCGTCTCCTTCTTTGGCGGCGACGTGTCCCGCGCTTTTGACGAGCGCAAGCGGGCGGCGGCGGGCGAGATCATTGCGCCGCGTCTCTATGTTTATCAAACACTTGGGAGTGGTGCGAACGCCGGCTGGAAGGGCGGGCGGGTAACCACGCCGGAAAAGGCGCGCGAGTGGGTGCGCTGGGCGGCGAGCGTGGGCATCGATGGCATCAAGTTCTTCAACCGGGGTGACGAGACGCCGGAGATCGACCGCGCCGCCATTGCCGAGGCAAAGAAGCTGGGCCTGGGCACGGTCGCCCACCTGTCCCAACCCAACATCGCTGAATTCAATGCTCGCGATGCGGCTGCGGCCGGCTTGGGCAGCATCACGCATTTCTATGGGCATTTTGAAAGCCTTCTGGACGGCCGCCGCGTGCAGGACACGCCGGCCGATTACAACTTCAACGACGAGCAGAAGCGTTTCGGCGGCATTGCGGAGATCTGGAACCAGATCCACGAACCCGGCGGGCCGGAGTGGGTGGACTATCTGAAGGCCCAAAAGGCCAGTGGCGTGGTGTTCGATCCCACCTTCAACATCTACAGCGCCAGCCGCGATCTGATGCGCGCCAAACGGGCCGAATGGCACGACCGCTACACACTGCCGAGCCTGACCGGTTTCTTTGAGTCGAACCGCGACAACCACGGCAGCTATTTCTTCGATTGGACCAGCGAGCGCGAATATGAATGGCGGCGGTTTTACACGCGTTACATGCAATTGGTGAATGATTACAAGAATATGGGTGGCCGGGTGACGACGGGCAGCGACCCCGGCTTTATCTGGCAGACCTGGGGCTTTGGCTATATCCTGGAGCTGGAACTGCTGCGCGAAGCCGGCTTTGCGCCGCTGGAAGTGATCCAGTCTGCCACCATCAACGGCGCGCGCACGCTGGAAGAGCCCAAGGGCCGCGAGCCGGACTTCGGTTTGGTCCGCATTGGCATGCGGGCTGATCTGATCGTGGTGCCGGAAAACCCGCTGCACAATCTGAAGACGCTCTATGGCACCGGCTTTGCCCGGCTGGACGAGTCGACCCAAAAGACGGTGGTAAAGGGTGGCATCCGCTGGACCATCCGTGATGGCATCGTGCACGACGTGCCGGCGCTGCTGAAGAGCGTGGAGGACCAGGTGACGGCTGCGAAGGCCAAGCAGTGAAGTTGGCCAGCATTGCCGATTACCGTGCAGCATCCCGGCGGCGGGTGCCGCGATTCCTGTTCGATTACACTGATGGCGGCAGCTACGCGGAGCAGACGCTGGCGGCCAATGAGGCCGATCTGGCGGGTATCCGTCTCGATCAGCGCGTGCTCGTGGATGTGTCGCAGATCGAAACGCGGGTGAAGCTGCTGGGGCAGGCGCTCTCCATGCCGGTGGTGCTGGCGCCCGTGGGCTTGGGCGGACTACACGCGCGGCGCGGTGAGGTGCAGGCGTGGCGCGCGGCGCAGGCGGCGGGCATCCCGATGGCGCTGTCCACCGTTTCGGTGTGCTCGTTGCAGGAAGTCACGCAGGGCGGCGGCGCGGCACCGTGGTTCCAGCTGTATCTGACCAAGGACAAGGCCGCCAACGAAGCCATGATCGCCACGGCGCGGGAGCAGGGCTGCCCGGCGCTGGTGCTCACAGTCGATCTGCCGACGCCGGGCGCGCGTTATCGCGATGTGCGCTCCAGCCTCACCGGCGCGCCGGGCCTGGCCGGCTGGCTGCACCGCACGGCGCAAGTGGCAGCGCGGCCGGGCTGGGCGGTGGATGTGGGGCTGATGGGTGGACCGATTGCGATGGGCAATCTCACCGGGTTGGTGGGGGCAAAGGCGCCACTTTCGGATTATCTTGGCTGGATCGCGCGCAATTTCGATGCCAGCGCCGATTGGGATCGGCTGGCGTGGGTGCGTTCGCTGTGGCCGGGGCCGCTGATCGTGAAGGGCATTCTCCACCCGGAGGATGCGGCGCTGGCAGTGCAGCACGGCGCCGATGCCATTGTCGTGTCCAACCACGGCGGTCGCCAGCTGGATGGCGCGATATCGGCGGCGCGGGCGCTGCCGGCGATCATGGACCGGCTGGGCGGCTGCATCCCGGTCATGGCCGATGGCGGCGTCCGCTCCGGTCTCGACGTGCTGCGCTATGTCTCGTTGGGCGCTGCAGCGGTGATGATTGGCCGGCCCTGGGTGTGGGGGCTGGGTGCAGGCGGGCAGGCCGGCGTGGCGCATGTGCTGCAGCTGCTGCGGGCCGAGCTGGAAACCGCGATGGCGCTTACGGGTCGCACCCGGCTGGCCTGATGCGCAAATCCGCTGTATCGCGGCGCGCATGACTGATCGGCTCATCATCGCCCTTGCCCAGTTGAACGCCAGCGTGGGCGATCTGGCCGGCAATGCCGATGCCATATTGGCCGCGCGCGCCTTGGTGCCAGCGGCCGATCTGCTGGTCACCCCCGAACTGTCCATCGTCGGCTATCCGCCGGAAGACCTGGTGCTGAAACCGGCGCTGGTCGAAGCGGCGAAGGTGCAGGTGGAACGGCTGGCGCAGGCCACGGCGGACGGCGGCCCGGCGCTGCTGGTCGGCGCGCCGTGGGCAGAGGAGGGCAAGCTCTACAACGCTATGCTGTTGCTCGATGGCGGCCGCATCGCCGGCATCACCCGCAAGCATGATCTGCCCAATTACGGCACGTTCGACGAAAAACGCCTGTTCAGCGCCGGGCCCTTGCCTGGCCCAATGAACCTGCGCGGTGTGCGCATCGGCGTGCCAGTGTGCGAGGACATATGGACACCTGACGTGTGCGAATGCCTGGCCGAAACCGGCGCGGAATTGTTGATCGTGCCCAATGGCAGCCCGTTCGAAGTGGGCAAGGATGATCGCCGGTTGAACCTCGCCGTCACCCGTGTGGT
>JAIXPM010000300.1 GCA_027486275.1 Sphingomonadales bacterium | reverse complement strand
ACCTTGGGGCGGGGCTTGTTGGGCATGAACGGGTCCGAATTCAGGTTCGCTGCGATGTGGCAAGGCTTGCGCGGCAACGGCCAAACGGTCAAGAGGAAGGCCCATGAAGACCGCCCTGATCCTGTTGATTGCGTGCGCCGCAACCGCCGCGAACGCCGCCGAATTCGCCGATGGCACCACCGACCTGCCAAAACCGCGCTTTGTCTCGATCAAGGGCGGCAGCGCCATGATGCGTTCCGGCCCCGGCGAGCGTTTCCCAATCCTGTGGGAGTACAAGCGCCCCGGCCTGCCGATGGAGATATTGAAGGAATATGAAATCTGGCGGCAGGTGCGCGATCCCGATGGCACCATCGGCTGGATGAACAAGGCGCTGCTCACCGGGCAGCGCACCGGCATGGTGCGGGATCAGTCCCGCCTTCTTTACGTCGCGCCCGACATGAAGAGCCGCATCGCCTGGCGGATCGCACCGGGCGCGGTGGTGAACATCACCCTGTGCGAGGATATCTGGTGCCGGGTGAGCAAGGATGGCAAATCCGGCTACATTCTGCGCGGCCAGATGTGGGGCACCTATGCCCGCGAGAAAATCGAAGGCTAGGTCGCGAGTTTCCCGCCGCCGCGCACCAACAGCAGCAGCACCAACCCCACCGCCAGCAGGCCGATCACCGGCACGAAACCCGCCGCCTGGCTGCCGCCAATCCGCGTTGCCTGTTCCACAAGCAGCGGCCCCAGCCACATGGTGGCCGTACCCGACAAGGCATAAAGACCGAAGAAGGCCCCCAGCCGGTCAGGCGGCACCAGCCGGGTGAGCAGGGTACGTGACGAGGCATAGGCCGCGGTGACCGTGATGGCGAGGCCGCAACCCAGGCCCAGAAACACCAGTTCCGGCAGTGTGGTGAACATCGGCCCATCCCACATCGGCGTGGTCGCGGCCGGCTGGAACAGGATGCGATCCTGCCCCATGCCCAACACCAGCGATTGCAAGACAATCAGCAACAGCAGTTCCAGCATGAGGGCAAGGCGCGGCCCCAGCCAGCCATCCAGCCGCGGCGCAAGCAGCCCGCCCGCCACCGCCGCGCAGCTCAGCACGATGCCATAGCCCAGCATCGGCAACGTGCCCCAGCCCATGGTGCCGGCCGCATAGATGCCGCCAAACAGCAGGATCGCGGTGAGGCCATCGGTGAAGATCATCCGCGCCAGGAGATAGAGCAGGGGATTCGCATTGCCGCGCACATCGCGCACCAGCCGCCAAAGATCGTTGGCACCGCCCACAAGCGCTGCGCCTGGCCGGGCACTTGTGCGCGGCATGTCGGGCACGGATCGAAACAACGGAATGCTGCCCACCAGCATCAGCGCCCCCACGATTGGCCCCGTGATGCGCGCCGGTTCGCCCAACGCCGGATCAAGGCCCAGCAGCGGCGTGGCCGGCACGAACGGCCAATCCACCGATCCCGGCAGCGCAAAGGCCAGCAGCACGAACAGCAGCAGCCCCACGCTCATGGCGTTGCCGCCCGCCAAACCGAGCCCGCTGGCCTGCGCCACGCCGGCATGGCCGGCCGCCGGCACCAACAATGCATTGTGCAGCATCTCGTGGGCGGAAAACAGCCAGGTCATCACTGCGCCGGCGCCGATCACCCACATCACGCCCAGCCCGTCATGACCAGCCGGCATCACCCACCACAGGCTGGTGGTGATCACCACCATCGCCAACACGACGGGCGCCAGCAGCGGCTTGCGGGGGCCCAGCCGGTCGATCGTGGCGCCCAGCAACGGCATGGACAGCATCACCGCCCAGCCGCCCCATTTGCCGCCCTGCGCCACCAGCGCCTGGCCCTGCACAGGATCGCCCACCACGGCGCGCACGAACCACGGCATGAAGATGTAGATGGTGATCAGGATCACATAGGGATCACGGACCGCCTGGGCCAGGGCCCAGGCCCTTGTGGCGCGTGGGGAGGCGGTATCGCTCAACGCGTTGGCGCTGTGACAGCTACCGGTGCCGGCAACGGCGCAGCGGCAGCGGCTTCCAGTGCCACCAGCGCTGCCTCGCCGGCCAGCAGGCGATCGGCCGCCGCCAGCCAGCCGCGCACAGTCGTATTGCCGCGCAGCGCGGTCGCCCGGCGCAGCGCGGCGGCGGCCGCCGCCACATTGCCGCGCGCCATCTGGCCTTGCGCCTGCGCCACCGGGCCAGCCCCTTCGCTGGCAGAGAAGGTGGTTTCCACCCGGCGCATGAAAGCCTGCCACCAATCGGGCCGCGTCGCGCCCGGCCCTGCATCCGAAAGCCCGGCCAGTTGCCGCGCCAGCTGCGTCCGCGTCGCCGGCGCGGCCGACAGCCCCTCCAGCGCCGCCACCTCGTCGGCATATTGTTCCTCGAACAGGCGGCGCGTGGCCGGCAGCAGGGCATCGAGCGGGCGGCCATCCTCCACCGCGCGGCGCAACAACAACACGGTGAGCATTGATTCGGCGCGGTCGGCAGCACCCTGCGCGGCGGCGACCACGCTGGCATCGCGGGCTTCCGCCGCCGCCACCCGCTCCGCCAATCCGGCGAGCTGGCGGTTGAGTTCATCGATACGCTCGGCATCGCGCTGGATCTGATCGGTGCTGCTTTCCACCTTGGCTTCGGTGCGGGCCAGCCGTTCCGATGCCACCACCGGCGCCGCCCCCCGTGCACGTTCCAGCACCGCCAATCGCTTTTCCAGCGCGTCGGCCTCGCCTTTGCTGGCCGCCGCCACGAACGGCAGCCGGCCGCGCACTGCCTGTTCAAACCAGGGATTGGCGATCAATCCGGCGGCAAAGGCGAACAGCGCCGCCGCGATTGCCCAGGCGAAACCGCTGCGCCGCGGCGTTTGCTGCGCGCCCGCCGGCCCCGGGGTCATCAGCCGGGCCCGCAGCCGTTCGGTTGCGGCAAGGCTCGATTCCCCGATGTCGCTGCGGTCGAAAGGATCGTTCATGGCGCCTTCCTACAAGGCTTTGGGCAGCATCGCCAGCAGGGCCGACTCGGTCGGTTCAGCAGCCGTACGTGCCGTGCTCCACCCGCTGCCAGCGGCTGCCAGCGTTGCCCCACTGATGGCAAACAGCTGCACAGCAGCGCGCCGGCCGCCCAGCCGGTCCCATTCTCCTGCGAACTGCGCTGCCGTGCGCGGCGAATGCAGCAGCACCGCGTCAACATCGGGCAGACCCGGCAGCGGCAGCAGCGGCGTTTCGTAAACGGTGACGCGGATGAGGCCGAGCGCGGGCGGCACCGTCACCGCTGTCAGATCGGCGCCGGCGAGGTGCAGAAATTGCGCGCTCGCCAAGCCATCGAGAAGCGCCTGCATTGTGCCCGGCCCAGCCTTCACAGCGCTCCAGCCGGCGGCACGCGCTGCAGCGGCGGTTGCTTCCCCAACCGCGTGCGCGGGCAGGTGCTTGAGCGAATCAGCCAGCGGCCCGGCATGACGCACGGCCGCCGCGCTTGAAAGGATCACGGCATCTGGCGGTTCGGCCGGCAAAGCCCACGGCAGTGGCCGGGTTGCCAGCAGTGGGTGGGCCACCGGATCATGCCCCATGGCCCTCAGCCGGGCGGCGGTCGCGTCCGCACCCGGCTGCGGGCGAACGACCAGGATGCGCATCAGGCCGTGAACAGCCCGCGCACGGCCGGGCTGGAGCGGCCGAGCAGCTCAGCGGCCAACGCCGCCACCCGCTCATGCGCTTCATGCAGAGCGGCGTTGAAACCGCCTTCCTGAACTTCGCTGCCGTCCTCGGCGAGGATCTGGCCGCGGAAAGTGACGCCTTCACCTTCCAGCCGAGCCAGCGCCGCCACCGGCGAATGGCAGGTGCCGCCCAGCGCCGCGAGGAAGGCGCGCTCGATGGAGACGCACTGGAACGTCGGCAGGTGATTGATCGGTTCCAGCCGCGCCAGCGTCGCCTCGTCGCCGTCGCGCACCGTGATGCCCACGGCTCCCTGCGCGCTGGCGGGCAGCATTTCGTCAATGTCGATCAGCGCGCCCACATCCTGCCCCAACCGATCAAGGCCGGCGGCGGCCAGCAATGTGGCATCGATAACACCCGCTTCAACCTGGGCCAGCCGGCGCGCAACATTGCCGCGCAGGATTACGGTGACCAGATCCGGCCGCTTCGCCTTCAACTGCGCCGCCCGGCGCGGGCTTGAGGTGCCGATGCGCGCACCCTGTGGCAGCGCCGCGATGCTGGCGGCACCGATCAGCCGTTCGCGCACATCGGCGCGCGGCAGCATGGCAGCGAGGCAGATACCGTCTTTCAGCAGGGTTTCGACGTCCTTCATCGAATGCACGCCGATATCGATTCGGCCATCCATCAAGGCGGCATCCAGCTCCTTGGTCCACAACGCCTTGCCGCCGATCTCCGCCAGCGCGCGATCCTGCACCTTGTCCCCAGTGGTGTGGATGATGATGATCTCCACGTCGGCCTCGCCCCAGCCATGCGCGGCTTTCAGGGCGTCAGCCGTCATGTGCGCCTGGGCCAGCGCAAGGGGAGAACCGCGGGTGCCAATCTTGAAGCTCATGCGCCTGCCATGGCGCGACGGTTGCGGATTGGCAAGACTGGCCCTAGCTGTGCGCCATGACTGGCCCACTGGTTCTCGGCATCGAATCCAGCTGCGATGAAACCGCGGTCGCCTTGGTGCGCGGTGATCGCACCATTCTGTCCCAGCGCATCGCCAGCCAGAACGAAGCCCACGAACGCTTTGGCGGCGTGGTGCCCGAACTCGCCGCCCGCGCCCATGCCGACCGGCTGGCGCCGATGGTGGAGACCGTATTGAACGAAGCCGGCATCGCGCTGACTGATGTGGACGCCATTGCCGGCACCGCCGGGCCGGGCCTGATCGGCGGCGTGATGGTCGGCCTGGTGACGGCCAAGGCATTGGCCTTTGCCGCCAACAAACCGCTGATCGCCGTCAATCACCTCGAAGGCCACGCGCTGTCACCCCGCCTGGCCGATGCGAGCCTGCAATTTCCCTATCTGCTGCTGCTGGTCTCCGGCGGGCATTGCCAATTGCTCGGCGTGGAAGGCGTCGGCCGTTATCGCCGGCTCGCCACCACCATCGACGATGCGGTGGGCGAAGCCTTCGACAAGTCCGCCAAGGTGCTGGGCCTGGGCTTTCCCGGTGGTCCGGCGCTGGAACGGGCGGCACACACTGGCAATCCGGCGCGATTCCCGCTGCCGCGCCCCTTGGTGGGCAGTGACGAACCGCATTTCTCCTTTGCCGGCCTGAAATCCGCCGTACTGCGCGCCCGCGCCGCCCTTGCCGAGCCGACGGCACAGGACATCGCCGATCTCGCCGCCAGCTTCCAGCAGGCCGCCTGCGATTGTCTGACCGACCGCACGGCGCGCGCCATCGCGGCGTTCCCGGAAGCCACCGCCTTGGTGGTCGCCGGCGGGGTGGCGGCCAATCAGGCCATTCGCGCCACCCTGGCCGGCCTTGCCGCCACCCACGGCCTGCCCTTTGTCGCTCCGCCGATGTGGCTGTGCACAGACAATGGCGCGATGATCGCCTGGGCCGGGCTGGAGCGGCTGGCCATCGGCGATGTGGACGATCTCCACGCGCCTGCCCGCCCGCGTTGGCCGCTCGATCCGGCTGCTGAAGCCGTTCGCGGCGCCGGGGTGAAGGCGTGATTCGGCTCGGCGTCATCGGCGCTGGCGCATGGGGCACGGCGCTGGCCAGCACTTTGGCTGGCAATGGCCCGGTGACATTGTGGGCGCGCGAGGCAGAGGTGATCGCCGCCATCAACACCACCCGCGAAAACTCGGTCTTCCTGCCCGGCATCCCGCTGCCCGCCGGCATTACCGCCACGACCAATCTGGCCGACATTGCGGCCTGCGCGATCATCCTCGTCGTTGTGCCTGCCCAACATCTCCGCGCCGTGCTCAGCCAGGCTGCGATCCCCGCCACCACGCCTTTGGTGTTGTGCGCCAAGGGCATTGAAGCCGGTAGCCACGAACTCATGGTGGAGGTGGCGCAAAGCCTTGTGCCCAACCCCATCGCCGTCCTCTCCGGCCCCAGTTTCGCCGCAGAAGTCGCCAAGGGCCTCCCCTGCGCCATCACGCTGGCTTGCTCTGACAGTGCGCTGGGCGAGCGTTTGGTGGCCGCGATGGCCCGCCCGACCTTCCGGCTCTACCAGTCCGATGACGTCGTGGGGGCGGAGATCGGCGGCGCTGTGAAGAACGTGCTCGCCATCGCCTGCGGGGTGGTGGACGGTGCCGGACTCGGCCTCAACGCCCGCGCGGCGTTGATCGCGCGCGGCTTTGCCGAAATGACCCGCTTTGGCGTGGCGCGCGGCGCCCGCGCCGAAACGCTCGCCGGCCTGTCAGGGCTGGGTGATCTCGTCCTCACCTGCTCATCGGAAAACAGCCGCAACTTCCGCCTGGGTGTCGGCCTCGGCCAGGGCCGCTCACTCGCCGACCTGCTCGCCGGCCCGGCGGTGGCCGAAGGCGCTGCTACCGCGCCCGTACTGGTGGAAGCTGCCCGCGCCGCCGGTATCGAGATGCCGATTTCCGAGGCTGTCGCCGCCCTGCTGGCCGGCGCGTCGGTGCGCGAAACCATCAGCGCTTTGCTGGCGCGGCCATTGAAAGCCGAATAGCGCGCTCTCAAAAATCGACCGCGATGCCGCCCTTTTCCCAATCGCCATAACGCACAGGATCGGGGCCCTTGCGCCCGCCGACTTCCTTGTCGGTTGGCGGCGGTGGCGGCGCTTCCGGCTGCTTGTCGCGCGGATCGGGGGTCTGGGGCTTGTCCTTGTCCATAAATCAGTGTTGCCACCGCCGCCCGCCTGTTAGCAATGGGGTGAAGCGAAGCAGGGGGCGTAACATGTTCGACAACAAGGTGATTGCCATAACCGGCGCCGGCAGCGGCATCGGGCGGGCGTTGGCGCTGAACCTGGCCGGGCGCGGCGCGGTGCTGGCGCTGGCCGACAAGGATGCGGACGGCTTGGCGGAGACCAAGCGGCTGCTAGGGAATCGGCCTTCAAGCATCACGGCGCTGGATGTGACCGACACGGCTGCACTCAACGCCTGGGTTGCGGGCGCGGTGACGGATTTCGGCAAGCTGGATGGCATCATCAACAATGCCGGGCTCAGCGTGGTGGCGCCCTTTGCCGATTGCCCGGAAGCCGATTTCGACCGGGTGATGAACGTCAACTTCAATGCCGTGGTCGCCGGCTGCCGCGCCGCGCTGCCGCATGTGCGGGGTGCAGCCGCCAAGGATGGCATCGGTTGGATCGTCAATATTTCCAGCGTGTTCGGTATGATGGGCTACCCCACCCAAAGCGCCTATAACGCCAGCAAATATGCGGTGCGCGGGTTGACCGAGGCGATGGCGCTGGAACTGGCGGTGACCGATCCCAAGGTGGCGGTGATCCGCGTCCACCCCGGCGGCATCAAGACCAACGTGGCGAAAAACAGCAAGCAGATCGCGCTGTTGCCGGGGCAGGACCCCAACACCGATTTCGCCGCCGAGTTCGAGAAGAACGCCCCCACCACGCCCGAACAGGCGGCCGAAACCATCATCACCGGCATGGCCAAACGCAGCACCCGAGTGCTGATTGGGCCGGATGCGCGTTTCATCGATTGGATGGTGCGCCTGTTCCCGGTTTCCTATTTCAAGGTGATCGGCAGTTTCCTTGGAAGACGGAAATAGGTGGGAAAGCGCCCCCATTTGCGGCAAGGGGCGGGCGATGAACCAACCCCGCAAACCCGAACGCAAGCCGGAACGCTCTGGCCGCCCGACAACCAATCGCGATGATACCGGCGTTGCCGCCCGCCGCGCCGCGCTGAAAATCATCCAGGCCGTGCTGGATCGCGGCGCCCCGTTCGATGCCGCCACCAGCCATGCCGATGATCTGCCGCTGCCGCAGGATCGCGGTCTCGCCCGGTTGCTGGCCTTGACCGTACTGCGCTGGCTGCCGGAACTGGACGCGCTGATCGACAGCGCGACGCCGCGGCCGCTCCCCATCGATGCCCGCGCCCGCCACGCCCTGCGAGTCGCCCTGGCCGGCTGGCTGAAGCTGGAAACGCCGCCGCACGCCGTGGTGGCGACCGCGCTGCCGCTGGTGGAAGGCGGGCCGCGCCGGCTGGTGCATGGCGTGCTTGGCAGCCTGATCCGCCGCCCGGCCACCCTGCCGGCAGCGCCGCGCCTGCCCAGCCCGTTCGATATATTCTGGGCACGCGATTGGGGCGTGGCCGTGGCCGAAGCCGCCAGCGCCGCCCTGGCCGAAGAGCCGGCGACCGACCTGACGCTCAAAGACCCTTCACAAACCGATCATTGGGCGTTGGCGCTGGAAGGCATCAGCCTTGCCCCCGGCCATGTTCGCACGGCGAAGAAGGGCAGCATCACCGAATGGCCCGGCTTTACCGAAGGCGCCTGGTGGGTGCAGGATCTCGCCGCCAGCCTGCCCGCCCGCCTGCTGCCGGCCAAGGCCGGCGATCGCGTGCTCGATCTGTGTGCGGCGCCAGGCGGCAAGACTCTGCAACTGGCGGCGCGCGGCTGCCATGTGACGGCGCTCGACGTGTCGGATCACCGGCTGGAGCGGGTGCGCGAGAATCTGGCGCGCACCGGGCTGACGGCCGAACTGGTCGCCGCCGATGCCCTGCGCTGGGAACCCGACGCGTTGTTCGATCATATCCTGATCGATGCACCCTGTTCGGCCACCGGCATCTTCCGCCGCCACCCGGATGTGCTGCACCTGAAGGGCAATACCGATCTGGCGCCCGTCACCCTGCTGCAGGCCGCCCTGCTCCGCCGCGCCGCGGCCTGGCTGAAACCCGGCGGCCGGCTGATCTATGCCACCTGCAGCCTGTTCCCGCAGGAAGGCGAGCGCATCGCCGAGCGCGTGATTGCCGGCCTGCCGCGCGAGATGATCGAGACCAGCGAACTGCCCGCCGGCCTCAAACCCGCCGCCGATGGCTGGGTGCGCACCCTGCCCGGCCAGGTGGAAGGCGGCATCGATGGCTT
>JAIXPM010000254.1 GCA_027486275.1 Sphingomonadales bacterium | reverse complement strand
CACAGCACGGTGGTGAGCGCCGCAAAGCCCATGGATTTCAGCAGGATCGCCAGATACAGCGGCTTCAGCGCGCGGGCGTAATTGCCCCAACTGCCGGTGATGGCGATATCCACCAGCGTGCGGTTCTCGCCGAAACTATAGGCCCAGATCACCGCCAGCGGCGCCAGGAACAGCGCGAACAGCCAAACCACCGGCGGCAGGCCCACGGCCGCAAACACGCCAGGCGCCTGAGAGGGCCGTTGCAGCATCATGCCGCCATCACCCGCGTGATCGCCTCTTCCACCGCGCGGATATGGCCGATGCCCTGGAAACGGCCATAGCCACTCTTCGCCATGGCCGGGCCGGTGGGGAAGATCACCTGATTGGTGCGATATTCATCCGGCATCAGCGCCAGCGCCGCCGCATTGGGCGTGGGGAACCGAATGGTGTTGGCGATGTCGGCGCCCACCCGCGCATCCAGCAGATAATTGATGAAGCGGTGGGCATTGTCCGGCCGCGGCGCACCGGTGGGCACGCACAGGCAATCCGAATTGATCAGCGTGCCTTCGCGCGGGATGACGAACGCCAGATCATCATCGTCGGCCATCACCTGCGCGATATCGCCATTATACTCCACCACCAGATCAATCTCGCCGCTGGCCAGCAGATCCTGGCCTTCATCATGGTGGAACAATTTCACGTGACGCTTCTGGCGGATCAGCATCTGCGTCACCTGCTCCATGATCGCCGGCGTGACGGCGTTGACCGAATGGCCGAGATATTTCGCCCCCAGCCGGATCAGATCATCGCCTTCCGCCAGCAGGCCGATGCGGCCGGAATAACGGTCTGAATCCAGCACCCATTTCCAGCTGTCAGGCACGCCATCAACGCGCGATTTGCGATAGCCGATCCCCAGCGCCAGCCAGGTGTAGGGCATCGACCAGCGCCGGCCCGGATCATAAGGCACATCCACGAATTCCGGCGCCAGATTGGCCCGGTTGGGAATGCGCGCATGATCGAGCGGGCTGAGCATGCCCGAAATCTGCAGCCTCGTGACGAACTCGTTCGACGGCACGATCACGTCGAAACCGGGATTGCCGGCCCGCAGCCGCGCAAACAGCTCGTCGTTGTTGGCATAATGGCTCATGCGCACGTCGACGCCGGTGGCTTTGCTGAAATCGCCCAGCGTCGTCTCGCCGATATAGGTATCCCAATTGTAGAAGTTCAGCCGCTGTTCCTCGCCATTGGCCCCCTTGGGGAAAGCACGCGAACAGCCGTCCAGCACCAGCGCCGCCGCCAGCCCACCAAAGCTGCGGCGGCTCAGATCAGGCATTCGCCAGCACCCAATCGTAATCCAGCGCCGGCACCACCGCCATGTAACGCTCCTGCTCGGTGCGCTTGACGCTGGCAAACATGGCCAGCGTAGCCTTGCCGAAATAGGCGGGCAGGATGGTGCCGGCTTCCATCGCGCGCACGGCGGCGAACCAGTCCCCCGGCAGCGCCGGCTGCGCCTCGGCCGCCGCATAGCCATCGCCGATCACGGGCGGGCCCGGATCGATGCGGTGCGTCAGGCCATGGTGCACACCGGCCAGCAGCGCCGCGAGCGCCAGATAGGGATTGGCATCGGCCCCGGCGATGCGATGTTCGATGTGGCGGCTGGCATCCGGCCCGGCGGTGATGCGGAAGCTGGTGGTGCGATTGTCCATGCCCCAGCTCGCCGCCACGGGCGCAAAACTGCCCGCCTTGAACCGGCGATAGCTGTTGGCGTTGGGCGCGAAGATCGCAAAGCTTTCCGCCAGTGCCGCCTTCAGCCCACCGATGGCATGCAGCAGCGGCGCGTTGGGACTGCCGTGCGGACTGGCGAAGATATTGGCGCCGGCCGCGTCGTTGATGGACACATGCAGATGCAGGCCATTGCCGGCCGCTTCGGCAAAGGGTTTGGCCATGAACGTCGCCAGCATGTCGTGCCGCCGCGCCACCTGCTTCACCAGCCGCTTGTAGAGCACCACATCATCCGCCACGCGCAGCGGATCGGCGCGATATTTCAGGGTGAGCTCCATCTGCCCCGGGGCATATTCGGAAATCGCGGTTTCCAACGGCAGGCCGGCGGCATCGGCGGCGGCCCACAGATCGGCCAGGAACGGACCGGCATCATCCAGTTCCTCCAGCCCATAGGTGCCGTGGGTGGCCGGGCGCGCACCGCCCATTCGCGCCGGCTGCGGCGGCTGGCCGTCGGCACGGCTGCGATCAACCAGGTAGAATTCCAGTTCGCAGGCCACCACCGGGGTCAGGCCATCAGCCTGCAATCGCGCCACCACGCGGGCCAAAGCCGCCCGGCAATCAATCTCACACACGCTGCCATCAGCTTCGAACAACGAGGTGATGACCGCAGCCCGGCCCGGCCCGGTTGGCACCAGCGTGCCCGGCGCCGGCCGCGCAAAGCGATCGCTGTCGCCATTTTCCCACACCAGCCCGGTATCGAAACAATCCTGCCCCGTCACATCGGCGACCAGGATCGACACCGGCAACGGCCGCCCTGCGCCATAGAGCGCCGCCAGTTCATGCACCCGGATGCGCTTGCCCCGCGCCGTGCCTGACAGGCCGGTGAAGATGATATCGACAAACTGCGTATCAGGATGGGCCGCCAGAAAGTCCTGTGCCTCGGCCGGCAGCGCCACTGCGATTGTCATGTCCACTCCTGCCAGCCTGATCTTCGGTT
>JAIXPM010000130.1 GCA_027486275.1 Sphingomonadales bacterium | reverse complement strand
GGCACTGGGGGATCGGGCTTGTATCAACCGGGATTTCAGCCGGCAGCCGGAGGCAGCATTGCGCTGCCGGGCTCGCTGTCTGCGCCCGGCGAGCGCTTGGCCCGCGCTGGACGGGCGCTTGCCCGCGCCGCAGATGCCGAGCGTTTGCGCCTTGCCGATGATTGGCAGCGCCTGCGCCGCGCCGCCGCGCAAGGCGACATTGATCTGGACCTTGGTTCCGCCATCGGCAGCCGCCGCTGGTGGATGAAACTGGTGGCCTGCACGGCACTGGTGGGCGGCGCCATGCTGGCCGCCAGTATTGTGCCCCCCCTGTACGAGGCTGCACCCGCCCCGCTGACGCCCGCCCAACGCGACGAAGCGCGGGCCTACAGTGTCGCGCCGCTGGTGTTTGGTGGTGTTTCAGGGGCCAGCCCGCGGGTTGATCCGCGCCAACTGCGCCCGCTTGCGGAAGCGCCGGAACGGCCGCGCGTTGAACGCAGCGTCACCATCGGCCGGCGCGGGCTGGCGGGCGCGCTGCGAAATGCCGGCGTTGACGCAGCCGAGGTGGCCGAAGTGACCCGCCTACTGGCCGGGCTGAACCCCGGCGGCAGCGCCCGGGCCGAACTGGTGCTGGGCCGGCGCGAAACCAAATCGGTGCCGCGCCCGCTCGAAAGCCTGGCCCTGCGGGCCGCGTTCGACCTCAGGGTGGAAATCAGCCGCAGCGACGGCGGCCTTATCCTGAAGCGCATTCCTATCAGGGTTGATTCCGCCCCGCTGCGGGTAAGCGCACCGGTGAGCGGCAGCCTCAACCGCGCCCTGCGCAGTGCCGGCATTCCCGCCGGGCAGGCCGCCGAGTTCATCAAGCAAATGCGCCACGTCGTCGATTTCCAGCGTGGTCTCGGCAAGGCGGACCGGTTCGACATCATCATCGAACAGGACCGCGCTGAAACCGGCGAGATCCGCCACGGCAAATTGCTGTTTGGTGCGCTGGCCCGCAAGGGCCGCGATCCGGTGGAAATCGGCCTGTGGAAAGGCGAATATTACCAAGCCAGCGGCGAAGGCGTGAAGAAGGGCCTGATGAAGACGCCCGTTGATGGCGCCCGCATGACGAGCAGCTTCGGCATGCGCCTGCACCCGGTGCTGGGCTTTTCCCGGATGCACAAGGGCGTCGATTTCAACGCCGGCCATGGCCAGACCATCATGGCGGCCGGCGGCGGCACGGTCAGCTTTGCCGGCTGGCACGGCGGCCACGGCAAATATGTGATGATCCGCCACAACAAGGATCTCGCCACGGCCTATGCCCACATGAGCCGCATCGATGTGCGGCCGGGCCAGCGCATCGGCCAGGGCCAGCGCATCGGCGCGGTGGGCTCCACCGGGCTTTCGACTGGGCCGCATCTGCATTACGAGGTTTGGCTGCGCGGCAAGGCGGTGAACCCGGTAAGCCTGCGCTTCATCGGCGGCGCCGAACTGGGTGGCCGCGACTTGAATGACTTCCAGCGCCAGATGAACCGCTGGCGCGCGCTGGACAGCACCGGCGCTGCACCGAAGGCCGTCACCGCCGACTGACATTTTTTGGCCATGCTGGCCTGCCAAAGGGGCAACGTGAGCCCCGTCACCCGCATCTGCGCCCTGATCGCCGTGCTGCCGCTTCTGCCAGCCGCCGGCCCCTTGCCGCGCCCGCAGCGACCCGTGGCCAAGGTTGTATCTTCAGCCTGGGGTGAGGAAGCTGCGCGCGACAAGGCGGGGGAAGCCGCCGACGTGATCCGCATCGCCAGCATAAAGCCCGGCATGGCGGTGGCCGATATCGGCACTGGCGGCGGCTATTATGTGATGCGCGTGGCACCAGTGGTGGGGCCGCAGGGCCGGGTCTTTGCCCAGGATCTGTCGCCGGGCGTGCTCGAACGGGTGCGCCAGCGCACCCGCGCCGCCCACTTCACCAATGTGCGCTTCTTGCAGGGCAGCCAGGCCAATGCCCGCCTGCCCGCCGCCAGTGTGGACGTGGCGCTGATGATCCACATGTATCACGAGATCGAGCAGCCCTATCTGCTGCTCGATCGCCTGCGCCGCAGCCTGAAGCCGGGCGGCCGCATCGTGGTCGTCGATCTCGACCGCCCGTCCGAAGAGCATGGCATGCCAAAGGCGCTGCTCGCCTGCGAGGTGAAGGCGGTGGGCTATGAACTGATCAGCATGACCGACATAAAGCAGGGTTATGTCGCAATGTTTCGCCCCGGCGTGCGGCCGCGCCCCGAAACTGTGAAGGCCTGCCGCGGCTGAGGGGGCGACTTGCCGCATTTGCGGCCAGCGTGAGGCATGACAGGCAGGCGCGCATGTCGAAAACCCCGCCGATCGTGCTGTTCTATGGCCTTGCCGGGCTGATCCCGTTCCTGGCGCCGCCGCTGGCCACCCTCGCCTTCCCCGATTTCCGCTGGCAGTTCACCGAAGCACTGTTGTGGTGGGCCGCCATCATCCTGTCCTTCCTTGGCGGCGCGCGCTGGGGCGCAGCAGTGCAAAATTCCCAGCCAGCCCCCGGCCTGATCGGGCTGACCATGCTGCCCAGCATCATCGGCTGGTTGGTGCTGCTCGCCCCGCCCAAATTTCGCGTGGCACAGTTGCTGGCGCTGGCTGCCGCGCTGTTGGTGCATTTCCTGTGGGATTGGAGGTCCGGCAGCCTGCCAGGCTGGTATGGACGGCTGCGGCTGCTGCTCACTGCCGGCGCGGTGGCGGCGCTGGGCTGGCAGGCCGCCTTGCAGGGCTGAATCGGCCCGCCTTTGACAGTTTCTCCGCATTTCGTGCGCTTTCGACCGCCACCATACCGAATTTTCAAAGGGCGCCGAACGCCGAGCGTAACCGGCCACGGCGCTGTCGGACGGACTCAGGCGCTCCAGCGCGCGAAGATGGCGGTGGGCAGCAGCAGCCCGCGGGTTTCTTCCCGGATCGCCATGTCGCCCACTTCGATGCTGCCGCCGCGCTCGCCCATCGCCTGGTCCACCAGCGGGTGGAGCGCGAGGGCGGACATGCGGATGGCATAGACGGTGAGCACGAAGAAGCGCGCATCATCCGCCAGCAGTTGCCGGGCAAGATCGACCAGTTCCGGCAGATCGCGCTCCAGCTGCCACACCTCGCCATCGGGGCCGCGGCCATATTTGGGGGGATCAAAGATCAGGCCGTGATATTTTGCCCCGCGCCGAACCTCGCGGCGCAGGAATTTCAGCGCATCATCGATGATCCAGCGCACCGGCGCATCGCCCAGGCCCGACAGCGCGGCATTCTCGCGAGCGGCCGCCACACTCTTCTTGCTGGCATCAACGTGGGTCACCTGCGCGCCAGCGCGGGCCGCAATCAGGCTGCCGACACCGGTATAGCCGAACATGTTCATCACCCGATCGCCGGGCTTGATGCGGCTGGCCAGCCAGTCGAACTGGCCGCCCATATCGGGGAAGAAGCCAAGGTGGCGAAACGGCGTGTTGTTGGCCCAGAAACTCACTTCACCGCCCGGTGATGGGCGCTTCATGGCCCAGCGTTCGGGCACATTGGTCGAAAGCTGCCAGCGGCCACCGCCGTCTTCATCGCTGCCGCCGATGAACTCGCCATCGGTCTTCCAGTCGGCACTGGCCGGCGCCCACATCGCCTGCGGTTCCGGGCGGATGAAGCGAAAGCGGCCATAACGTTCAAGCTTGCGGCCGTGACCCGAATCCACCAGCCCGAAATCGGCCCAGGGTTCGGTGACGAGGGTGGCAAGCGCGGTCATGCAGCCGCCTTGTGCCGCCCGATCTCGGCGCGGGCCGGCGCTGCACTGAGCATGGCGGCACCGGCGGCGCGGGCGGCATCCACGGTGACGGCGTCGATGCGGGCCACCAGTTCGGCCGGCGGCACGAAGCGGCCGTGCACGATCAGGCTGCGGCCCAGATAATCGGACGCACCTTGCGGACCTTCCAGCGCCATCAACAGGCCGGCCACCGCTTGCGCGCGGGCGCGATTGAGTTCGGCCTGCTCAAGGCCCGCCGCTGTTTCATGCAGCACCGCCATGATCAGATCACGCGCGGCGGCCGCCTGCTTGGGATCGGTGGCGGCGTGGACGCTCATCAGGCCGGCATCGACATAAGGCTGCAACGAAGCCGAAACGGTGTAGGCCAGCCCGCGTT
>JAIXPM010000155.1 GCA_027486275.1 Sphingomonadales bacterium | reverse complement strand
ATTGCCGGCCTGCCGCGCGAGATGATCGAGACCAGCGAACTGCCCGCCGGCCTCAAACCCGCCGCCGATGGCTGGGTGCGCACCCTGCCCGGCCAGGTGGAAGGCGGCATCGATGGCTTTTTCATCGCGCGCTTCCGGAAACTGCCAGACTGAATGCCTGCCCGTGAACGCGAAAGGGGCGCTGCCGGGTCATCCCCGGCAGCGCCCCCTTCAAATTGTTCCGAAGTGCTTACTTCAGATATTGGGCGATGAACTTGTTCATTTCGAACATGGTGCACTCGTCCTTGCCGAACACAGCCTTCAGCTTGTCATCGGCCAGGATCACGCGCTTGTCGGTCGGCTTCTGCAGATTGTTGGCGCGGATATAGTCCCACACCTTGGCAACAACCTGGCCGCGCGGCAGCGGGCTGGCGCCCACAACGGCGGCGAGCGGGCCTTGCGGCGTCAGCGGCTTCATCAGCGCCGAGGTATTGCGTCCGCTCTTGGCTTCAATGGCCATAAATTCCCCTTCTCGTGAAACACGCCCCTCGGGGGGCACTTGGTATCAGTTTTCCCCTGATGAATGGCTTAAAGCGGGCTTGTCCCCCACGGTGCAAGCGGAATTTTGTCATCGCAGCGCAATAAGGCGCGAAAAGACGCCAAAACGTGGCTTTCGTGCCACTTTGGACCAGATAAAAACCGCCAATCAGAAGCGCCGTGTGAAGCGCAGCTGCCACCAGCGCGGCGGATTCAGCGTGGGCAAGCCAACCACGGCGCCGTCGGTGAGCGTCTGGTCGAGGCAATTCTCGCACTCCAGGCTCATCAGCCAGCCGCCATTGGGGATCTCCAGTTGCAGGGCGGCGGCCACCTGCCAGCCGCCGGACGAGATCCCATCGGTCAGACCCAGTGCCGGCCCCACCGCCATGGAACTGCGCCAGCGCGCGGCCACGCGCGGTACCAGCACGGAACCGGTGCCCACCAGCGGCTGCCGCCACGCCGCCGACAGGCTGGCCGTGGTATCGGGCGCATAGAGCGGACGATTGGGCCCGCCCGCCGGCACCCCTCCGGTCCAGCGCGCCTGTTGCCAGCCAAGGTTCGCCGACAGTTCCAACTGAACCAGAGGACGCGCGCTCAGCACCACATCAACCCCGTGATTGCGCATGTCGCGCCGTTGAGTCGCCGCCACTGCCATCGCCAGCGGATCAATGCCGAGCAGCGGCGAGACCAGCCCTCGTGTGCGCGCCACAAAGCCACTGGCGTCCATGCGCGCGCGGCCATCCCACAGATCGGCCTTCACCCCGGCCTGGTGGTGCCAACCGGTTTCATCCGGCATCAGCACCAGTTCGGCCGTACTGCGCGCCAGCAGGTTCCAGCCCGGCAGCCGGGCGCTGCGGGCGCTGCGCGCAAACAGCCGCAAATGGGGTGAAGGCGCCCACGACAGCGCAAGTTCAGGGGTGAAGAGCGTGCGTTCCAGCCGGGCCGGGCCAGCCGGCGCAAGGCAGGGTATGGCATTGGGCGCACAGCCGGTGCGCCGGTCGCTCACGGCCAGCGTCAGCGTCTGGCGGTCGACCCGCACCCCGGCTTCCAGCGCCAGGCCATGGCCGGCTTCCAGCCGCAACTGGCCAAAGCCATGAGCGCTTTCACGATCCTGGCGCAGTTGGCGATCGGCGAGCACCGCGCCGGCCAGCGTATCGATGGCATCACGGCGTGTCTGCGCCGCATTGAAACCGGCCCCGGCACGCACGGTCAGCGCGCCCACCTGCGCCTGACCAATCAGATCAAGCCCCTGATTTTCCTCAACGCTTCGGGCAATCAGGCCATAGCCGGCGGCAACTGGATTGGCCAGGCGACTGGATTGGCCCAGATCAAGGCCAAGCTGCCCGGTCTGCCGCGCCAGCGTGCCGATCAGTTCCAGCCGCAGCGCCTCACTCTGATGCACCAGCCGCAGATCATGCAGCGCCACATCAGCGCGCTGGCCCGGCGTCTGCGCGGCGAGATCGGCAGACCCGGTGCTGGCAAAGCGGCCATCGCATGTTGCCGGCACATTGGGATCGCAGACAAAGGCCGGCAGATTGCCCGCCTTGCTGCGCGCATAAAGGCTGGTCAGCGCCAGGCTGAGCGTGGGGGCCAAATCGATGTCGAGCGTGCCCGCCAGCCCGCCGCGCAAGCCGCGATTAAGTCTTTCACCGGTGGTCGTGTTGTGCAGCCAGCCCAGATCATGCTGCACATGCGCACCCAACCCCAGCCGCATGCCGTTGCTCACCGGCACATCGATCCGCGCCAGCGCGCGGCGGCTACCGAACGTGCCGGCGGCAAACTCGCCCAACCCGGCCAGCCGGTCGCCGGGCCGGCGCAGGGACAGACTGAGTTCACCGGCCGCGCCGCCCAGCCCGCCGGCGGGTGCCACCAGCAGCAGATCATGATCGAACAGGCCGGCGAGCAGCAGCGGCGCACCGGGCTGGGCCACCGGGCCGAACGGCACATCGGGCTGGCTGCGGCCGTGGCGCACGATCAGCGCGGCCGTGCCATTGCCGGGAGCAGGGGTGAGAATCAGGCCCGGAACCCCAGCCAGCGCTTTGCCCAGCGTGTCGGGCCCAGCGGCATCGCGTTGGCCGGGGCCAGCCCACCACAAGGCGGCGGGCGCATCGGAGGCGGCAAGGCCCAGCCAACGGCCTTCCAGGCGCGGTTGGGCAACAGGATCGGGACGCTGATCTGCGGCCAGCGCCGGGGCGGCAAGCAGGCCGGCCAGCAGAAGCGAGCGGCACATCGCTGCGACGCTGATCAGCGCGGGCCGTCGCGTCCTGTCGGCTGGCCGCCCAGCGGGCCGCCGGCGGCACCGACCTGGCCCACGTTGCCAAACAACTCCTGGAAGAAGCTTTCCGACTTGCCGAGCGTTGCGGTCTTGTCGTCTTCGGGGTTGATGCGGGCGATCTT
>JAIXPM010000011.1 GCA_027486275.1 Sphingomonadales bacterium | reverse complement strand
GCAAGCGTCAGCGTCGTCCTTGCGCCACTGGTGACATTGGCGGAGACCAGCGTTGCCGCCGTTGCGGTCACCGTGATGGTTTCGCCCGTAATCAGGCCGTTCAGATTGATATTGCTCTGGGCGAGCTCGATCGCAGTCGTGCCATCATAAACCTTGCTGACGCTGCCGATGAGTTCGAGCCCAAGCCGGCGCGGGGTGATGATGCCGATGGTGCCACTGGCGCTGGTTGGCAGGCTGTAGTTTGCCAGCGATGTGCCAGAAACGGGCGCAAAGTCGCTGTTGCCGAGCTCTGTCGTGACGACAAGGCCGGTGCCGGCGTTCGGGCTGGTGAATTGGCCCTGGGGTCGGGTGATGCCGATGGTCTCGCCGCTCAGTACGCCGCCGATGCTGAAGTTGCTGGGCATTAGCGAGGCATTGGTGGTGCCATCATATTCACGCTCGACGCTGCCTGTCAGCGCGACGGTCAGCGGCCTCGGCGTGATCGCGGTGAGTGGCGCGCTGGCGCTGGTCGGAAGCACATAGTTTGCCAGCAACGTGCCGGATCCCGCCGTATAATCGCTCGTGGCCAGCGTCAGTGTCGTCCGCACGCCCGATCCGACATTGGCGGAGACCAATGTCGCGTCGGTCTTGGTCACCGTGATGGTTTCGTTCGAAATCAGCCCGGTCAGGCTGATACCGGCCGGCGACAATGTGATGCTCGCCAAGCCGTCATAAACTTTGTTCAACTCCCCGGAGATGGTGAGGCTCAAGGCACGTGGGGTGATGATGCCGATGGCGCCACTGGCGCTTGTCGGCAGGCTGTAGTTTGCCAGCGATGTGCCAGAAACGGGCGCAAAGTCGCTGTTGCCGAGCTCTGTCGTGACGGTAAGGCCTGTGCCAACGTTGCGGCTGGAGAACTGGCCCTGGGGCCGGGTGATGCCGATGGTCTCGCCGCTCAGCACGCCGCCGATGCTGAAGTTGCTGGCCATAAGCGAGGCATTGGTGGTGCCATCATATTCACGTTCGACGCTGCCCGTGAGTGCAACGGTCAGCGGTCGCGGCGTGATCGTGGTGAGTGGTGCACTGGCGCTGGTCGGCAGCACATAGTTTGCCAGCAAGGTGCCGGAACCCGCCGTATAATCGCTCGTTGCCAACGTCAGTGTCGTCCGCACGCCCGATCCGACATTGGCGGAGACCAATGTCGCGTCGGTCTTGGTCACCGTTATGGTTTCGCCCGTAATCAGGCCGTTCAGGCTGATACTGGCCGGCGACAATGTGATGCTCGCCAAGCCGTCATAAACTTTGCTCAACTCGCCGGAGAGGCTGAGGCTCAAGGCACGCGGGGTGATGATGCCGATGGCGCCGCTGGCGCTGGTTGGCAGGCTGTAGTTTGAAAGCAGGGTGCCGGTGCCGGCCGCGAAGTCATTGTTGCCGAACGCGGCCGTTACGGTCAGGCCGCTGCCGGCGTTGGGGCTGGCGAACTGGCCCTGAGTTTGGGTGACGCTGATGCTCTCGCCGCTGACCAGGCCGTCGAGGCTGAGGTTGCTGGCCGAAAGCGCGGCGGTGGTGGTGCTATCATATTCGCGTTGAACACTGCCCGTCAGCGTGACGGTAAGCAGTCGCGGCGTGATCGTCGCTTCGACTGATGGCGTAAACGTGTAACCAAAAACAGGCTTATCCGCGCTGTCTATCGCCGATAGTTCCAGCCCGAAAATCGGCATCGTGGTGGTCGATGCATTGGCTGTTTCAAATTCAGCAGACGGCGTCCCTGAAAGGGTGAGACGATCCCCGTTCACACCACCAGACAGGCTGAAATCGAGAAGGGTCAAGCTAACCGTTCTTGTCCCGTCATAGGCTTTTTCAATCGGCGTTGTGGTTTCCAAACTGACTTGCGGCGCGAACCGATACACCAAGCCATTTTGACCGGGCAAAACGAACGTGTGCAGATCATTTACGGCACTTGTCGGTTGGTAGTTATAGGCCCTGAATTGATGATCGAGCGCCCCCGTCTCATCGCCCGTTGTCGGGCTGAACGGGTCGAGGTTTCCGCTGTAAACGCGCCAGCTGCCACTGCTGCTGGTAAGGACATTTGCAGAGGTGGACTGGTTGATGAACCGGGTCAGTGCGCTGAGGCTGATATCGCCGGTCGCCGTGATTTGCGCAGACTCCTCAAGGCGCAGTTCGCCCGTTGCCTTGGCAGACAGACGTGCCAAAGCCTGCGTGGTGCCCAAATTGCCGGCGATGGCCAGATTGCCATCAGAAACGATCCGCAGCCCGAAGCCGCCGTTGATCTCACTCGCAACGCTTGCCACAGTCGAGGTTGGAGTTGGTCTTTCAGGCAATATGGAAACAACCGCCATATCATCGCCGAGACCAGCAGCTGTCGTTAGCCGGAAAAACAAGGTGCCAATGGGTGCATTCGGATTGGCCCCTGAAATATTGCTCCCGAATCCATTGGCCCCGAATATATTGAAATCGCCGCTCGGCCCTCCATAGCCATCCTCAAAGCTGCCGAAGTTGAACCCGTTGGCCATCGTCTGACCAATGAGCTCTCGACTGTAATCAAGAGGTCCCTCTGCGTGGAAATAAACAAAATTCTGGAAATCGGCCTGACTAAAGCTGCCATTTCCACTCTCAGCATTTTGAATATCCAAACTGCGCAGCGTAAAACCGGTGCCGAACGATCCCAAGTCTGTAACGGAGCCGCGCCCCGGAAGCAGGTCGATGTCGGCATCGAAAAACCCAATGGCGCTGGCTTCATTCTGGAACCGCGCACCGCTCCACGTGACCTGCAACCCCAGGGTTTGTCCCACACCACCGACAAGAATGCCGCCGGTTCCGGCCGCAGTCGATGCGACGAATTCGATCGCGCTGTCGGCCTCCAGGGTCACCGGCTTTGTCAACGACACGGCGCCGCTGTTGACGAACCGCAGCGTGCCGCCCGCCATCGTGATGCTGCCAGTGCCCAATTGGTCTTCTGACCCGATCTGCAGCACGCCCGCATCGATGTACGTCACGCCGCCATAAGTGTTGGTACCACTCAGCGTCAGATTGCCCGCACCAATCTTGGTGAGCGAGCCGGTGCCGGATATAACGCCGGCAAAGCTGGCATTGGCGTTCTGATCGAAGACAAGCGCGCCATTGTTGGCGATCGCACCGGTGCCAAAGCTATTGCTGGCGGTGCCGGTCAGCGTGCCCGCACTGATCGTGGTGCCGCCGCTGTAACTGTTGTTGCCAGACAGAACCAGTGTCCCGCTGCCAGCCTTGGTCAGGCTGGTGCTGCCGGTCAAGGTGCCAGTGATCTCGCTGGTCGAATTGGCGTTCGAGTCAACTGAAAGAGTGGCGAGATTTGACACCACGCCGCCAATGCTGACGGCGCCAGAGCCTGCATTGATCGTGAGGCTCGCGCTCGTTGAGTAATTGACGACCACCACACCGGAGCCGCCGTCGCCGGACCTGCCATTAAAGGCGCCCGCACCGCCGCCGCCGCCGCTATTGGAAAGCCCGTCGCCGCCAGCGGTTGTGCCGTCTCCGGCTCCGGATGCTCCGGCGTTGGTGCCCGCGGTCCCATTGGCGGTGCTTCCCATCCCAGCGCCGCCGGATCCGTAGACGACGGCTTGACCGGAGATCGTGCTGCTGAAGCCCTCTCCACCATTCCCGCCGGTTCCGTCAGACGTTGCGCTTGTTCCGGCAGCAGATGCGCCGCCGCCACCGCCGCCGCCTGTTCCAAGCAGGTTGCTGTTACCGCCCGTATTGCCGAAAAGCTGAACGCCGGTAATGCCGGCAAACGAACCCTGCAACGCTGCCCCGCCAGCGCCCGATCCGACCCAGTGGCCGCCGCCGCCCGAACCGCCTTCGGAGCCCGCATCTTCATTATAGCCGCCGCCCTTGCCGCCGCCAAATGCGGTAACAGCCAAGGTCCCGGCGAGCGCAAAGCTGCTGTCGCTGCCGCTCGTGAAAGTGGGCGTGTTGCTGCCTACTCCACCAGCGCCAACGCTGACAACGTAGGTCGAGCCGGCATTCAGATTGAGCAACGGCGCATAAGCCACGCCGCCGCCACCGCCGCCGCCTTGCGAGGATGCGTCGCTCCAGCCACCAGCGCCGCCTCCACCGGCAACGAGCAATTGCGCGGGGCCAGTGTAGACCGGTGTCCACGTGTAGTTGTCGCCGGCAAACGAGACGTTGAGCCCTTGGGCTTGTGTGCCAGCGGTACTGAAGGAGTCGCCGTTGAACCGGTAGGTGCCGCCGCCGAGAAATTCGAGGATCGCGGTGGTGGCGAGGCCGGTGAGGTTCCCGGCGATGGTCACCCCGCGGTCGCTGGAGTCCAAGCTGGATGTCGCAACCCCAAGGTTGCCGTCGTAAATCTGCGCGCCCGAAGTGTAGACACTGCCGAACAGAATTGCATCGCCGCTCACCGTCAGGCTGGAAAGGCGGGCGCCGCTGCTTCCCACTGCGTTGGCAAAGATGAGTTCACCGGTGTTCTGGGCGCTCAGCGCGAATGCGCCGTTTACAGTCCCCGCCAGCGTCAGCGCGCCGTTGTTTTTGATGGTCGTGTCGGCAGTGAGGGTGATGGCGCCGCCGGCGGTTGCTGCCGCGCTGCTGGAGTTGAAGAGTGCGCCGGAGTCATTGAGACCGGAACCAGCGAGATTGAGCGCTTTGTCGATGCTGAAGCCGTTGAGATCCAGTGCCCCGCCTGCGGAGACTGAGACCAGGCCGGCGGACGCGCCGAGGGCAGAGGCGTTGCCGGCTTGTACCGTACCGGCGCTGATCGTGGTGGCACCGGTGTAGGTGTTGGCACCGCTGAGCGTCAGATTGCCCGCGCCCAGCTTCATGAGCGCGCCAGAACCAGAGATGATACCGGATACTGCGGAAGTATCAGTGACATTGATTTTGGCCAGACTGGCCACTGTCAATGATCCTGCTTCAAAAACAGACGCCGCAACCGAGATGCTGGAAATTGCGTCTACGCTTCCCACGTCGGCCAGGAATTTTATGGTTCCCGTTCCGGCATCAATATCAAAATTCGAAGTGGCGCCACTCTGAGCGTCAACTTTGTTCTGAAACACTATGTCGCCTTGCGTTCTAAGGCTTACATTTGCTCCAAGTCTCACGGGGCCCGAGAAGGTGAGATTGGACCTGCCGGTCAACTCACCGTTCTGCGTGTGAAAATAGGCACCAAGTCCGTCGTCGCTCAACAACTGTCCGGCCGGGGCAAAGCTGACGCGGACCGCATCGTTACCTGTATTTTCTCCATAAAAAACAACGATAGGATAGTATTTCCCCGCAATTAGCGAGTTGCTGGTCGTTGCTGAAAGCAGATCTGCGCCATGTATGCCGCCGTTGTTCACTAGCGGATTGACTGATTGAGAACTTATAATATTTGTTTCAAATATATTTACTGACTGGCCAGCGGCGCCCAGAAAAAGATGAGACGCATCATCACTTTGAGTCGCAAATTCATAAACGCCAGTAACATTTGGCCGAAAATATCCAGAAAATTTTACTGAGTATGTGTCATCAAAATCCACTCCAGGCGTCGTGAAATTTATCGATGTGAATGGCGATGAAAAGCGCAGGTCCTGTTCGATTTGCGCGTTCTGGAAGAACGTAAAATCATCGTTATAATATTCGGCATATTTTGTGCCAATGAGGCCGTTTAATTCCGTCGGACCTCCTGAGATAAGAATATTCCCGCTTAATCGGGTAGATCCAACGCCATTCGTGTCGCTGTCGGATTGAAAATTGACCTCAAGACCGCCTGAGGTTGAACCGAAATTTACTCCAACAGACTGTGTGATATTATTCGTTGCAGAAAATGTAAGATTAGAGTTCAAATTTGATGTTTTGGAAAATCCCGAATTGATACTGATGTTGCCAGAATTTGTGCCCTGCCCAAAAGCTGTGAGGGTAAGCTTGCGCCCAGCGTTCAATATGGACTCGATTTCTTCGGTCGATATTTGCCCAAAACCCCCCGATAACGGCGATATAATGATGTTGTTTGCATGAAAAAACAGCGCTGCCGATTCAAAGGGTTTTTCCAGCAGCGACGCATCTGAACCGGTTAGATCGAGCCTGGCGAAAAAGGCCGATATTGAACCACCTGCGCCGCCGCTTGCGCCGCCATCAGCATAGAATGCGCCGCTCGCTTTGATCAATGATCCTTGATCATTAAAGTCCGACAGGAGGGTGATCGTGCCCCCGGGCCCGGACTGGATGGCGCTTGCATCAAAGTTCGAATCGACATCAGCATGTATCGATGTGGGCGTTCCCGGGGCGCCGGTGATCGGGGATTGTCCAACCGTAATTGAACCGCCACCAATCAGGCCCTTGGCAAGCACCTGGCTCCCCGCAAATGCATTGATGCGCTGGCCGGTTACGGAAATCGTCCCGCCCGTTTCGTCTGCATCCATACCATTTGCATCAAGCGTGCCCCTGATGTCGATAACGCCGGCCGTCCCGGCATCCAGGACAATCTGGCCATTCTGAACCGAGACCGTCTGTGCCTGCACAAGGCCATCGACATTGATCACGGTCGCCGCCGTGTTTGCAGCCGCGCGCGCCGTCATCAGGACGCGCCCACCGGTCGCGATCAACGCCCCAGTGCTGGCTTGAACCAAGCCGCCACCCGTCCCCAAAGCGGACTGCGGGACAGCAAAGGATATGAGCTTGTCGTTCGAAAACGAGACGGAAATTGCCTGTCCTGAGCCCAATGCAATGGTGCCCATTTCCGCCTGGATCAGCCCGCTGTTTTCAACCCGGTTGCCGGCCAGAACAGCGTAGCCAGACTCCGTCATGATGATTGTGCCGGCATTGACAACAGCGGCCGTGCTTTCGCCGGACAGGCTGAAACTATCTCCGTTCGCAAAGGCTTCGTCGGTCAGGCCAAGCGTTGTCGCCAGAAACCCGCCCACATTGATGCTGCCGGCCGATCCGACAAGCACGCCCATAGGGTTTAAGATCCAGACTTGGCCATTCGCCGAAATCGCGCCGTCGATTTGTGTTGGCGTTATTGCGCCGCCGTTTGGCAAGCCCACAACCCGATTGAGCACGATCGAACTTGCGTTCGGCTGAGCAAAGTTCAACGTGTGGCCCGAGGCCACATCCAGACTTGTCCAATTGATAACGGCACGCGCGCCGGTTTGGGTGATCGTTCTGCTCGTGGCCGTTGTCGCGATCGTGGTGTTGATACCGCTGGAGCTCACAATGTCATTGGCGTGCGCGGCGGACATGGCCAAGCCGCTGGCGGCACCAAGGAGCATCAAGCGAAAGCGTTGGGGCAAAACCATCAGAACATTACCAAGACGTTGAGGTTGAACCGGGCGGAGATATTTTCCTCTGCAACAAGCTTGCGGCGAGCCTGAGCGCCCTGCAGATCGACGTTGAAACGGCCAAGCATCAGCAATCGCACACCCAAACCCAGCGAGGTGATCTGGTTGACCAGCTTGTCCGAAGTGGTGGAGGCGAGCGTGGTTCCGCGCGCGATGTCGGCAAATCCGTACAGCTGAACACCCTCGATCAGTTTTTCAGCGGCAAAGGGGAGCGCGTAACGCAACTCACCTGACAGGCCGAGGCCGCGCTCACCAGTGATCACGGAAGGATCATAGCCGCGGCCAATGGCGGGCCCGCCAAAGCTGATCAGTTCGCCAGAGGCCAGCCGGTCGGTTGAATATTGGCCCTGGAGATTAAGCTGTGCACTCAAGCTCGGCGTCAGGCGCTGGTTGCGCGCAAAGGTGTAAACGACGCGTTGAAACCTGGGCTCGAAGCCGGGCACAGAGGCCAACGGCGCGTTCGCATCGTTTGCCCCCAGCACGACAAGCCCCTGGAAAAGGGAGACCGACATGTTGGTGTCACCGTTCAGCCAGTTCGCCTGTTGCCAGCTCACCGTTGCCTCGGCCACGGTGCTGCGGTCGTCAGACAGCGGTTCTCCCAGAATGCTGGTCTCGTTGCGGTTCAGCGCAACGCCCAGATCAAGATAGACGGAGTTTGTGCGGCTCCGCATGAGCGGCATTCGCAGCCGGCCGTTGAATGACAGGACACGGCTGCGCACATCCAGATCCTTGATCTGGCCACCTGGCCGCGCATAGGCAAAAAGCCCGCCAACGCTGCCCACAATGCCGTGGGCGCCAATCGGCATGGCATAACGCGCGCTCACCGAGCGCAATTCCCGCATTTGCTGTCCTGCGGAAGAAAGCGTCACATCCAGCGCGCCCGGCCGGTTGAATGGCTGTGAAATCGTTGCACCAAGCGAATAGGAAAGCGGACCAACAAGCTCTGCCGATGTATTTGAAAATGTTGCCCGATACTGGTTTGGCACCTTGACGGCAGACACAACAAGTTCGGAACTTCCGAGTGCCCCCCCCTGCTGCAACACTGTCGTGCCGGCCAGCCCCGGTATGTCGTTGATCAACAACATATGACGTTCGAGGCTGCTGAACCGCGCGGGCCGTTCTTTGGGAACCGACGCCATCAATGTTTCAATCAACCGCGTCGAAGATGGATTGGGACCATCGACGAATACATCGCCAATATAACCCTCAACCACTTGGACTTGTAGCGTTCCGCCTGCGACCTGTTGCGGCGGCACAAATACACGGGTCAGGAAAAAACCTTCAGAACGATAAAGATCTTCCAGTTTTTGCGCTGCGTCGCGTAAGTCCTGAAGAACAATCTTACGTCCAACCAGTGACGCAAAAAGGGCATCAACTTCGGATTTTGGAAAATGGGTGGCTCCGCTTATGCGGACAAGTGAGATGGAAAATTCGATTTCATCAACCGCTCTTGGCACAGCTGACTTTTCGGGGCTTTGGATACGAAAATCATACTTGAGGGACGGCAGCGGCAATGGCGCCACGCGTTGACGGGAAATGTCGCTTTGCGACGGCAGCACGACTTGCGCATCAGCCGCTCCTGCCGAGAAAAGGGCAAAACCGGCAATAGCGGCAACCGCCGCGGGCAGGCGTTGGCCCCCCAGTTGGGTGGGATGTTTACTTGTCATCCATCACCACACGCGCCGAAATGATGTTTTTGCTGATCCGTCCAATGTGGAATTGAACAATCGGATCGTTGGGGAATGCTTCAGCGATGTCGTCGAAGGCTGCCTTGGCGCTCCCGCATTCCTTCGTTAGCAGCTTATATGCTTCGTCATATTCTTGGATCAACTTGGGATCGTCAGTTTCTGCGATAGGATTGTAAAGTGCTGACGCAGTTGTTTTTCCTTTAAGAACAATATCACCAATTTGTCGAAAATGCAGATTTGGGCATAGATCAACAGTATCGCTCGTGCAGCAAATGCGTGTGCCGAAATATTTATTGACGCCTTCGGTGCGAGCTGCCGTGTTGACTGTGTCACCAAGCGCCGTGAAGTCCATGCGGGCATGAGAACCGAAATTTCCGATAACAGCATATCCGGTATGGACACCGATACGCGTCACACCGATTGGAATGTCGCGTGAATTGCAATCTTTGCGAAATTTTTCGGCGTATGCGTCAAGTTCAAGTGCACAACGAACGGCGCGTTCGGCATGATCAGGTTGCCGGATCGGTGCATTGAAGATGGCCATGATCGCGTCGCCAATGAATTTGTCGATCGTTCCTTCGTATCTCAGGATTATTTCGCATGCGCCGTCGAGATAATCATTTAGGACGTTGGAGAGATCTTCGGCCTTCATCTGCTCCGACGTGGTCGTGAATCCGGCAATATCAGTGAAGATGAACGTTGCTTCCTGGCGTTCGCCCGAAATGGTCACGGACGTCGGATCTTTCACAAGCCTGTCGACAATGGCCGGAGAGACGTAGCGCGAGAACGTCCCCTGCACGAACTCGCGCTGCTTGCGCTCCGCCCGGCCAATGAAGACGTCCATCATCCAGATCGACAAGGCAAATGCGATGCTTGGCCCGATAATGGGCAGCATTGGCAAGCCATAGCCAAAGCCAACGATCGCCCCAACCCAATAGGATGCGAGGATGGCCACGCCAACGCCGACATTGAAGATGATACCGCGCTTGAAGAGGCTGACGGCGACGCCCAGTGCAGCGAACAGCGCAGAAAAAGCAATAATGCCGCCAAGCGGCATTCGAGGCGGAGCGCGATTTTCGAGCAGCTGGCTGATGCCGTGCGCTTGAACGAACACGCCCGGCATATTGCCTTGATCGCCATCATCAATGATCGACATTGGCGTCATGTGGCGATCGGTGATGGACAGCGTCGCACCAATCAGAACAATCTTTCCGCGGAAGAATTCATCTGGCAGGATCGACACGAATTGCGCGGGGAAGGATGGAAAGGGCAGGCTTTCCGCGTCAGGGCGAGGGCGCCACGCAATCTCGACGGGCGTAAGCGGCGCCGTGCCACCAAAGAGCGTGACGGCCTTGCGAACAAAGCCAGCAGGGTGACTGGCCGTATCCACCATGCGGCCATTTTTCAGTTCGCCACCAGGATTGATCCTGCGGATCAGTGTATCAAATGGATCCGACAGCAAATTCGCTTCTGCCCGTTGATTTGCAGGAACAAAATCATTGAGAAAGGCCAATTGTTCAGGGGTCACAATATTGGGAGAAGAGGTGTAACTTAGAAAAAGCGGTGTCGGCGTCGTCGCCAGGACTTGCTTGAGACGTGCGTCCTTTGTGGCCTCTGTTGGCTGGTCGATGATAATGTCGACGCCGATTACCCGCGCTCCCTTTGCCGACACTTGGCTGATAACATCAGCCAGAAAGCCGCGATCAACCGGCGAGCGATACGGGAAGGCGGTCAACGTATCTTCATTGATCGCGACCACCACAATGTCAGTTGAGGGCGCCATCGCTGGCTGCATTGCGGCGACCCGAATGTCGGCCACCTTGTTTTCAAGGTTTGTCAGCGGCGCCAGAAAGCGCACAGCACAAAGGGCAGCTACCGCAGCAAAAATGGCGATCAGGACTGCGGATAATGCCTGTTTCTGCGCCTTGCTCATTGCGAAGCCTTCCCAGCGTCGGGCATCGGCGCAGGCGTCGTTACTTCTGGGGTGTCACGGCTTGAAGCTTGGAGAGGCGCAGCACCTTGACCATCGAGCTCCGACTGGATCTGTCGAAAATATGCATCGGCCTGCTGCACGCAGGCTTTCTCAAGCATCCAGGAGCTCAGGACGAGAGGATCGACGACATCAGCGGGAATGACATTGAGACTGATGGCGTTATCCTGCCCGGGCACCTGGATGAGAAAGGTTTTTACACCATCCAGCTTGGCAAGATCGGGCGCTGCCATTTGGCTCTGCCCCTTTTGCCACACAAAATCGGCGCGCCACGAACGGTCGATCGGATAGACAGCGAACTTCGTCTCCCCAGAGCCGTCAGGCCGCCACCAAATGGGTCGCTGGCCCTCGCGAATACAGCGCGCACCCGATCTTGAAACATCGATAAGCCACGGATCTGGCAGCGGCGCGGCATTTGCACCGGACCGGATCGCCCCGACTTTGCTTGCACGGTCGTTTCGCGTTGAAATGAGTGCGGCAAGCGCAAGCCGAGGATTCTGGCTTGCGCCACCAGCCTTCGTCAGCACGCCCGCATAGGTGCCGCGCAGCGTTACAGCCTGGCCGTCAGCACCAATGAGGGTAACGCGTTCCCCGTCCTTCAGATCAATTGTTGCCGCGCTGTCCAGGCGCATGCCCGGTCGAAGACCAGCGCCTCGCGCTTCGACGACGATCATCGGAGCCGCGAGGGACTGTGAAGCGATCATGAGACCGCCCACGAGCAGACCGAGGCTGGTGCCACGCTTCATTGGCGCTGTTCTTCATCAAGGGGCTTTATGGCGCCGTCACCCATCAAGACAAATGCCGCCCAGAAGAACGGGTGCGCAAATCCGGGGGCCTTCGAAAGGCCCAACTGGGCCGTGCGCAAGGCCGTATCAACGGACATGTTCGGGGTCTTGGAAAGGGTCGCGAACATGGACGACATGAGTGCGCCAGTCGCCGCCGAAGGCACCTGCCAATGGCTGACCAATAGGCTCTTTGCGCCAGCCCGAAAGAATGAGGCTGCCAGGCCAGACAGCGACTGCCCGCCATCAGCCTTGCCGGAAGCCGCCGTGTTGCAGGCCGACAGCACAACCAGATCGGCCGTCATCGGCAAGGCTGCGATCTCACTCGCGTCAAAAAGTCCATCGCCAAAATGGGTTTCTGCCGGTTCGCTTGGCGGCGTCAGCACGATCCCAGGCTGCGATTGACAGCGGATTTCCCCGGGCAAGAGACCATGTGTCGCGAAATACAGAATTCGATAATCAGCCAGATTGCGCGCGCGCAGCGCGGGTTCGGTTGCTTGCCCGCCCAAAAGAATATCGCTTGCATTGCCACCCAGCGCTTTGGAAACATTATAAATTTCGTTGGCCGTATCCGGAAGGGAGGCAAGCGAGCGGAGCAATTGGGGCGGGATGATATCGCCCGACTGGCAGCTGCTGATTGCGGTGGCGAACGCGGCTTCCTGTGCTGCGACCCGTTGCAGCGGTGCCAGCACCGGATTGCCCACAGCAAGCAATTTGCGGGCATGCTGGCCGACCAAGCGCGTCGATCGCAAATTCACAAAGGAAGTGATCGTCGGACTATAGGAAATATCAAAATCATTGGTCAGCCAATGGGCTGAAACATATTGACCGAGCGCGGGCTGCTTCGTTACCAGCACGCCAAATGGCAGATTGGCCAATGCCCCTGCCGGAACAATCACAAGTCGCTTTAAGTCGGCGATCTCGTCTTTCAGTCCGGCAAAGAGATCTTGGTACAAACCATATGCAGCATCCAAGTCAAAATCATTGACTGATGACCCTTCGATCTCAAGGCCGCGCCTCAGGCGCGCCACAACCGTCTCGAGTGCTGCGCTTCCAACGGGAACCGGTGCAACTATGGTCTTGTTCCGCGTTACAAGCTGGACGAATGACGTCTTTTTCCCAACAAGGTAAACAAGCATCCCTTCATCAACACCAAGACGCCCGCGCAGCTGGTCCAAATTCGGGCCCTTTGCATCGGTCAGAGATGAAAAATCGGGAAACTTGTCGACGATATTTTTACGCACTTCGGCGATGATTTTGCCCTGCGCCGCAATCTCGGTCGAATATTGTTCTTCGGCTTCTGCGCTGCGGTCCTCAACTGATCGAGCTTGCTCGGTTGCCAGTTGCAGACGCTGCCCAGCTTCCTTCTGCATTGCGCTATCCAGGCGTTGCAGCAGATCCGAAAGTCCCGGCGTTTGTGTCGAGAGCCGCGCCGACGTCAGGGCCATTGTCCGGTCAAAAACCGGGGAACTGACCATTTGAAAGGCGTCGAACACCTCGGTGAACAGACCAAGCTTTGCCGAAGGGTCGCTGTAGCGTGCCGCTTCCTCAACAACGGCTTCGGCAAACGGAATGATGTCGTCTGCACGGATCGGAGCCGTGTCTCTTGGCAATGTCTTTGCAATCGCGATTGCTTCACGAAACACAATGATGGCTGAAACATTCATATGCTCAGCCTGATAGGCCCGCCCAAGCGCGACACGCGCCTGAAGGGTGGCCAATCCTTCTCCGAAGGCCTGTTTGCGCAGGTCGATCGCTTTCTTGAGATAGGCTTCGGCTGCTGAAAGGCGGCCCTGTGCGCTGCTCACGTTACCGAGCGTGACAAGCGTGTCGCTTTCCCACCACGATGGCTCACCATCAACGCGCTTGATGATCAGAGCAGCCTCGGCGGCGCTGGCATAGGCGCCGGTGACGTCGCCCGTGCGCAGCAACATTCCTGCTTCCAGGTTCAGCGCCATGGCCAGTTCAGCTTCGAACCCATTGGTCATGCCCGGCAACTGCGACAAGGATCGCGAACCCGTGCCCGCGGCTTGCGCGACGATATCGCGCCATTGCGCTGCCGCTGCGCGGGCGAGCATCAACGCTTCTTCAGAGCTCCCCTTATTGGCCGCGACAAAGGCCTGATACCCGCTCATGCGGGCGCGATCGGCAGGCTTGGGGGACTTTTCCACGATCGGAGCGGCGCGCCGGATCAAGGCCTCGGCTTCGTCATGGCGTCCCTGATTGCTGACGGTGACTGCAAGGTCCAGCAACACATCGTTCGTCGCCATATCGTCTTCGCCATAAAGGCGGACTTGCAGTTCCAGCGCCTTGCGAAACTCTCGTTCGGCAGCCGCAAAGGCAGACTGTCCAGCAGACGCACGCGCATTGCTCAGATAGCCTGCGATTTTCTCTTTCTCCGCCGCGCTGCCGATGGCGATCGGCGTAGACCAAAGCGAGCGGACCTGCTCTGCTTGCTGCGTTCTCGAGGTTGTCGAAACTTCCAATCCCGACAATTGGCGCAGGACGGGATAGGCCGAAGCTGGACCTTCAGCAACGCGCAGCACATTGGAAGCTGCACTCACCATCACCAAGGTTGGCCAACCATCCCGCCGGTGCCGACAAGGGAACGCGAGGACACCACCTTGTGCATCGCCAGCAGTCAGAGATTTTGGCGGTTCACAATCGAGTTTGGATCCCATCGACACAAACTGACGGCTCGATCGAAACACATCGGCCAAACTGCCTGTGCTGGTCGACATGAGGGAATAGCTCAGGCTCCCGACCGCGACGCCTTCGCATGTGATGGTCAGATCGTGAGGAAGCAATCGGGATGCCGGGGCTTCAGGGCGTTCCTGCGCCACGCAGCGCTCGCCCAAGATCGTCTCGACCAGTTGCGTTGCCAACGCTGGCTGATTTTGCGTGCTTGAACCATTCGAAGGCACAGTCTTGCCTGCGCTGGCGTCTGCGCAGTTGGATGATGCCTGCTTGCCGGCCATTTTGCCCTTTGTCACGGCGGCATCGGCGCAGGATTTTGCTGCACGAGCCCCCACGTCAGACAACGGGAGTTGTGGAGCGCCAAGTGACGGCGCTGCGACAAGCAATGTAAAAGAAAGGAATACGCCAGAAAGCAGGGCAACACGGGGCGAGACGAGGCGCCGTGCATCGGCGACCCGCACACCAAAATTCTGAACTAGAGTACGCACAAGATGCCAGTAACCGGATTGGCTATTGCAGACACAGTCAACCGAAACCAGTTTCGGCAGCATTGTTTTTCCTGCAGGGCTGTTCTTGCGAATCCGGAACCCAAATTCGCTCGCGGGTTCCGACGGTGGCGCTGTTGAAGCCGGCGCAGGATAATTGTTTTTATTCAGTGGGATAGGTCCAGATAAGGCGATGCCGCGATAGCGCCCTTGTTCGCGCTCGGGCCCACAGAAACAGGTCGCCTATGCCGGCCGTTTTGTTTCATACCGAAAACGGTGTTTGTTTTGCGGAAGTGTCTGGATGACCCGCACCTCCTCGATCGCGCCAACATCGGTGCCGTCCAGAACCGGCAGGAGACGACGGTGAATAACCTGTCGGCGAAGAGCACCAATCTGCAGGCTTCGCGCAGCCGGATCCAAGATAAGGATTTTGATCAGGAATCGAAAAGCTTGACTGATAGCCATATGCTGAACCAGGCCGCGCAGGCGATGCTGGCGCGGGCCGAGCAGTGGGCCCAGCATGTCACGCAGTTGCTGCAGTAGGGCCGGAGGGCCATCTCTCAACCAGTGGGGCTCGTCAGCAGCGGCGGCGTCGGCAAAGGGTTGCCCCTTTTCATTTGCCATATATCTTTTGCGTCTGCGGTTTACGCGCCGCCCCTCGCTTGCTATCGGGCCCCTTCCAGTGCGCGGAGCGGTGGCCGAGTGGTCGAAGGCGCACGCCTGGAAAGTGTGTATGGGTCAAAAGCTCATCGAGGGTTCGAATCCCTCCCGCTCCGCCAAGT
>JAIXPM010000084.1 GCA_027486275.1 Sphingomonadales bacterium | reverse complement strand
GCCGACGCCGAACCGGTGCTGGTCGCCGACTGGCCAGAGGATATCGCCCACGCCGCCGGCCTGCTGGTGTTCAAGGGCCGCCGCATGGTGCCGCACGTGCGCTTTGATCTGATCAACCTGCCCGGTTTCGACACCGCCAGCATGAGCGCCATACCCCACAATGCGCTGGCCGATGCCCGCGCCCTGCGCACCGAAGTCTTGACCCGCGAAGCCCTGGCACTGGGCCAGGTCGCCGCCTGAAACAGGTCATCAATCCCACTGGTGCGCGCGCCATGTTCCTGATACGTTCACGTCCGATGGAGAGTCGGTTGATGAAACTGATCGGAGCATGTCTGATGATGGCCAGCTTCACTGTAGGCAACCCGGCTGCCGGCGCCGAAGCCAGCGGCCAGTTCAGCGTGACGCTCACCGCCCTGCCCGCAGCGCCCGGCGGCGTCGCGCAGCATCGGCTAGAGAAGCACTTCAGCGGCGATCTGGCCGGCACCAGCACGGGCGTGATGATGAGCGCCGGCGATCCGGCCAAGGGCATTGCCGGCTATGTCGCGATGGAGATGGTGGAGGGCACGCTGGCTGGCCACAACGGTGGCTTTGCGCTGCAGCACAATGGGACCATGGATGCCGGCGGTCAGCAGCTCAATGTGGTCATCGTGCCTGGCTCCGGCACCGGGGCATTGGCTGGCATCAGCGGCCGCATGACCATTCGCATCGCCGGCCGGGAGCATTTCTACACGCTCAGCTATGCCCTCCCCGCCACACCCTGAAGCGGCGCGCGGGCGCGGCGCGACCGGGAACGCCACACCCGCCCGCTTTGGCCTCGCCACCCGCGAAGCCGATGGTGACTGGCTGGACATGGCCGCAACGGTTGACAACGCACCGCCACCCTTGCGCACGACGGTAACGGTGGAACGCCCGCGCAGCATCATCACCCGCAACCAGTCCCCCGATGTGCCGTTCGACCGCTCGATCAACGCCTATCGCGGCTGTGAGCATGGCTGTGTCTACTGCTTTGCCCGGCCCACTCATGCCTTCCACGACCTGTCGCCCGGCCTGGATTTCGAAAGCCGGCTGTTTGCCAAGCCCGACGCTCCGGCGCTGCTGAAGGCCGAACTGGGCAAGCGCGGCTACGAATGCCAGCCCATCGCGCTCGGCACCAACACCGATCCCTATCAACCCATCGAGCGCGACTGGAAGATCACCCGGCAAATCCTTGAAATATTGAACGACTGCCGCCACCCCGTCACCATCACCACCAAGTCAGACCGGGTGTGCCGCGACCTCGATATCCTCACCGCGATGGCGACCCGCAGCCTCGCCGCAGTGATGATCAGCGTCACCACCCTCGATCCCCGCCTCGCCCGCCTCATGGAGCCGCGCGCCGCCACCCCTCCACGCCGCCTCTCGGCCATCCGCGCACTTTCACAAGCGGGCGTGCCGGTATTCGTCTCGCTCTCTCCCATGATCCCGGCAATCAACGATCACGAGATCGAAGCCATCGTCGCCGCCGCTGCCGAAGCCGGCGCAGTTGGCGCTTACTCCATCCCCGTGCGCTTGCCTCACGAAGTCGCGCCGCTGTTCCGCGACTGGCTGGCGACACATTTCCCCGACCGCGCCGCCCGCGTCATGCACCACATCACCTCCATGCGCGGCGGAAAGGACAATGATCCCCGCTTCTTCGCCCGCTTCCAGGCGCAAGGCCCCTATGCCGACCTGATGCGCCAGCGTTTCGTGAAGGCCTGCACCAGCCACGGGCTGAGCCGGGAACGGCTTCAACTGGATTGCACCCGGTTCCAGGCACCCGATGATCAGTTCAGCCTTTTCCCGTGAAGCAGCGCCAATCAGGGCACTCCACCCTTATCGCGCCATCTTCTGATAGCGCTCCAGCCGCGGCGGCTCCGCCTGCCATTGGCCCTTGGCACCAATGGCGCGCCCTGCCTCGAAAAGCCGCCGCAAGGCAGCGCGTTCAAAGCTGATCGGGCTCGGTTCCTCCTCGTCATCCGGCAGATAGGCCAGGTGATATTCGGCGCGGGCGTTGCGGGCCATGGTGTAAACCCGCTCGATGGAACGATAGGCAATCGATCGCAACATCTCGAGAACACTGCGGCCGATGATGCTGCCGCTGTTGGTACCGCTGAGCGCCGTGTTGCCAACCAGGCTGACGTGGCCATTCACGATCGTCCAGACATGTTCATTGGCACCGCGCGGATCGATCATGTAACTGCGGAACAGCACGGCCTGCTTGATGCCGCCGTCGACATGCATCGTCGGCGGCCCATCGGTCTGGCTGATGTACACCGGCGCGAACACGCCCGGGATTGCCGCCGATGCCGCCAAAACGCGGCGATAGAGCTGGACCCGGTTTGGCTCGGTTGAACTGGCGATGCGGCCCATGTCCCAAACCGTGGCCACGCCGTTGTCGAGATTGGTGGTGCCCACGTACAGCCGCCGGCCCTTGCGATGTTCAGCTGCGACCTCATCCATCATCTGCTCGGTCACGATCGTCTCGATCATCCGCTCCAGCGGCCCGCGATCATACACCGAAGCCTTCTTTGCAAAGCCGATGATGCCGCGGCGCTTCATCACGTCCTTGGCGGTGATTTCCGTATAGGCGCGGGCAAGATCGGCATCATGCTTTGGCCCCAGAAAGGCCAGAGTGGCCATCAGCGCTCCGGTTGAAATGCCGGTCACCACGTCGAACTGCGGGCGAGTGCCGGATTCACTCCAGCCCACCAGCACACCGGCGCCAAATGCCCCCACCGATCCGCCGCCCGAAAGCAGCAGGACATCATTGCGCTTGCCCACCTGGCGCAACGGCGGCGGATCACCCAGCGGTGTGCCATCGGCATCGGCTGCCGAAACGATCGCCGTGCGGGCCAGCATTGGTGCCTCGAAGGCTGGTGCTGTCGGCCGTGTGGCGCAGCCTGCCAGCAGCAACAGACTACACAACACTGGAAATGCAGGTCTCATGACGGGGGCCCCTGTGGTTCGCGGCGCAACTCTGCGCCCGGGAATGACCCCGCTTACGCTGTCGGCAGCTTATAGTCCTTGTATTGTTCGCGCAGGGCCACTTTCAGCAGCTTCCCCGTGGCGGTGTGCGGCAAGCTGGGGACGATCAGCACATCATCGGGCGTCCACCACTTGGCGATACGGCCGTCCAGATAGGCCAGCACGCTCTCCTTGGTCACCGCCGCGCCCTCCTTCGGCACCACCAGCAGCAGCGGGCGCTCATCCCATTTGGGGTGATGCACACCGATCACGCAGGCTTCCGCCACGCCCGGCGCACCGACAGCCACATTTTCCAGATCGATTGACGAGACCCATTCACCGCCGGACTTGATCACATCCTTGGCGCGATCGACGATCTGCATATAGCCAAGCGGATCGAGCGTGGCGACATCGCCCGTGTCGAACCATCCGTCTTCGAACGCGCTGGCGCCATCGCCCTTGAAATAGCTGCCCACAATCCACGGGCCCCGCACCAGCAGGCGGCCGAAAGCCACACCGTCTCGCGGCAATTCCTGGCCATCGTCGTCAACGATCTTCATTTCGACACCGAACAGCCCACGGCCCTGCTTTATACGAACATTGAGTTCATCGGCGTAAGGCATTGCATCGGTTTCCGGAACGCCCGTACCCACGGTGCCGAGCGG
>JAIXPM010000048.1 GCA_027486275.1 Sphingomonadales bacterium | reverse complement strand
TGGCGCTGAAGGCGCAGGTGCAGCATCTGGCGCTCGATGCGTCCGCCACCCGTGCCGGCCTGGTCAGCGCCGCGAACCTGTCGCGCACGCAAGGCAATTTCCAGGCGAATTTCGATCTGCCGATCGCGTCGTCACGCGACAACGTGTTGGCATTCCTTGGAAAATTCACGCTCAACGGCAATATCGCGGCTGATACGCTGTCGGATTTCGGCACGCTGATCACCTGGGGTGCCGGCGCCAATTGGGAGCCTTCGCCTGGCTGGAGCTTCATCGCCAGCTTCACCCGCGAACAGGGCGCGCCCAGCGTGGGCCAGTTGGGCGATCCCACCATCATTACGCCCAACGTGCGCGTGTTCGATTTTCTGCGCGGCGAGACGGTGGACATCAATCGGCTGGACGGCGGCAACCGCGCCCTTCTGAACGATACGCGCCAAGTCTGGAAGCTGGGTTTCAACCTGAAGCCCTTTGAAAAGACTGATATTGTTCTCAATGCCAACTACATCCACTCGCGCATTGATGATCCGATCGCGTCTTTTCCCACCGCCACGGCGGAACTCGAAGCCGCCTTTCCGGATCGCTTCACGCGGGATGCCGGCGGGCGCTTGTTGCAGATCGACAACCGTCCGGTGAATTTCGATTATTCGGAGCGGCAGGAGCTGCGCTGGGGCTTCACGCTCACCCAGCAGCTCAAGCCCGGCAAGGCCGAGCGCGCCGCCGCTGAAAAGCGCATTGCCGAAACCCGCGCCAAAGCGGTCGAGGCGTTCCGCACCGGCCAGCCGCTGCCGCCGGAAATCCGCACCTTTGCCCGCAATCCCTATGGTTTCACGCCGGGCCAGCGCCCGCCTGGTGCCGCCGGTGGGCCGCCCGCTGCCGGCGCGACCCCGCCCGCTGCCGCCGGTGGTCCGCCCGCTGCCGGAACGTCGCCGCCTGCTGCCGGCGCAGCACCGCCCCCCGGTGGCGGCTTTGGCGGTGGCTTCCGCGGCGGCGGTGGTGGTGGCGGCCCGCCGCGCGGCTTCCTCGATGGCCGGCTGCAGTTCACCGTGTTTCACACTTGGACGTTCCGCAACGAAATCGGCATCCGCCCTGGCGTACCGGTGCTCGATCTGTTGAACGGTTCAGCGGTTGGTTCCGCCGGCGGGGCGCCGCGTCACCAGATTGAAACCCGGCTGGGCGGCGGCCGGCGCGGGATTGGCGGCAGCGTCGGCGTCAACTGGCAATCGGGTACATCGGTGCTGGTCGATCCGTCAGGCGCGTCGCAATCGCCGGACGATCTGTTCTTCTCACCGCGCGCCGTCGCCAACCTGCGGCTGTTCGTCGATTTGGGCCAGCGCCAGGATGTGCTGCTGAAGATGCCGTGGCTGCGTGGTAGCCGGGTGTCCTTGCGGGTCGACAATCTGTTCAACGACCGCGTCAACGTGAAGAACCGCCTTGGCGCCGAACCCATCGGCTTTCAGCGCGACCAGCTTGATCCGCTGGGCCGCACGGTAACGCTGAGCTTGCGGAAATTGTTCTTCTAAGCGGTTTGCGCCGTTGCCCGCTGGTGCCAGTCCTGCAGATGGCTGGCATCGGCGGGCAGGCTGATCCCGATCCAGCCGGCAAAATCCACGATCGACAGCAGTGCGATATCGGCCAGCGTGAACCGCTCCGCGGCCAGCCAGTCGCTGGCCGCCAACTGCCCATCAAACCAGCCCAGCATCGCCGCAGCCTGCACCTTGGCCGCTTCGCCCATGGCCGGAATCTGGTTGATCAGCTTGGCCGTGTAGGGATGGCCATGTTGCCAGAACAGGCTGACCGGCGTGCCCAGCCCGGTTTCCACCCGCCGGATCCACATGTCCGTCTCTGCCCGTTCGAACGGCGTCGAGCCGATCAGCGGCGGCTGCGGGTGGAGCTCATCCAGATAGCGGCAGATGCTGATCGTTTCGGCGATCACCCGGCCATCGTCCAGTTCCAGGAACGGCACCTGCCCGCGTGGGTTCAGCGCGACCACCTCATCCGATTTATGCTCGCGCGCCATGAGGGAGACCATGCGCTCCTCCACGCTGATCCCCTTCGCCTTCAGGAACAGCCGCACCCGGCGCGGATTGGGCGCCGGATCAGGCGCGGACCAGAGCAGCATCTGTGTTCTCCCCAACAAGATTGGCCAACGTTGCATGGGGCAGGCGTTCGCGGCAAGGGCGGCCCATATTGCCAGCAACGCCCGAAAACATCGCCCACCTCGAAGCGCTCGACACCCGCCTTTGCCGGATGGCAGTGATTTCTAGGGGTGGAGTGGGGCTGGGGGACGCTGTTGTCGTGCCTGCTGTTCGATTTCGGCAATTCGCTGCTGGTCTGATCAGAGTCCGCGCGTGATGGCCTGCGATGCCTGCAGCAATTCCGGCAGGATCTTGGTGCGCATGCCATCCAGATCGGTGCGGGACGAAGGGCAGCACACGTTCAGCGCCGCCAGCACCCGGCCATCGGCACTGCGGATCGGCACCGAAATCGAGCCCAGGCCGATTTCCAGTTCCTGATCGACCATCGAATAACCGGTAAGCCGCACATTCTCGATCTCGGCGCGCAGTTTGACCTTCGAGGTGACAGTGTAGGGCGTGATGGGTTGCAGCGTCACCCGATCAAGATAGCGGTGCATCGAGTCCACTGGCTCGGCGGCCAGCAGCACCCGGCCGGTTGACACCGCATGCGCCGGGGCTCTGCCGCCCACGGAAATGCTGACATTGACCAGCCGATCCGACGTGGTGCGGGCGATGTAGGTCACATCGTCGCCGGTCAACACCGCGCAGAACACCGATTCCTGCAGCGTCTTGGACAGATCGTTCATGATCGGCTGCGCGACTTCCAGGATGCCCATCGACGACAGCGCCGAATAGCCCAGTTCAAGCACCTTGGGCTTGAGGCTGAACACCTTGTCGTCCTTTTCGGCATAGCCTTCGCGCACCAGCGTCAGCAGGAAACGCCGCACGGTGGCGCGCGTCATGCCGGTGGCGCGGGCGATCTCGCTCAAGGTCATGCGCGGACGCGTGCGGGTGAAGGCGCAGATCACCTCGAGACCGCGCGCCAGCGAGTTCACATAGTCACGGTCGCTGATGTCGTTCGTGTCGGCTGCGGTCATTACCGTCCCGTCTTTATGCTTTTGCGTGCGGCGCACCCTAGCGATGAAACGCCGCCAATCCACAGAAATTTCGCTGCCAGCAGCGCGTGCAGACTCCACGGCGGCGATGCAGACCGTGCGTGTGATGGCACGGACGCTGCCGGTTTCCAAGCGTACATGCGGTCGCCCTGCGAACAAACTTGCCATGGTTTTGGAGATAGGCAACAGATTGGCGCATCATCGGCGCGAGCAATGACGGAGTCGGAATGAGTATCCGCAACACCCCCGAAGACGTGCACGACCTCGATCGCCGTTATGTCTTCCATCCTTTCACCTCGCTGGCGGATCACCAGCGCGATGGGGCCGCGTTCGTGCTCACCCATGGAGCCGGCGCCCGTCTGACCGACACGACAGGCCGCGAATATGTCGATGCGATGGCCGGCCTGTGGTGCGTGAATGTCGGCTATGGCCGCACCGAGATTGGCCAGGCGATGGCCGCACAATCTGCCCGCCTCAGCTATTGCCATGCGTTTTCGGGCATGACCAGCGACACGCCGGCCATCCTGTCCCAGCGCCTGATCGAGATGGCGCCCCCCGGCATGGCGCGTGTGTTCTATGGCAACAGCGGGTCCGACGCCAACGACACGCAGGTCAAACTGGCCTGGTATTACAACAACATCCTGGGCCGGCCTCAGAAGAAGAAGATCATCGCCCGCCAACGCGGCTATCATGGTGTCACCATCATGACGGCGGGCATGACCGGCCTGCCCGGCCTGCATGCCGGGTTCGATCTGCCGCTGCCGATGATCCGCCACGCCATGGCGCCGCGCCGGCTGTGGGAAGGCCATGGCCTGACCGATGCCGAATTCACCGCCAAGCTGGTGGCCGATCTGGAAGCACTGATCGCAGCGGAAGGCGCCGACACGATCGCCGCCATGATCATGGAGCCGTTGATGGGCGCGGGCGGCGTGATCGCGCCGCCGGCGGGCTATTACGAAGCCGTGCAGGCGATCCTGCGCCAACACGACATCCTGCTGATTGCCGATGAGGTGATCTGCGGGTTCGGCCGCCTCGGCCAGATGTTCGGTTCGACCGTGTTCGGCATCGCGCCCGACATGATGACCGTCGCCAAGGGGCTGACATCGGCCTATTTCCCGCTATCGGCGTGCATCGTTTCGCAGCGCGTGTGGGATGTGCTGGTGGCTGGTGGCGAGCAATATGGCGCTTTCGGCCATGGCTATACCTATTCCAGCCACCCGGTTGGTGCCGCCGCCGCGCTGGCCAACCTCGACATCATTGAATCCGAAGGCCTGGTCGCAAAGGCGGCTGAGACGGGAACCTATCTGCAGGCGCGGCTGCGCGAGGCGTTCGTTGGCCATAGCCTCGTGGGCGAAGTGCGCGGCCAGGCCCTGATCGCTGCGGTGGAGTTCGTCGATCGCATTGAAGACAGCGGCCCGGTGGCGTTCGATCCGGCGCTGAAGGTGGCACCGCGCATCGTCAAGGGCGCGCTGGCCCGCGGCGTGATCGGCCGTGCCTTGCCGTCATCCGACGCCGTTGCCTTCTCGCCGCCGTTCGTCATCTCGCATGCCGAGATCGACAAGGCGGTCATGGCCTTCCGTGATGCGGCCGACGAAGTGGCGAAAGAGTTGGGCCGTTAGCCCTGTTTTCGCTGCCACGCAGCCCAGGTTGTGGCCCAGTTGGCCGGTTCGTTGATGTCCCGGTCAGACAGCTTGGCGACAACCTGGTTGTGGGGGGCTGAACGCACGCGTTCGGGATCGCGATAGGCTTCGTCGATCACGTGGGCGAGGACATCGATCCAGTAATCAATGTCTTCGCGGGACCACATCTCGCCGGCTTCGGGCGTGAAGGGTTGCGGCACGATCCACGGCTCGTGGCTCAGCCAGAAGGCGTCGATGCCGAAATCCGCCATACGGTTCTGCACGTCTACCGCGCTGATGCCGGTGTCCTCGAACAATGTGCCCAGGCTGTAGCGGGTCATTTCAAGCCGCGGGCTGGTCTGCTCCGGGTGGGATCGGGTGACGCCGCGCAGGGTGAGCAGCCGCTTTTCCATATAGTTGTTGAGCAGCACCGACAGGTCGCTGGCTTCGGCCAGCCCTTCGGCGCCCATCGCCCGTGTCCAGGCATAGGCCTTGAACACCTGTTGCAGATTGCCGAGATACTCGCGCACCTTGGCGGCCTGCTGCGGCGGTGTTTCCAGATGGTACGCGCCGCTGTCTTCCACAACCAGCGGGCCGGGCATGAACGGCGCCAGTTCGGCGGTGCAGCCATAGGCGCCCACCGCCGGGCCGCCGCCGCCCTTTGAGACCCCGAACGTCTTGTGCAGCATGAACATGCAGGCATCGAAGCCCAGATCGGCAGCTCGGATCTTGGTCATCACGCCGTTGAAGTTGGCGTGATCGTAAAAGGCCAATGCGCCGGCCTGCTTGACCAGGCGCACCCACTCCATGATCTCCGGGTTGTACACCCCCATGTCGTCGGGATTGTTGATCATCAGTGCGGCGGTATCCGGGCCAAGCGCGGCTTTCAGCATATCGAGCGACGGATAGCCGTTTTCGCCCAACGGCAAGGTGATCACCTCGAAACCCGCCGTCGCGGCTGTGGCCGGATTGCAGGGGTGGCTTTGCAGGCTGGTGATGATCTTCGTGCGTTGCTGACCCTGCCCACGGGACGCATGGTATGCGCGGGTGATCACGGCCTGCGTCCACGCCGCATCGGCGCCGCCGGCGGCCTGGAAGGTGAAGCGTTCCATGCCCGACAGGCCGCGCAGCATCAGATCAAGCCCGTGCACGGCGGCGAGCAAGCCCTGCATCGTCTCTGCCGGCTGGGCCGGATGCACGCCCGCCAACCGCCGCGCCGCCTGTTCGCCAACGCGCGGATTATATTTCATCGTGCAGGTGCCAAACAGGCTGACGCCGATCATGCCCATGGTTTCCTGAGAAAGCCGCAGGAAATGGTTGAGCACTTCGGGCTCGCTCAGTTCGGGCAGAGCGGGCGGTGATGTGCGCTGCAGCCCGGCTGGCACCAGGCCCTTACTGCTGGCCAGCGGGAAATGCTGTCCGCGCCGGCCGGGGGCGCCGATCTGGTGAATGAGCGGCTCGTCCCAGCGGGCCGCATGATAACGCCGCAAGCTCATGCCAGCACCTCCCGCAGCGCGTCGGCAAGGGCCATTATGTCAGCCTCGGTGTGGCATTCGGTGACCGCGAACAACGCCGTATCGGGCGTGATCTCGATGCCGCCGAAGATGCCGTGCCGATCGAGCAGCGCCCGGTTGATGGCGTCAACGCGGCGCCCGCTGGCGGAAAAATCCAGAAGCAACTCGCGGAACACGCCACCCGTTTCAGCAACCTTCACCCCGTTCACCCCGGCCAGCGCTTCCGCTGCAAATCGGGTGCGGGCCAGGATCAGATGGCCGATCTCGTCAAAGCCGGCCGGGCCCAGCAACGCCATGTAGGTGGCAGCGGCAACGGCCCACAGATAGGTGCTGTTGCCGGTCCAGTCCTTGCCCAGTTCGCGGCTGCCATAGCTGGATTGGTGGAACAGCATCAGGCCAAAGGCCAGCTCGCCGTCCACGGTGGTGGTCAGGCTGTTCAGCAGGGTGGGATATTCGGCGGCATAACGGGCTTCGTCCCGCGTCGCGATGAAGCCACCCAGGCCGCCGCCGGCGTGCATGTGGACCCCAAGCGTCTGGATGGTGCCCACCGCGATGTCGACACCCAGCTCGCCCGGCGGCGCGATCACGCCAAGGCTGATGGGATCAACGCCCGCGATGGTTTCGGCACCAGCGCGGGCGGCAATGGCAGCCAGTGCGGCCGCACCGTTTTCAAGGCCGCCCAGATAGGCCGGGTTCTCATAATAGATCGCGGCGGTGTTGGCGTCGGCCAGCGCGGCCACGGCAGCAAGATCGAGGCGCCCAGCGGCATCGCACGGCGCCGGCACCAGTTCCAATCGCATCGCCGGATCGGCGCTGTGGGCATAGCCGGTGATCACCGCCAGCCGTTCGGGGCTGATCGCCGCCGGCAAGATGATGCGGGTGCGTGCGGTGAGCCGTGCCGCCATCCGGAAGGCGTGTCCGGCCGCCGCCCCCCAGCTGTAAACCGGTAGGCCCACCAGCTCCAGGCCCAGCAGCACGCCCAGCTGGCTGGTGAATTCCCACCACACCTGGTTGCGGCCGAAATCGCTGCTCGGCGTGCCCCACACCGGGGTCAGGAATTCGGCCCGGCCCACGATCTCGTCCACCACGGCGGGCACATGATGCTGCCAGATGCCGCCGCCCAGGAACGACAGGCCGTCGCCCGCCGGGCGATTGCGGTCGAGCAGGGCATTGAGGTGCCGGGAAAGCTCCACCTCGCTGGTCAGCGCCGGCGGCAGATCGGGCAAGGCCTGCAGTCGGTGCGCGGCGGGGATCTGGGCAAACAGCGGTTCAGTGCCGGTCAGTCCCAGTTGGTCAAGCAGGGCCGCTTTGCCGGCCGCTGCCGAATTGGGCATGAACGGATGCGCACGCGCTTGAGCCATCGGAAAACCTTCAAGAAATGTTCGGCGGATCGTGAAACCGCTTGCCAGATTGTGCTGACAGCGCACACGATATCGCCTTTGCGAACAACAGGAACAGTGCGTGCGCCTTGGCTTTATTGTCAACCCGTTGGCCGGTGCCGGCGGCCCGCTGGCCCTGAAGGGCAGCGACGGGCTGGGCCTGAATGCCGCAGCCGGCTGGGCGGCGGCGCGGGCGGCATTGGCGCTGAAGGGGCTGGCCGGCACAGGCGCGCACCTGCTCACCGGCGGCGGCGCCATGGGTGAGGATCTGGCCGTCGCGGCTGGATTTGCGCCCCACGTGGTGCATCGGCCCGCAGGCGTTTCCACCGCCGCCGATACCACCGCCTGCGTGGAAGCCTGTGCGGCGGCCGGTGCGCAGCTGATCATCTTCGTGGGCGGCGATGGCACGGCGCGAGACGTGCTGGCGGCGCGGCCCGATGTGCCGGTGCTGGGCGTGCCCGCCGGTGTGAAGATGCATAGCAGCGTGTTTGCCACCTCGCCGGGCGCGGCGGCGGCAACGCTGGCCGATGTGGCGCGCGGCCACGCCGGGGGCAGGGCCTGGGCGGAAGTGCTGGACCGCGACGAGGCGGGGCAGATGCAGCTTTTTGGCCAGCTGCTGGTGCTGGCTCATCCTGCCCGTCAGGCCGCCAAGGCGGCCCGCGCTGATGCCGATGTGGCGCTGGCGGGCGCGATTACCGAAGTGAAGACCATGGTGAGCGCCGCCCCGTTGTGCCTGATCGGCCCCGGCCTCACCATGCACCGCCTGAAGATGGCGCTGGCGGGTAAAGGCACATTGCTGGGCGTTGACGTGTTTGCCGGTGGCGCTTTGCTGATCGAAGATGCCGCGCAAGCGCAGTTGCTGGCGCTGCCCGGCGGGCCGCTGCTGGTGCTCGGCGTGGTGGGCGGGCAGGGCTTTCTGTTGGGGCGCGGCAACCAGCAATTGGGGCCGGACGTGTTGGCCCGCGTGCAGTGGCCGCCCATCATCATCGCGTCGGCCGCCAAGCTGGCGGCGTTGCCGCGCCCGGCGCTGCTGGTGGACACGGGCGATGCGGCGCTCGATGCGCGACTGGCCGGTTTTGTGCAGGTCCGCACCGGGTCGCGCCAGGCCATGATGATGCGCATTGATGCCGCATGAGCTGGCAAGGCTTGCCACAGCGGCCGCCGGCTGTAGCGTGCGCTTCGGCCACGGCGATGGGCCGGGTTCCGGCCTGACAGAAGAGCGGTGATGAGCGGTTTTGTGATCGAGTTTGAAGGCGAGCCCGTTCAGGCCCGCGCCGGCGAAAGCGTGGCGGCGGCGCTGACCGCGCACGGCATCCGCGGCTTTCGCGTCACGCGCAGCACGGCCGAACGCGGCATCTTCTGCGGCATGGGCGTGTGCCAGGATTGCCTGGTTGAAGTGGATGGCGTGCCGGGCAAGCGGGCCTGCATGACCGTGGTTGACCGGCCCTTGTCGATCCGGCGGCAGCGCCATGGTGCGGCACTGGCGCCGGTGAGCCACGCGCTGCCACCGGCCACCATCGAGGAACTGGCGGTGGAGCGCCCCGAACTGCTGGTGATCGGCGCCGGGCCGGGCGGGCTTTCGGCGGCGATCGCCGCGCGCAAGGCCGGCGCCGAGGTGGTGGTGCTGGATGAGCGGCGTTCACCCGGCGGCCAGTATTTCAAACCGGTTGCCGTCGAAGGTGCCGATATCGCGCCGCCGGATGCGCAGCATCGCGAGGGCCTGGCGCTGGTGGCACGGGCGCGCGCCGCCGGTGTGGTGATCCGCAACGGGGTGAGTGTGTGGGGCGCGTTCCAACGCCTCGAATTTGCCGCCACGTCTGACACCGGCGAGACCAGGCGTTACCTGCCGCGCGCTGTCGTGGTCGCGTCCGGGGCCTATGAACGCGCCTGGCCGGTGCCAGGCTGGGAACTGCCCGGCGTGATGACCACGGGTGCTGCACAGACCTTGTGGCGCACCGCCCGCCGCCTGCCCGGCCGGCGGGTGCTGATCGCCGGCAATGGCCCGCTCAATCTGCAGCTGGCCGCTGAACTGCGCAGCGGCGGGGCAGAGGTGGTGGCGATTGTCGAAGCCGCCGGTTCACCAAACCGTGCACCAGCGGCCGTCGCAGCGATGGCGATGGCATCGCCAGGGCTGGTGGCGCAGGGACTTGCCTATCAGTGGCGCTGCATGACGGGCGGGGTGCCGATGCTGCACGATATGGTGGTCTCCGCCGTCGAGCAGGGGCCATCGGGGTTGCGGGTCACGTTGGCCGGCGATGGCGCGACGCGTGTGCTGGAAGCCGATGTGCTGTGCCTGGGCTATGGCTTTGAACCCTCGAATGAACTGCTCCGCGCGCTGGGGTGTCGCCATGATCATGATGGCACGCGGCTGGTGACGGTTCGCGACGCCGATGGCCAGACCAGCGTGCCCGGCGTTTATGCGCTGGGCGATTGCACCGGGCTGGGCGGGGCGCGGGTGGCGGCGGCGGATGGCACGCTGGCCGGGCTGGCGGCGGCGGCCGGGCTTGGCCATGCCATCGTACCCGAACTGGCGCGGCTGGGCCGGCAGGCTGCCTCGGCGGCGCAGCGCCACCGCCGGTTCCAGCAGGCGTTGTGGAGCGTGTATCGCGCGCCGGCGCTGGCCATCGCGCAGGTGCCGGACGACACGATGATCTGCCGCTGCGAAGAGGTGCGCTTCGGCGCGGCGCGGGCCGCGCTGGCCGATGGGCTCACCGACGCCGGATCGGTGAAACGCGCCACGCGGATCGGCATGGGGCCGTGCCAGGGCCGTTATTGCCGGCCGCTGCTGGAGGCGTTGATCAGCGAGACGACGGGCAAGGCACCCGATGAAACGTCCGGCTTTGCCCCGCGCCCGCCGTTCCGGCCGGTGACCATTCGCGATCTGGCGGGCAAACCGTGAGCGACGCTCTGCCAACCGCCATTGGCACGGTCGTCATCGGCGGCGGTATTGTTGGCGCCTGCGTCGCGGGCTTTCTGGCCGATGAAGGCCAGGACGTGCTGGTGGTGGATGAGGGGCGCGGTGCCGGATCGTCGGCCAACGCCGGCAGCCTGCATGTGCAGATGCAGAGCCGCTTCATGCGCCTCTACCCGGAAAACGTGCCCAACATGGAGCTGCAGCTGCCGCTTTACCCCAAGGCGGTGGCGTTCTGGCGCGAACTGGCCGGCAGCCTGAACGCCGATTTCGATCTGAAGATGACCGGCGGGCTGATGGTGGCGGAAAGCCAGGCCCAGCTGGATTTCCTGGCGCTGAAGGCAGAACGGGAGCGGCAGCTGGGGCTGGACGTTGAAATTCTTGATCGCGCGCAACTTGATGCAATTGCACCCTATTTCGGGCCGGAGATCGTGGGCGCGGAGCTGTGCGCCAATGAAGGCAAACTCAACCCGCTGCTGTGCAATGCGGCCATCCGCAGCTGGAACCTGGCGCGCGGGGTGGTTCTGGCCGAAGGGGTCTGGGTCGAGGGAATCGCGCGCGCCGGTGCCGGTTTTACCGTCACCACCACGCGCGGCAGCGTGGTGGCGGGCCGGGTGGTGCTGGCCGCCGGTTCCGGATGCCGTGCGCTGGCGGCGGGGCTGGGCCTGTCCATCCCGGCCGTGGCGGAACCGCTGCACATGAACATCACCGAGGCGACCGCCCCGCT
>JAIXPM010000164.1 GCA_027486275.1 Sphingomonadales bacterium | reverse complement strand
TGATCGGCGTCGCCGGACCTGATTCCCCAAAAGCGATGACTGTGATCCCCCGGTCAAATTGCCGTCCTGCCGGTTTTGGCCAGAGCGAGCAGCGCGCATGAAACAATTGCACGGGCAGTGCATGCACTTGAGCGGCCTGTCACTGCCCGACAGGCCCGTCATTCGCGCAAACCACGGCACTGTGACCCAGATGCAACGGACAAATGGCGGTCTTCAAAGCCCATTCTTGGGGCCGGGCGCCATATCAACTGGCGTTCTCCCCACGCTGGCTCCCCGGGCAGCAGCCCTTGGGGCCTTCGAATGAACGCTGGATGCAAAGCTTCAGCCTGGAGGAGCATCCGGGTTCACGTTAGCCAACACATCAATCTGGAACAAACAGATCAAAGGTCACGTACTGTCCATCCTTAATGGTGTAGCTGATGGTGCCGCTGTGGGCGGCGGCGACTTTCTCCACCAGGTAAAGGCCATGTCCTGAGCCTTCAACATCAACTTTTGCGCCTCTCACACGGCGCCCAAACATGTCGTCGTTCAGGCCGGACGCGTCCTTGATCGGGTTGGAGACCTTGATGGATGCGCCAAGCCGCTGATCATCCTGTGCGATCTCGACATGCACCGAACTGTCTTGTGGGGAATATTTGAGGGCATTGTCGAACAGGTTGCGCAAGGCGAGCCGGATCAGCACGGGATCAAGATTGCTGAACACCGCGCCGCCTGCGCCGTGAATGTGGATGCGGTGGCGCTGCTCCGCCGGACAATCGCTGAGCGCGAGTTCCACAATCTCCACGAGGTCTGAGGCGAAGGTGGTGATGGCTTGCTTGTTATCAATCAAAGACACGCCGAGGATCGCGTTTGAGATTGAGAGGGTGATCCCATCAAGGACGCTTTGGGCCCGAACAAGGGCGTCGCGCATCTCACCGTCTGCGGGCGCCGAACCTTTTGTCTCCCGGGCAAGCGCTTCGAGTGCCGCCTGGGCGCTATTGATCGGCTGGCGTACCTCATGCGTAAGCAGACTGATCATGTCGAGCCGCTCATTGGCCACCGTTTCCATAACAAGCTGCTCCTCCGCCATGCCGCGGCTGATCTCCAGCGCTTCTGCGGTCTGTTGGTCCCTGAGCCGGCGGTTACGCAAATCGTGGCCGGCGATCAGGCTGAGGAAGCCGATCTGCAGCATAAGTGAGGAAAGACTGACCAGCGTTATCCCGGTCAGTGTCGTGGTAACATTCACAACGGATTGATCACCGTTTTGGTTGGCAATGAACAGCGTCCCGCGCCAGAAGATCGCTGCAGCGCAGAGCAGGAAGCCGGCGATGACGATGGGACGGCCCGCCAGCCCTTTCCAGAGTGGGTTCCGATTGGCTTCCCACGCGCTCAACAGCAAAAGCGCAGATCCGGCGGAGTAGGCTAAAAACGAACTGAGCCAGCCAATTCTAATAGCAGGTACAATAATCCAAATTAAAAAAATTAAAATCAACACAAGATTAGAATAAGGAGATGATTTGCTTCCGTGTTTTATTGAGTAATACCGAATTACACCCGATAGAGCAGTTAAAATAGCCATAGAGACAGGTATAAGAGGGCTCGCCGTTGGTTCCAGAGATGCCAATCGGGCTGTTATTTCAATCACGGCTATGATGTTTGCGCCAATCCAGAACAGAATTGGGGTTCGAAGTTCATTTCTGACAAGTAGAAGCAGTATCGCGCTAAATGTCAGTAATTGAATCCCATAAAACACAAGCAAGATTGCGATGGAACTGTCATTGCCCATGTGGTGAGTGCTCGGTGATCGGGCGCGAGGCGCGGGGAAGGGGGTGTCGCATGGCGCTAGCAAGGCAGCGCGAGTTGAAAATTTTGCCGACCCGGCACTGTGTCCAACAATCGGACCTCGCCGCCCAGTTCGCGCGCAATCTGACGCACGACAAACAGGCCAAGCGATGAAATTCCGGAAGGTTCGGTGTCGCTGCTCGGACGGCGTTCGAAAATATCCTGATCCAGTGGGTGGGCATCTGCCGACAAGAACCCGATATCGAAAACAACCATTTCACGGTCGAAGTCAATTTTCAAATGAACATCAATATCACTGTCTGGTTTTGAAGATTTGATAGAAAATTCAATAATATTTTGGAGAACCAACCGCAAAAGAATCGAAACACTTTCGATATAAATGGCATTTTCATTAAACGTGATTTTAATACGGTCCTGATTTTCTTTGTCAAAATCCAGTATCGACATTTTTAGAGCTGCATATACATCAACTTCATCAGCCGCCCATTTACGTTCATCGGAAAGTATTGTCGAAGCAACGATGATATTAGACAGGGATAAGGTGATATGGTCCAGTGATGATTGCGCGCTTTTGAGCGCAAAGGACGCATTGTTTGGCGAATTTTTCGACCTGAGTTTCTGACTGATCGACTGCAGAGACGCTTGCGCATTGGTGATGGGTTGGCGCACTTCGTGCGTCAGCAACTGGACCAGATCAAGACGCGCCCGGGCGACGTTCGCGGTTTCCTGGGCGCGCTTGCGCAATCTTTTGTTGCGCTGAACGATCCGAATGGAGATGCGGTCACTACGTGCATCTTCGCGCGCGCGAACATCCACAATCATCGCGGTAAATGCGAGCTGCATGAAAAAAGTCATCAGGACGACGCTCTCGAGTCCCCGTTTTTGCAGTTCAGATTGGCCGATGAACGTCTGATCTGCGGTGAACGGGTAGGCGGTTGCCGCGCGGGCTGCAAATGCCACACAGGTAATCCCCAATGCAATCAGGGACGCGGCGACCGGAGCGCTGGCACGGGATTTCCAGATCGGATTGTGCAGTATCGCAAAAAAGCAGGCGGCCGCCAGTAGTGTCCCGATGCTGGAACCGATCAAGAGCCGGTAAGGCGACAACGCCGGCACGGCAATGAACGGGATTGCAGCCAGTGAAGACCACATGCAGGCTCGCGCCAAGCGGCTTTTGTGAAACGTGTGCCTGCGGTAGCTAAAGGCGAAAAACCGCAGAAAGCCACCTGTGATTGAGGCCAGCGGCCCCAAAATGGTGAAGTTTTCGAACGATATACGGGCAACATTGAGATAAAAGAGGACGCCAACGGCAGTCGAGAAACTGGCGATCAACCAAAGGCCTATGTGCACCCGGTTCGTGGGCCGCAGCTGCAACAGCAGGGCTACGGCGAAGGCCCCCATAACGCCGAGATAGACGTAAACGAGATTATCAAGATAGATCGATTGGGGCATTGGTGAGCACGCTCAGGGGTGAATGATCTCGATCGGTTTGAAAACCTGGTAACCAAGACCATGCACGGTTTTGAGCGGTGAAGGCTGGGATGCCTCTTTCTCTATCTTGCGGCGCAGGCGAAAGATTGCAGAGTCGAGATTGCGATCGTCGCCGCTGGTGATGATGCCAGCGGCATCAGACAGCTGCTGGCGGGTCACCACCTGGGATGGATCGTCGAACAGGCGATGCAGGATCTTGAGTTCGACGGGTGTGAGGCTGACCGTGCCGCCATCGGGCGCAACGAGTTCGGAGCGCTTGACCAACAGTCGCCACGGCGAATTGCCAACAATGCGCAACGACATGCGCCGGCAAACGGACGCGATGGCATTATAAACCTGATCAAACCGGATGGGTTTGTTGATGAACATATCCGCGCCGGCCGAGAGTGCGGAATTG
>JAIXPM010000367.1 GCA_027486275.1 Sphingomonadales bacterium | reverse complement strand
GGCGAGGTCGTTGATGATGAAGTCGATGTGATCGCGGTCGCTGCCCGGCCCTTGTTCGCTGCCGTTGTCGATCCACACGGTTGTCATGCCGATCGCCTTGGCGGGCGTCAGGTTGCGCGCCATGTCTTCCACGAACATCGCGCGTTTCGGGTTGATGCCGTGGGCGGCGCACATGTGGGTGTAGGCCGGCGGCTGCGGTTTCGGCACATAATCCAGCGCGTGGATGTCGTGCATGCCGTCGAACGCGTGGGTGAGGCCAAGGCGTTCCAGCACGCGCTCCGCATAAGGCGCATCGGCATTGGTGAAGATATATTTGCGCCCCGGCAGGCGGGCGATCAGGTCACCCAGTTCCGGGTGCGGGCGCAGCACGTCGATATCGACATCGTGGACATTGGCCAGGAAATCGTGGGGATCGACATTGTGCAGCGCCATCAGGCCGGGCAGCGTCATGCCGTGGCTGTGATAGAGTTCTTTCTGGATGCGGTGCGCCTCGATCGGGTCAACGTTCAGCAGGCGCTGGATATAAAGGCCCATGCGCTGATCGATCTGCGGAAACAGCGCGGAGTGCGCCGGGTACAGCGTGTTGTCGAGATCGAAGATCCAGTGATCAATATGGGACAGCGCGGCCATGGCGGCTGGCCATAAGCGCAAAGGGCGGCGCTGTCATCGTGGCAATTTGGGGGAAGCCGCGCCGCCGACGGGCGGGCGGCAGGGGGCGTGGGTGCCGAGCAAGCGGGTCGGATCGCTGGAACGGCACCCATGCCAACCTGAACGGAGGAACAGGCGTGCGCCGCTATGGACCACCATGGTTCATTGTGCACTGCGGCAAGACCGCCGCGCTTCAGTGTGTCGCGGGTGTCAGGCGCGGCGGCTGGCGCGCGGGTCGCTGCCGGACGGGCGCATGCGCAGCACATTCAAGGGCCGCAGGGCACCGGCCAGCGGATCGGGGACCGGCACGGCCAGCGCCCCGATGCCGGCCAGCCCGTGCGCCACGGCCCGATAATGCGCATCGCCAACAAGGCCGCTGTTGTCGGGCCACAGCGCGTTGAACCGGCCAGCAAGCAGATCCTGTGCAGCCAGCAGGCCTTCGACCCGGATGCGGCGGTGATTGTCCCACCTGAGGGTGAAGCGCGGGTGGGCGGGATCGTCGAGCGGATCGACGGGTGCATCGCGGCGGAAACGGCACGCGAGAACGCTGCCGGTAAATGTGCCCTTTTCGCTCAGCGCGGTGATGGTCTGGGCAGGCATGCTGAGGTTGAAGCCGCCTTCGTTGCCGGCCAGGCGGACATGGATGATGCGATCACGCATGCCGACCTGGTTGTAGAGGCTGACATCCCCCCAGGTGCGGGCGGTTTCCAAGACGCGCAGGCCCAGCCCCGCCAGTTGCGCCAACGGGGTGCCCGCGGTCGGTTCCTTGTAGAAGGCGACGCGATCACCATCGGCAAAGGGCATGATCAGATCGGTCAATTGCAGGCTGCCGGTATCGGCACGGGTGCCGCCCAGCGTGCGGACATTGCCGGGCACCGCCTTGCCGCGCATGGCGGCACTGTCGAGCACGCCATATTCCTCGATGGAAAGATCATCATCGGGATAGAGAAGATTGATCGCGAAGGTGGGCCGGCTGGGGACCACGGCATCGAACAGGTGGATGGGGAAATTCGACGTGATGCCGCCATCGGAGAGATAGACCCGTGACAGGAACGGCGTGCGTTCTTCCGGCACTTCCGGTTGGCCGACCCAGCGCAGCACCCACAGCGGCAGCGGCGTGAACAGGCCGGGAAAGGCCATGGAAGCGCGGGCGCCGACCAGGATCGGGATGTGCCGGCCCTTGGGCAGCAGCCGCAGCCGCTGGCCCAGATCGCCAAGGCGGGCCACGGCCGTTTCCACTTCGTTGCGGCCATAGCCCAGATCATCGGGGATTTCGGTGTTGCTGGCCACGGCCCAGGCATTGGCGTCCAGCGCCTGCAGCACCGGTTCTGGAAACAGCCGTGCCCATTCGGGGGGATCGTAGAAGAGCCGCTGGTTGTCGAACAGAAAGGGGAAGCTGGTGGATTGCACGCGGTTGAGATCGCTGCACACCAGCACCAGATCGATGGCGCGCGGTTGAAGGGCGCTGGGTTCCTGCAACAGGCCCAACGACCACAGCTTGCCGAAGGTCAGCACTTCGCTTGTGCTGCCTTCATCAAGGCCGGCCAGTTGTTGGATGGCCTGGTGCAGCCACTGGGTGAGCGAAGGCAGTTGGCGCTGGTTGAATGTGTGGGCCGGCAAGGCGAAGCCGGTGGCAAGGCCCAGGCCGTTGGCCACGATCGGCTGCAGCAGCCGGTTGAGACTGTCGAGCGAGAGTGGCACCGCCTGCACCAGGCTGGCCTTGAGGTTCCACCAGCCGGCGAAGGCAAGGCTGGCGACGGCGGCCAATGCGGTGGCGAAGCCCTGCACGCCAGGGCTGCAGCCAGCGGTGAGCAGCCAGCCGAGGCCGGCACCGGCGAGCATTTCGAGGGCCGTGGCCCCGGCGGCGAGCCACAGCGCGCGGCGGGCGTTGCCCGGCAATGTGGGGAGTGCGGCCTTGATCAGGCCCAGGATCGCGGCGGGCTGGCTGTTGAGCGCGCCCTTCAGCGCATCGAGCAGCGGCGCGGTGCCCGGATCGCCGCAGAACATGGCATCAAGCCGGGAAGCGCCCTGATCGGTGCGCTGGGCCAGTTCTTGGTGCAGCCAGGCCATGCGTTCCCGGGCCTTGGGGTTCCTGCCCGTCCGCAGGCCATACTCCATCGCGGCAGCCGCCACCGCGCCAATGGCGCCGGCCGATGTGCCGCCGATATTGCGCAGGCGGAACGTTTCAGAAAGGGTGGCGATGGCGCCGGGATAGACGAGGCCGCTCGTCACCCCGCCCTTCATGATCAGATCGCATTCCTGGGGCCGGCCGGCGGCGTCGATCGACTGGATGGTGTGCGGATCGGTCATGACGGCGCCTCCCCCTGGAAACAGCGGTTCGCGACCCTATCAATCAGTGTGCCATCACGGCATCGCAAAGGCCAAGCACGAACTTGGCAAACCGTGGCTCAGGCGAAACGCTGTTTCAGCGCCACCATGGCCAGCGCGGCGGCCGCCGCTTCACCGCCCTTGTTCTTCTGGGTTTTGTCGGCCCGGGCGATGGCTTGGGCTTCGTTTTCTACGGTCAGGATGCCGTTGCCGATGGCGAGGCCGTCGAGCGTGAGCGCCATGATGGCCCGCGCGCTTTCACCGGCGACGACTTCGAAATGATAGGTCTCGCCGCGGATCACGCAGCCGAGCGCGACATAGCCATCATACTCGCCGCTGGCATCGGCAAAGGCGATGGCCGCCGGCACTTCCAGCGCGCCGGGCACGGTGATCACGTCGTGGGTGGCGCCGGCGGCCTTCAGGGCTTCGGTCACGCCGTTGCGCTGCATATCGGCGATGTGGGTGTAGAACGGGGCTTCGACGATCAGGATGTGCATGAGATTCAGCTCCGGGGGGGAATGGCGCGTTCGCCAACAACGTGCAGGCCATAGCCTTCGATGCCGACGATGTTGCGGTGCTGGTTGGTGAGCAGGATCATGTCGGTGACGCCAAGATCAACCAGGATCTGTGCACCAATGCCATAATCGCGCAGCACGATGGATTCGCCCTGGCCCTTGGCACGCATCTGTTCGGAAATGGCGGTGGGGCTGCCGTCGCGAATGATGACGATGACGCCGGCGCCTTCTTCGCCGATGGCGTCCATGGCGCGGCCCAGTTGCCCGGCGCGCTCACCCTTTTCGGCGAACATGTCGGTGAACATGGATTGGGTGTGGACGCGCACCAGCGTGGGCTTGCCGGGTTCGATCTTGCCCTTCTGAAGCACCATGTGCTCGCCATATTCGGCAGTGTTGGCATAGGTTTTCGCCAGCCATTCGCCGCCGTGCCAGCTTTCCAGCTTGGTTTCGGCGACGCACTTCACCAGCCGGTCATGGGCGTGGCGGTAGGCGATCAGATCGCGGATGGTGCCGATCTTCAGGCCATGGCGGCGGGCGAACGGGATCAGATCGGGCAGGCGCGCCATGGTGCCATCGTCGTTCATGATCTCGCAGATCACGCCCGACGGGCTGAGGCCGGCGAGGCGCGAGATGTCCACGCTGGCTTCGGTATGGCCGGCGCGCACCAGCACGCCGCCATCGCGGGCGACGAGCGGGAACACATGGCCGGGGGAAACGATATGCTCCGGCCCCTTGGCGGCATCGATGGCCACCGCGATGGTGCGGGCGCGATCGGCGGCGGAAATGCCGGTGGTGACGCCTTCCTTGGCCTCGATCGACACGGTGAAGGCGGTGCTGTGCCGCGTGCCGTTGTGCTGCGCCATCAGCGGCAGGCCGAGCGCCTTCACGCGTTCCGACGCCAGCGCGAGGCAGATCAGGCCGCGGCCGAACTTGGCCATGAAGTTGATCGCATCGGGCGTCGCCATCTGGCCGGGGATGATCAGGTCGCCTTCGTTTTCGCGGTCTTCATCGTCGACCAGGATATACATGCGGCCGTTGCGGGCCTCGTTGATGATATCCTCGATGGGGGACAGAGCCGGCCCGCTGCTGCGATCGGCCAGCCAGTTTTCCAGTTTCCGGAGCGTATCGGTGGTGGGGTTCCAGTCGGCTTCGTCGAGCGCGCGCAGGCTGTTGGCATGCAGCCCGGCAGCCCGGGCCATGCCGGCTTTCGATTCCTCACCGCTGGCGACCAGGTCACGCAGTCGGGTAATCAGGGATTCGCTCATCGGGGCCTCACATCGAAATGTGAGGACGGGATGCGCTCATCACATTGCGCTGTCAAGACTTGAGCTGATTCATCCGGAACAGGTAGCGGGCGAGCACATCGATCTCAATATTCACCTCGTCGCCGGCCTTGGCGGTGCCGAAGGTGGTCCATTCGGCGGTGTGCGGGATGATGTTCACCGTGAACCAGTGGCCAAGATCATCATCGCTGACCTCGTTCACCGTCAG
>JAIXPM010000295.1 GCA_027486275.1 Sphingomonadales bacterium | reverse complement strand
GGTTGCAGCACGTCGTCCTGCGTCTTGCCCAGCCGCACCACCACGATCCGCTTCGATGGCACCACGATCACATATTGGCCCAAGTGCCCGATCGCGGCAAAGGCGTCGGGCGGTCCGGCACGCCAGAACAGCGCTTCATCCTTGCCATTGGCCGGCTTGCGGTTCAGCCAGAATTGCCCGCCATAGCCGGGATTGGTCGGCGACGGCATCATCACGAAGCGCACCCAATCCGGGCGCACCACCTGCACCCCGGCCACCACGCCACCATCCAGATACAGCTGCCCGAACGCCGCCCAATCCCGTGCGGTGGCAAAGCACAGCGAGCCGCCATAAAGATTGCCCTGCGGGTCGAACTCGCACAGCAGGCTGGCCATTCCCGCCGGCCCGGCCAGCCGATCGTTGATGAAGGCGCGCACCTTGCGCTTGCGTTCGGCCGGCGTCGCGCCCGGCGCCACCGCATCGGAAACGATTCGCGCCAGTATATGCGTGGTCAGCGTGTTGTATTCAAAGCGCGTGCCGGGCGGGACTTCCGCCGGCTCGGCGACGGCCGCCTTGACGATATCGGCCGAAGTATCGGCGAACAGCGCGCGGTTGGTGTCGGCGCGCTCCGGCTCAGGCCCCGCCTCGATATGCTTCACACCCGATGCCATGTGCAGCAATTGGCGCAGCGTGATCTTGGCGCGCGCGTCGTTCCGCCATTCCGGCACCGGGGCGGGCGTGTCCAGCTCCAGCTTGCCATCGGCCACCAGGAACCCAACCAGCGTGGACGTGATGGATTTCGCCATCGACCAGCTGATCAGCCGCGTGCCGGGGCCATAGCCGGGGGCATAACGTTCATAGATCGGCCTGCCGTCCTTCAGCACGATCACCGCGCGCGTTTCCTTCAGCGCCGGATCGGTGAACAGCGCATCGGCGGCTGGCAGGGACGAGGCCGGCACGGTGGGCGGAATCGTCACTGGCGAGCGCACGGTCTGTGCCATGGCAGCCCCTGCGGTCAGCAACAGGCTTGCGGCCGCCCAGATGTTTCTCCACCTTGTCATGAATTTCACGCTAAAGGCCCTGCCCCCATGCTGGCAAGTGACACATCACCCCCCGCTGCACCTTCGCGCCCCAAGGCATTCTGGCGGCGCTGGCTGATCTGGATGCCGCTGCTGCTGCTCTGCCTGGCGGCGGGCGGTTGGCTGGGCCTCAAATATTCCACCACGGGCCGGCAGGCGGCGCTGGCCACCGGCTATATCGCCCAGGTCACCTGCAGCTGCCGTTTCGTCAGCGGGCGGGACATGGCCAGCTGCGACACCGATCGCGAGCCCGGCACGGAAGTGGTGCAGGTGGAGGAAGACAGCGCCAACCGCACGATCACGGCCAAGGTGCCGCTGCTCTCCAAACGCATCTCGCGCTTCGATCCGGAATATGGCTGCACGCTGGACGCGCCTTAAAGCCACCCACGCCAACGGAAGATCGCATAAGGCAGCACGGCGGCGGCCAGCATGATGCCCAGCGCCATCGGATAGCCCGCCACCCATTGCAGCTCCGGCATGTGCGCGAAGTTCATGCCATAAACCCCGGCCACCAGCGTTGGCGGCAGAAACACGATGCTGGCCACAGAGAAGATCTTCTGCACCGCAGTTTGCTCGATTGAGATCAGGCCCAGCGTTGCATCGAGCAGGAAGGTGAGATTGCTGCCGATGAAACTGGCCTGATCCGCCAGACTGGCCAGATCGCGCACCTGGGTCTTGATCTGGGCGGAAAGGCCAGCGTCTTTCGGCGCGGCGAACTGCAGGAACGACAGTGCCCGGGTCAGCGAGACCACCGATTCGCGCGCCTTGCTCAGCCCGTCCTGCGCTGCGCCCAGCCGGGTCAGCAACGCCTGCAGGGCGAGATTTGACCGGCGCTGCTGTTGGCGGCCACGGGCACCGGCTTCGGCGCGGCGGAAGGCGGCGCGGCTGATCTGGTCCACCTCGCGGCCCACATGCTCCAGCCCATCGGCCAGCCGATCGACAATGGCATCGATCAGCCCCATCAGCGCCATCGGCGCGCTGCCACACTGGCCCGGTGCCCGTTCCAACTGCGCGGCATAGCGATCAAAACTGCGGATATCGGCATAGCGCACCGTGACGAGGTGGCTTTTGCCCAGAACGAAGCTCACCGGCACGGTTTCCGGCGTTTCGGTGATCAGCCCTGTGGCCAGGGTCGCCGTCATCACGATGGCGCCATTGTCGACATACAGTCGGCTGGACGTCTCGATCTCCGCCATCTCGTCGGCGGTCGGCACACCAAAACCCAGCGCGGTCTCGACCTGCTTTTCCTCTTCCGGCGTAGGATTGAACAGGTCGATCCACACTGCATCGGCCGGCCACACGTCGCCGTTGCCGATCAGTTGGTGGCCCGTGGCAGAGAAGATCCGCAGCATCGCGGCCACCATGGCGCAACCGCAGCAAGTTTGCACCCCCAGCTGCGGCGCCTGTAACCAATTGGCCTTTGGCTGCGAACAGGCCATTAACAGCCATGGCCACCGCCGCCCCCACCCTTGCGCCCCGGCGCCCCGATTCACGCGTTGTGCTGCGCCACCACTGGCTGGTGCGCCTCACCCACTGGCTGAACGCGATTGCCATCATCATCCTGCTGATGACCGGCCTCAACATCTTCGGCGCCCACCCGAGGCTCTATTGGGGCGATGCCGGATCGGTGGACCAGCGCGAGCAACTGTGGCTGGAAACCGGCGCCTCCCCGCCCTGGCGCAACCCCACCGGCTGGATCGAGATCGCTGGCACGCGCTTCGATACCACCGGCTTCATTGGCGTATCGCAATCCCCAAAGGGCACCACCAGCTTCGT
>JAIXPM010000330.1 GCA_027486275.1 Sphingomonadales bacterium | reverse complement strand
CAGCCGGCAGGTGAATTCCGAAATCATGTCGGAACGTAGCGTCCAACTCGCCCGGAAATAGCCGAACACCCAGACCAGATTGGGCACGTCGGTGAACATCATGCCGCGCCAGGTCACGGTATCGCCCATGTCCAGCGGCTTGCCGTCGATTGAGAAAGCAATGTCACCGAACACACACAGGTTGAAGCCGGTGGCGAGCACGATCATGTCGGCCGGCACGTGCGTGCCATCCTGCATCTCCACGCCATCGGGCGTGAAGCGCGCGATCGTGCCGGTGACGACATCAGCCTTCCCGGCGCGCACCCCGGCGAACAGATCGCCATCCGGCACGAAGGCGATCCGCTGCCGCCACGGGCGATAGGTGGGCGTGAAGTGGCGCATGTCGAAGCCTTCGGGCAGCAGCGCCTGCACCCCGGCCAGCAATTCGGCCGCCGTTGCTTCTGGAGCCTCCCGGCACTGGCGCACGACCTGATCCTGATCGTAAATCACCTTTTTGCGCACGATGTCGTGGATGGTGGCTTCGTCCACGCCGATCGGGCGCAGCAGTTCGGCCAGCTCATTTTCATTGCGGCCGGGAATGAAATAGGTTGGGCTGCGTTGTATCATGGTGATGTGTTCGGCCTTTGCCGCCATCGCTGGCACCACGGTGGCCGCCGTTGCGCCCGATCCGATCAGCACGACGCGTTTGCCGCTGTAATCGGTGCCTTCATCCCACTCCTCGGTGTGGAGGATCGGGCCCTTGAAATCGGCCATGCCCGGATATTCCGGCCAATAGCCCTGGTGATGCCGGTAATAGCCTTGTGCCATCCACAGGAACGGTGCGCGAAACTGGCGGCGCGTGCCATCGGGCAGGGCGGAGGTGACCGTCCAGCGCGCGGCCCTGCTGTCCCAATCGGCCGTTTCGATGCTGTGGTTGTAGCGGATGTGGCGATCGAGGTCGTTCTCCTCGATCATCTCGCCCAGATAGGCCTGGATTTCGGCAGCCGTGGCGATCGGCGGCCCCACCCACGGTTTGAACCCGAAGCCGAAGGTGTAGAGATCGGAATCGGAACGGATGCCAGGGAATTTGTGGGTGAGCCACGTGCCGCCGTAGCTGGCCTCCCGCTCCAGCACCACGAATCGCTTGTGGGGCAGGCGCTGCTGCAGGTGCCAGGCCGCAGAAAGCCCGGAAATGCCGGCACCGATCACCAGCACATCCACATCGGTAATAGAGCCGTCAGGGGCCGGGCGGGCCGGGGTGAGAGCGTCCATCGTCTATCCTCCCAAATCTGGGCCGCAGTTTCCTGTGGGTCGGGCAAGTGTGCCTTGATCTGGATCAAAGGCCACGCCTGCCCTTTTCCACAGGCGCGCAATCGGGCAATGCCGCCACCATGAGCGAATCTGCCGTTTCCGATCCCACCACCATCCGCCGGCTTTATGGCCGCCGACAGGGCCACGCCTTGCGCCAGGGCCAGGCAGAGCTGTTTGCCGATCTTTTGCCGCGCATCGCGGTGCCGGCGGAAGGGCCGATCACCGCGCCGGGCCTGTTTGGCGATGAGCGCCCGCTGTGGCTGGAAATCGGCTTTGGCAAGGGCGAGCATATGGCCGGGCAGGCGGCGATGCGCCCCGATGTGGGCCTGATCGGCGCGGAGCCGTTCGTGGATGGCGTGGTCGGCGCGCTGATGGCAGTGCGCGATGGTGGTCTTACCAACGTGCGAATCCACCATGGTGATGCGCTTGATGTGCTGGAACGGCTGCCGGAAGCCAGTGTGGAACGCGTGTTCCTGCTGCACCCCGATCCCTGGCCCAAGGCCCGCCATGCCAAGCGCCGTTTCATGAACCCGGGCCCGATTGATCGCATCGCCCGTGTGCTGAAACCGGGCGGTGAATTCCGGTTCGGCACTGATCACCCGATCTACTGCCGCTGGGCGCTGATGCAGATGGGCAAGCGCCGCGATTTCCGCTGGTTGGGCGACACGGCGGCGGACTTTCTCACCCGCCCTGCCGATTGGCCGCAGACCCGCTATGAAGCCAAGGCGCGCCGGCTGGGCCACGAGGTGTGGTATTTCCGCTGGCAGCGCCAATGAGCTTGCATGTGACGTTGCGGCCATTGACCACGCCGCGTCATATCGCCTAGGCCAAGCCGCGTGAGCACCTATCTCGACTTTGAAAAGCCGATTGCCCAGATCGCCCAGCGCGCGACCGATTATCGCGCCGCCGGCGATGATGCCGGCGCCCGCCACGCCGAGGGCGCCGCGCGCCGCCTGCTGGCCGAAACCTATGCCAAGCTGTCGCCATGGCAGAAGACGCTGGTGGCCCGCCACCCGGCGCGGCCGCATTTTTCCGATATCGCCAAGGCGCTGGTGGAGGATTTCACCCCGTTGGCCGGTGACCGCGCCTATGGCGAAGATCTCGCCATTTTGGGCGGGTTGGGCAAGCTGCGCGGGCTGAACGTCCCGGTGATGCTGATTGGTCATGAAAAGGGCAACGACACCGCATCCCGCGTGAAGCACAACTTCGGCATGGGCCGGCCCGAAGGCTATCGCAAGGCAGCCCGGCTGGTGGAGCTCGCCGCCCGCTTCAACGTGCCGGTGATCACCTTGGTTGACAGTGCCGGCGCTTATCCCGGCGTTGACGGTGAAGCCCGCGGCCAAGCCGAAGCCATTGCGCGTGCCACCGCCGCTTTCCTCGGTGCGCCGGT
>JAIXPM010000165.1 GCA_027486275.1 Sphingomonadales bacterium | reverse complement strand
CCACCTGCCGCGCACCGGCCATGATGGCGCTCAGCGTGTTGGCAACAGCCAGGCCCAGATCATTGTGGCAGTGTGTGGAAAAGATCGCCTGATCGGCATTGGGCACACGGGTGATGACATCGTGGAACATGGCGCCATAGGTGGCGGGCGTCGCATAACCCACCGTGTCGGGCAGGTTGATCGTCGTCGCACCGGCGTTGATCGCGGTTTCCACCGCCCGGCACAGGAAATCCGGATCGCTGCGCGTGGCATCTTCCGCCGACCATTCAATATCACCGCACAGGTTGCGGGCATGGCTGACCGAGAAGCGGATGGCTTCCAGCACCTCTTCCGGCGTCTTGTTCAGCTTCACCTTCATGTGCAGCGGCGACGTGGCGATGAAGGTGTGGATGCGCGGGTTGCGCGCGCCCTTCAGCGCCGCCCAGGCCCGATCGATATCGGGGGCGGCGGCGCGGGCCAGGCTGGCGACGATGGCGGTGTCGCACATGTTGGCAACGGCCTGAACGGCTTCGAAATCGCCTTCGCTGGCGATGGCGAAACCGGCTTCGATGATGTCCACGCCCAGCGCTTCCAATTGCGCTGCGACTTTCAGTTTTTCCTCGAGATTCATCGAGCAGCCCGGCGACTGCTCCCCGTCGCGCAAGGTGGTGTCGAAGATGCGGATACGATTATTGGTCATGGCTCTGCCTGTCTGAACGCTGTGATCTGAAGTTTCAGGTTCATCCCCTCAAGGCGCGTGGCCGAGGGAACATGCCCAGCAGCCAGCGTCACGCCCGAGGGCGTGTAAGTCGCAGACGAAGAAGGGCCGATTGGAAAGCCATGATCTGTTCATAGCTTGAAGCGGGGGCGCTGTGCAAGATGGGGCGCAAGATGCCGCCTTGCTCTTGCGGCCATTGCGGGCATGAAGACATCATGGACCAGATTTTTTCCGCCGCCGATATCGGTTCGGCCATCCAGAGCGCTCTGGCGCCGGTGTTCCTGCTCACCGCCATCGCCGGGCTGCTCAACGTGCTGGTTCACCGCCTGTCGCGGGTGGTGGACCGGGCGCGCCACCTTGAAGCCAATGCGGCCGGCTTTGCCGCCGACAAGCGCCGCATCGCCATCGACGATCTGGCGGTGCTGGCCAAACGCATGGCCGCCGCCAACTGGGCGATCGCGCTGTGCACCATGGCCGCCCTGCTGGTGTGCCTGGTGGTGGCGCTGCTGTTCCTTGAACAACTGGTCGGCGGCCGGCTCGATGTGGTGGTGGCCTTGATGTTCATCGCCGCCACCATGCTGCTCACCGGCGGGCTGATGCTGTTCCTGTGGGAAGTGCAACTGGCGCTGCGCAGTGTGCGGGTCAGGGCTGCGTTGCTGCTGGAAGAGCGAATCTAAGCCATCGACATTAACAAAATAATAATTAAAGTTTAACTATCGGCCTATCTGGTTTGTGGCACCATCTCGGTGATGCTGGTTTTTGCCCGACTCGTGGGGATGTGGGGCGCCCAGTCGATCAAGGAGGGCAAGATGCTGCGCAAACTTGTTATCACCGGGCTCATTGGCGCGTGCGCCATGCCGGCCATGGCGGCCAATCTGCTGACCAATGGCGGCTTCGAAAGCGGCAGCCTTGCCGGCTGGACGCAATCCATCGCTCCGTCATCCAACGGCACCAGCGGCGTTTTCGCCAATGGATCGAACGCGCCGAATTCGGGTCAGAGCACGACCGTGAATGCCAATGGCGGGAATTTCGTCTATCTCACGGGCCAAGGCGGCCCGGGCGCCTACGAAATTCGCCAGTCGTTCACGCTGGCCAGCGCACAGACCGTAACGGTCAAGTTCGATCACTTCGCCAACAATTACGGTGGCCAAGTGTTCTCAGGCAACGGCCTTGATCCGTTTGCTGGCCAGCCAGTGCAGTTTGCGTTGGTTGACCTGATCCCCGGTGCCACCGGGGCGTTCAGCACCGCCGGCCAGATCCAGAGCTTCTACAGCGGGGCCGATGGCGGCGCCAATCCCAATCCGTGGACCAGCTACAGCTTCAACGTCAATCTGGGCGCTGGCACCTACGCAATCCGTTTCGCCCAAGCCGATAACCAGCTGTTCTTCACGCAAGGCGTGGACAATGTCTTCGTTGGCAGTGCCATTCCGGAACCGGCCAGCTGGGCGATGCTGATTGCCGGCTTTGGCCTGGTTGGTGCCGCCGGGCGCCGTCGCCGGGCGACAGTCGCCGCCTGAAAAGCAACGCCAACATGAAAAAGGGCCTGCCGGTGTGCACCGGCAGGCCCTTTTTTCTGTCCTGCGCAGTCGCTCAGTTCTTCGCCTTGTCGACCAGCTGGTTCTTGGCAATCCACGGCATCATCGCACGCAGCCGCGCGCCGGTTTCCTCGATCGGGTGGGCCGCCGCCGCCTTGCGGGCGGCCTTCAGTTCCGGCTGGCCGGCGCGGTTGTCGAGCACGAAGTTCTTGACGAAGCGGCCCGACTGGATGTCCTCGAGCACGCGCTTCATCTCGGCCTTGGTCTCGGCGGTGATGATGCGCGGGCCGGTGGT
>JAIXPM010000417.1 GCA_027486275.1 Sphingomonadales bacterium | reverse complement strand
TGGAGCGGATCGGCGATCACGCCACCTCAGTGGCGGAGATGGTCTATTACTCCGTTACCGGCCAGCGCCCGGCCGAGCGACCGAAGAATGATTTCACGTCAACCGTTTACAGCCCCGAATAACCCCCAGGAGATCGCCCCATGCGCGCCAAGATGCTGCGCGTTGAAGATGACGCCAGCCTTGTTGAGCTGGTAACCTATAATCTTGAAAAGGAAGGCTTTGACGTGGTCCGCACCGGCGACGGTGAGGAAGCGTTGACCCTGGCCGAAGAGGAAAAACCCGATCTGGTCATCCTCGACTGGATGATCGCCAATCTTTCGGGCATCGAAGTCTGCCGCCGCCTGCGCCGCGCGCCGGCCACCGCCAACCTGCCGATCGTCATGCTCACCGCCCGCGGTGACGAGGCGGATCGCATCCGCGGCCTCGAAACCGGTGCGGACGATTACATGACCAAGCCGTTTTCCCCGCGCGAGCTCGTTGCGCGCATCCGCGCCGTGCTGCGCCGTCTGCGCCCGGCCCTGCAGGGCGGCGCGCTGGAATTTGCCGGCATCGCCATGGATACGACCGCTCATCGGGTGACCCGCGACGGCCGCACCGTGCAGCTCGGCCCCACGGAATTCCGACTGCTGCGCCATTTCCTCGAACATCCCGGCCGTGTGTTCAGCCGTGAACAATTGCTCGATGCCGTGTGGGGCCGTGATGTCTATGTGGAACAGCGCACGGTCGACGTGCACATTCGCCGCCTGCGCAAGGCCGTGAACGCCGGCCCGGGCGGCGAGGAACTGGCCGATCTGATCCGTACCGTGCGCTCGGCCGGCTATTCGCTGGACGCAACGCCAGTGTCGGCGCAAGTGGCCGCCTGATCGGCCCGTTCTGGCGCTTTGCCTCTGTACCGCAGTGGCGGAATCGCTTTGCAGCACCGGCCTGCTTGGTTAAACGGCCCTTCTGCGAACATGATTCCAACAATTCAAGGGTACAGCATCTCATGACCATCAGCTTTGAAGGGCGTGTTGCCATTGTTACCGGCGCCGGCGGCGGCCTGGGCCGGGCCTATGCGCTTGATCTGGCGCGGCGTGGCGCCAAGGTGGTCATCAATGATCTGGGCGGCGCCCGCGATGGTTCGGGCGCGTCGCTCTCGGCGGCGCAGGCCGTTGTGGATGAAATCACCGCGTTCGGCGGCGAAGCCATGGCCAATGGTGCCAGCGTCACCGACATGGCGGCTGTGGAAAAGATGGTCGCCAACGTCAAGGAACGTTGGGGCCGCATCGATATCCTGATCAACAATGCCGGCATCCTGCGCGACAAGACATTCGTGAAGATGACGCTGGACGATTTCCGCACCGTGATGGACGTCCACCTGATCGGCAGTGTCAACTGCACGAAGGCTGTGTGGGAATTGATGCGCGAGCAGGGCTATGGCCGCATCTTGATGACGACGTCGTCCACCGGGCTGTACGGCAATTTTGGCCAGGCCAATTATGGCGCGGCCAAGCTGGCCCTGGTGGGCCTGATGAAGACGTTGGCGCTGGAAGGCGCCAAGTACAACGTGCATGTAAACACCATTGCGCCGCTGGCAGCGACCCGCATGACCGAGGATCTGATGCCGCCGGCCATGCTCGAAAAGCTGGGCCCGGAAACCGTGGTCCCGGCGTCGGTCTATCTTGTGTCGGAAGAAGCGCCGACCAACGTGATCCTCAACGCTGGCGGCGGCGGCATCGAGCGCGCCTACGTGACGCTTACCCGCGGCATCCATCTGGGTGCGGATGAACTGACCGCCGAAAACGTGGCGGCGCGGTTTGCCGAGATCAGCGATCGTACCGGCGAAGTGGCGCCAGACAATGGCGGTGCGCAGGCGGCGATGGCGCTGGGCGGCGCGCGCTGACCATCCGGTGATCGAGGAGCGCGATCTGGACGCCGCTGTGGCGGCCGGTGTGATCGATGCGCCCACCCGCGAACAGTTGGTGATCTTCACGCGCGATTTGCGCCGCGGTACCGCGGGCGGTGACGAGGAATCGTTCCGCCTGCTCACCGGCTTCAACGATATTTTCGTGGCCATCGCCATTGACATGCTGCTGTTGGCCATCGGCGCGATCGCCCAGCAAGTGTCTGAACTGGCATCGGCTGTGGCTGTGGCCGTGACCAGCTGGGGCCTGGCGGAATATTTCACCCGCCAGCGCCGCATGGCATTGCCCAGCGTGTTGCTGCTGCTCAGCTATTCCATCGCCGCCTTCATGACGGTTCTCGCGATCTTTGGCGGGCTGGCCGAGCTGCGTCTTGGCGCCACCAATGGCAATATCCTGCAAGCTAGCGCCATGTTGACCGCGGCCGGCGTGCTGACAGTCGCCGCGGCTGCCGCGCACTGGTGGCGGTTTCGCGTGCCTATCACTGTAGCGGCCGGCGCCGGCGCCTTGAGCCTGACCGTCATCAGCCTGGCCGGTGGCATCATCGGCCCGGCCTTTGCCGTTGTCGGTACCAATATTCTGACGCTTTTGGTGCTGATCTGCGGCGTTGGCGTCTTCACGCTGGCAATGTGGTACGACAGCCGCGACCCCGCGCGCATCACGCGCCGTTCCGATATTGCCTTCTGGCTGCATCTGCTGGCGGCGCCCATGCTGGTGCATCCGCTGTTCACTGGCACCGGGCTGAGCGCGTCGGGCGGCCAACCAGGAACAGCCATACTCGTGGTCGTGGCCTTCACCATTCTAACGCTGGTTGCGCTGGCCATTGATCGACGGGCATTGATCGTGTCGGCTATTGGCTATGCGATCTACGCCATCCAGACGTTGGTAGGGCAGGGCAGTGATTTGTCGATCAGCAGCAACGTCGGTCTCCTGCTGGTAGGCTTGATGCTGGTCTTGCTCTCGGCCGGTTGGCGGCGGGCGCGGGCGCTGCTGGTGCCGCGGCTGCCGGTGGGCCTGCGGGCAAATCTGCCCACCATCGCCCAGGCTAACCGCTAACCCTCCACTGCCTTCAGCAACCGCCGTTCCATCACGGCCAGCACGCCGGCCAGTTCGTGGCCGCGTTTCAGCACCACGCCGCCTTCGCCATACAGCACCCATTCGCCCTGGCGCTGCCGCAGCGAGGGGTCTTTCACCAGCCGCACCTCGGGATTTTCTGCAGAGCGACGGAAGGCGGAGAAGCTCGCTACTTTCGCCCCCAGTTCCAGCGCATAATCGCGCCACAGGCCGGCGGCGACCATGCGGCCATACAGCGACATGATCCGGTCAAGCTCGATACGGGTGAAAGCGACCTGGCGAACGGCTGCGGTCGGGGTCAGCGGGATGACAATGCTCACGCCCAATGTTTGGCGCGGCGCTATGGAGAGGTCAACCGGCCTTGCGCGTGTCTTCGCGGGTGAATTCGTCCAGCCGGCTTTTCAGCACCTCCATCTCGCAGCGCAGGAGTTCCAGCTTCTGGGTTTCCGGATCGAATTTCTGCGCGCATGGCGTGCCATAGGGCAGGAACGGCTTCACATAGTCCTCGGCCGCCATCACCACCGGCTTGGCGGGGATGCCGATCATGGTCGCGCCTTCCGGCACATCACGCGTCACCACCGCATTGGCGCCGATACGGGCCTTGGCGCCGACGGTGATCGGGCCCAGCACCTGCGCGCCGGAGCCAACGATGGCGCCATCTAGGATGGTGGGATGGCGCTTGCCGCCCATGCCCCCGGCAGGATCGGTGCCGCCCAGCGTCACGCACTGATAGATGGTCACCTCGTCACCGATTTCCGCCGTTTCGCCGATCACCACGAAGCCGTGATCGATGAAGAAATTGCGGCCGATACGGGCACCGGGGTGGATGTCGATGGCGGTGAGGAAGCGGCTGAAATGATTGACCAGCCGCGCCGCAAAAAAGAAGCGCCCGCGGAACAGCATGTGCGCAATGCGGTGCAGACCCAGCGCCCAGACGCCGGGATAGGTAAGGATTTCCCAGCGTGAACGCGGCGCCGGATCGCGTTGTTTCACCGAGTCGAGGTAGGTGATCAAACCCATGGCGTGTCTCCGGCTGGCCAGAATGCGGCCTCCGATTTGAGTGTCACTTAAGCCATTTCAAACAAAAAGGCCAGCCACCCCGATTGGGATGACTGGCCTTTCATGTTGCACACTCTGCTTGTCAGAGCGCCTGAAGCGTCCGCGCCACCGCATGCACCACGGCGGCAATGCGCACCGCGGCCTGGATCTTGTCGGCACCCACGCCGTGCTGGGCCAGCACCTTGTCATGCGCGTCGATGCACATGCCGCAGCCGTTCACGGCCGAAACTGCCAGGCTGTAGAGCTCGAAATCGGCCTTCTCGATGCCTGGCGTGCCGATCACGTTCATGCGCAGCTTGGCGGGCATCGTCTTGTAGTCCGGCCGCGACGCCATGTAGGTGAAGCGATAATAGATGTTGTTCATCGCCATGATGCTGGCAGCTGCCTTGGCAGCATTCAGCGCTTCGGGGCTGAGCTTGGTGGCGGCTTCGGCTTCGGCCGCATCGATCAGCGGCTTGTGCGCGCAGGCATGCGCCACCGCCACGATCGTGCCCCACTTCTGCTGATCGCTGAGCAACTGCTCGGTCAGCAGGCTGGAGACGTTGAGGCGCAGATCCTTGGCGTAATCCGGCAGGGTTTTGGCGAGTTCGGAAAAGATCATGGGAGTTCCTTTCCCCTCTGCCATCGGCGGCGAGGGATAGAGTGGAAGAAGGGGAAGGGGCCGCGGCAAAGCCGCGGCTGACGTCGAAGCGGTTCGCGGCGTACGAGCGCGCCGCGCCCGCCCGGCCGAGCTTGCGCGGGTCGGAGGATAGCGCCGAGGCGCTATCCTCCCGCCGCGCTTACGCTGCCGGCTTCAGCGTGTCCTGGCCTTCGGTCCAGTTGCACGGGCACAGCTCGTCGGTCTGCAGCGCATCGAGGATACGCAGCGTTTCGGCCGGGTTGCGGCCGACGTTCAGGCCGTTCACGGTGATGTGCTGGATCACGTTTTCCGGATCGATGATGAAGGTGGCGCGCAGCGGCACGCCGGCGCCAGCAACGATGATGCCCAGGGCATCGGCCAGCAGCTTGCTGTTATCGGCCAGCCACGGGAAATCGCAGGCGGCCAGACGCTCGTCGCTCTTGCGCCAGGCGAAGTGCACGAAATCGGTGTCGGTCGAAGCGCCGATCAGCACGGCGTCACGATCAGCAAAATCGCCCTTCAGATCGCCATAGCCGATGATTTCGGTCGGGCAAACGAAGGTGAAATCCTTCGGCCAGTAAAACAGGATCTTCCACTTGCCAGGATAAGCCGTGGTGATGTCCAAAGATTCGCCGTTCGGCAGCGCGGCAACGCCCTGCTGCACGGGGAGATCGAAGGACGGAACTTTATCGCCAACAGTGAGAGCCATGAGATGAATCCTTGGTTTTGGGGGGTGTAAACGGGAACCAGCGAGCGCCAGCACGGTTCCATTGGCCTTGCACGAGATAGAAATCCAATCGATAATATCGCTATTATCAATCGAGTTTGTCGATGACGGCCTTCCTGCCCACACTGAAACAGCTGCAGTATCTCACCGCGCTGCACATCCACGGCCACTTCGGCCGCGCCGCCGAAACCTGCTTTGTCACCCAGTCCACCTTGTCGGCGGGCCTGGCCGAACTGGAATCGCTGCTGGGTGTGCGGCTGGTGGAGCGCAACCGCCGGGTCGTGCGCTTCACGCCGATGGGCGAACGGGTGGTGTCCAAGGCCTATGTTGTGCTGCGCGAGGCCGATGAACTGGCCGGGCTCACGGTGGGTGGAGACAAGCCGCTTTCCGGCCCGCTGCGCCTTGGTGTCATCCCGACCATCGCGCCCTATCTGCTGCCACGCGCGCTGCCCAAGGTGCGGGCCGATTGGCCCGATCTGAAACTGCATCTGCGTGAGGAGATGAGTGGCCCGGCGACCGAAGCCCTGGCGCGCGGCATGCTGGATATGGTGCTGCTGGCGCTGCCGTGGGACACGGCGGGGCTCAGCGTGATGCCGCTGTTCGATGATCCCTTTTTCCTCGTGTTCCGCCCCGGCGATCTGCCCGATCCGCCGCCGGCGGTGGCGCCCGATGCCATTGATCCGCACCATCTGCTGCTGCTGGAGGATGGCCATTGCCTGAAGGAACAGGTGCTTTCCGCCTGTGGCCGCCCGGAGTTGCGCGCCGATCCCGCCCATCGCGGCACCAGCCTCGTCACGCTGGTGGAGATGGTGGCAGGCGGCCTCGGGCAGACGTTGGTGCCGAAACTGGCGCTGGATGCCGGCATCCTCACCCACGGTAATCTGATCGCGCGGCCGGTTTCGGGCAACGCCGCGCGCACCGTGTCGCTGGTGTGGCGACAAGGCTCCCCGCGCGAAGCCGAATTCCGTCTGATGGGCGAATCATTAGTGGCAGGATTGGCGCTGTCGTAAGCCGCGGCTATTGTCGGGCGAAACTTGGGAGAGCATCACATGAAGGCCGTGCTGTGCGTTGAACATGGGCCACCGGA
>JAIXPM010000191.1 GCA_027486275.1 Sphingomonadales bacterium | reverse complement strand
GCGGCACCGATGGTCAACACCATCCCGGCAATGCCGGGCAGCGTGAGGGTGAAACCGGCCGCCGACATGATGCCCAGGATCATCAAGACGTTGATGGCCAGCGCGATCACCGAATACACACCAAAGCGGCCATAGGTCATGATCATCAGCCCGGCCACGGCCAGCACGGCCACGATCGAGGCGATGATACCGGCCTTGATCGAATCCGCGCCCAGATCGGGGCCGACAGTGCGTTCTTCGACAACCTTCAATTCAACCGGCAATTTGCCCGAACGTAGCAGGATCGCCAATTCGTTGGCGGTCTGCACGGTGTAGTTGCCGGAAATCTGGCCACTGCCGCCCAAGATCGGTTCATTGATGTTGGGCGCAGAAATCACCATGCCATCCAGGATGATGGCAAAGGGCTTCCCGACATTTTCAGTGGTGGCCTGCGCAAAACGCCGGCCCCCGGTGGAATCAAACCGGAAGGAAACGGCCGGTGCGCCATTTTGATCGGTTGTCACCTGGCTGTCGACCAGCTGGTCGCCGGTGATGATGGCCCGGCGCTTGACGACAACCTGGCCGCCTTCCTGCGAAGTGAGGATCTGGCTGCCGGGAGGGGCGCGGCCCTGCGCCACTTCTTCCGGATCGGCGGCGGTATCGACCAACTTGAATTCCAGCTTGGCCGTCTTGCCCAACAAAGCCTTCAGCGCTTCGGGATCCTGCAGGCCGGGCACCTGCACGACGATGCGGGTCTTGCCCTGGCGCACGATCGTGGGTTCACGGGTGCCCAGCTCATCGATGCGCTTGCGGATCACTTCCACGGCCTGCGCCATGGCGCCATCGATGGCGGCCGCAATGCCGGCGGCTGTGGGCGTGACGATCACCTGGCCCGGCACGCTGCCGCGGTTGATCTCCACTTCACGGGCATTGCCGACACCCAACGGCGCGGTTGCCTTGTTGAGCAGGCTGATCGCCTGATCGAGCCGCGCCAGATCGGTAACGGTGAAGGTCAGGCGGCCACGGTTCAGCGACAGATCCGTGATGGCGATGGCGCCGCCCTCAGCGCTCCGCAGTTCGCCGCGCACTGTGTCTTCCAGCGATTCCAGCTTGGCCTTTTCCACATCCTGCGCCGTGGCTTCCAGCATCAGGTGCGAGCCGCCGCGCAGATCAAGCCCCAGCGGCAGCTGCGATTTGGGCAGGCCATCGGGGATCAGCGCCAATGTGGACGGCGCCAGGGCGTTTGGCAGTGCCAGCAACAGGCACAGCACCACCGTGGCCCACATCGACCAGGTTTTCCACTTGGGGAAATCCAGCATGGGCTCAGGCGCTCTTGTCGTTCGCCGCCGCTGGCAGCCCGCGCGGCTTCACATCGGCCAGCGTGGATTTCAGCACAGTGAAGCGCACGCCGGCGCCGGCTTCCACTTCGACTTCGGTATCGGTCACCCGCACTGCCTTGCCCAGGATGCCACCGCCGGTGATCAGATCATCGCCCTTCTTCACGGCATCAACCATGGCGCGGTGCTGCTTCACGCGCTGCTGCTGCGGGCGGATGATCAGGAAGTAGAAAATGGCAAAGATGGCCAGATAGGGCAGGAAGCCGATTACGGCCGCCATGCCACCTGCGGCGGCCGCGCCGCCTGTTGCCTGCGCATAGGCCGGGGTTTCAAACATCGTGGTTTCCATCAAATTGGTCGGATTGGCGCAAGGCTCTAGCCGCTTGGGCCAGCCTGCGCAACCGATGCCAGTTCCTTACACCCGCGCTTTTGGCTAGTGCTGGCGGCATGGACACTCAGGACGCCCTGCTCGCCCGCATTGCCGCCGCACTCGACCGGATGGCGCCGCTGCCGGCCACACCCGCCGATCCGGCCCACGGCCATTGGTATGGCTGGGATGGCGCTGAAAATACCGGGGGCCTCACCGCCCTGCCGCCGGCCCGCACGACGCCGCTGGCACTATACAAAGGGGTGGAGGCCCAGGCCGCGCAGTTGCACGAGAACAGCCGCCGCCACGCGCTGCGCCTGCCGGCCCACGATGTCCTGCTGTGGGGCGCGCGCGGCATGGGCAAATCCAGCCTGGCGCGCAGCGTGGTCGCCGATCTGGTGGCCAGCGGCCATGATATCGCGCTGGTGCAGGTGATGCTCCCGGCCCTCAGCAGCCTGCCCGAATTGTTCCGCACACTGGCCGGGGTAGAGCGGGCGTTTCTGATCTTCCTTGATGATGTGTCGCTGGGCGCCGATGCCGCCGAGGTGCATGCGCTGCGCTCGCTGCTCGATGGCGGGGTGCAGGCGCGGCCCGATCATGTGCGCCTGATCGTTACCAGCAACCGCCGCCATCTGGTGCCGCGCAGCCTTTCGGAAAACGAGGCGGATGCCATTAATCCGCGCGATGCCGCCGATGATCATCTGGCGCTGGCCGATCGCTTTGGGCTGCGGCTGGGCTTCCACCCCTGCGATCAGGAGACCTATCTGACGATCTGCGCCGGCTATGCCGTGGCGCACGGGTTGGCCTTTGATCCGAAGGCCGCGCTCACCTGGGCAGCCGGGCGTGGCGCGCGATCGGGCCGGGTGGCATGGCAGTTCACAGTTGAACAGGCGGGGGAACAGGGGAAAAACTTATAGAATTGGCGGCTTATGTCTAAAGATCGGCCAGTTATGTCTCTTGACTCCGTCAAAATCACTGGCAGCATTCATTTTCTGGTAATTGGTTCGAGCGCAGGATGATGCCTGCTCTTATTGCCCAAACCGGGGGGAGAAGATGTAATGCGCCGTCTGCTGCTGTCAGCCTTGTCGATCAACGCCCTTTCATTCACTGCGCTGGGTGCCGGCGTCGCGCTCACCCTGCCCGCCGCGCCGGCTGCTGCCCAGCAATGGCGCGAAATCACGTGCGAAAGCTGGAATTACCGCGAAGCCGTGTGCCCCGCCCCTGGCGCTGTGCGCGTGCAACTGCTGCGCGTGCAAGGCGGCAGCTGCATCGAAGGCCAGACCTGGTATCATGATGATCGCGCCATCCGTGTGCGCAATGGCTGCCGCGCCACCTTCCGCATTGATGCCAACAATGGCTGGGGCGTGGGCGGCTGGGATCCCAATCCGGGCATCGGCGCAGGTGGCGGCCGCTGGCAGGTGGTGCGCTGCGAAAGCTGGAATTACCGCAATCAGCGTTGCCCGGTGCAAGGCGTGATCAGCGCTGCCCGCATGCTGCGCGTGATTGCCGGCGATTGCCGCGATGGAGACACCTGGCGCTGGGACCGCCGCGCCATCACCGTGCGCAACGGTTGCCGGGCCGATTTCGAAGTGATGCAGGGCTCGTCTGGCTGGGGTGGTTCCGGTGGCTCTGGCGGCGGCTGGGGCAGCGGCGGCGGTGTTGGCGGTGGCGGTTTCAATCCCGGCCAGGGCACCCGCACCATCAACTGCGAAAGCTGGAATTATCGCGCCGCTCGCTGCCCGATCGGTGGCGCCCGCAGTGTCAGCCTCACCCGCGTGATTGCCGGCAATTGTCAGGAAGGCCGTACCTGGGGCTGGGATCGCAACAGCATCTGGGTCAACGGTGGCTGCCGCGCCACCTTCACCTTGTACTGACCCACTTTTCCGGGGGGAAATCACATGCGCCGCACCGCCAGCCTTGTCGCCTTGCTTGCCCTTGCGTCCACGGCCGTGATCACGCCGGTGGCAGCTCAATCCAATTGGAACAACAATTGGAACAACCAGGGGTGGAACAATAACGGCGGCCAGATCATCCGCTGTGAAAGCTGGAACTATCGCTACGCCCGCTGCAGCGCCAACACGCGGGATGGGGTGCGCCTTTCGCGCGTGCTGGCCGGGGATTGTTCGCGGCGAAACTGGGGTAGTGATCGCAACGCCATCTGGGTGAGCAACGGCTGCCGCGCCGAATTCGAAGTTGGCCGCCGCGGTGGTGGTGGCTCCACCGGGGCGGCGATTGCCGGTGCGGCCGTTGCCGCCGGCCTGCTGGCGCTGCTGCTGTCCAAGGGCAAGAAGAAGGAGGCGGAAAGCGCGGCCCAAGGCGGCAACAAGCCGCCGGCCACCATCAACATCGGGCCGGACCAGGTGCCACCCGCAGCCGAACGCGCCTTCCGCCAGTGCGTCGACGAAGCCGCCCGCCAAATCGGCGCCACCGGAGGCACCAGCCTGCGCCTTACCGGCGAAGTGCAGCACCGCATGCAGGGTGGTGCTTGGGAATTCCGCCTGCCGCTGGAAGGAACCTGGCCGAACGACACGCACGCCACCCCGGCCGAATGCAGCGCCACCGATACGGCGGTGCAGAAACTGGATTTCCTGCCCGAACCGGCCAATCCCTGATCAGCTTTCACCGGGTGTGCGGCGTAGCGGCCGGTTGCCGCCGCCGTGGGCCTGCTGCTATAACTTGGGCCTCTCCCGGTTCCTGAAGGCGCAGCATCTTGAAAACCCTTGGCCTCATCTGGCGCATCCTTGTCGGCATCAAGGATTTCCTCGTCCTGTGTGTGTTGGCGCTGTTTTTCATCGGGCTGTCGGCCCTGCTCTCCTCCGCCAAGCCCGCCACGGTTCCCAATGGCGCGGCGCTCGTACTGGCGATGGATGGCGCCCTGGTTGATCAGGCCTCTGAAACCTCGCCGTTCGATGCCGCGGCCGGCAATGTTGCCGCTGAAATCCAGGTGCGCGATGTGGTGCACGCCATCGATCACGCCGCCAAGGATGATCGCATCAAGGCCATCGTGCTGGAACTGGATGGTTTCATGGGCGGCGGTCAGGCCAATATCGCCACCGTCGATGATGCGCTCACCCGCTTCCGCAAATCCGGCAAGCCGGTCCACGCCTGGGCCACCGCCTACAGCGACGACAGCTGGCTGCTCGCCGCCGCCGCCAGCAAGATCTGGCTCAACCCGATGGGCGGCGTGATCATCACTGGCCCCGGCGGCTCGCGCCTCTATTTCGCCAAGGCGCTCGAAAAGCTGCAGGTTGATGTCAACGTGTTCCGCGTCGGCACCTACAAGTCGTTCGTGGAGCCCTTCACCCGCACCGCCGCCTCCCCCGAAGCCAAGGCCGCCGATCAGGCACTGGCCGGCAGCCTGTGGGGCAGTTGGCTCGCCGATGCGAAACGCCTGCGGCCCAAGGCCGATGTGCAGGCCTATATCGCGCAATTGCCACAGCGCCTCGGCAAGTTCGGTGGAGACAGCGCCAAGACGGCGCTCGATGCCGGCCTCGTCGATCAACTCGGCAGCCGTGATAAGTTCGACGCCGCGATGATTGAACTGGCCGGCGAGGATGAGCTGAGCGATTGGGGCCATTACACCGGCGTGACGCTGGGTGATTATCTGTCTGCCACAGCCAAGCCGCTGGGTGAGCGCGGCGATGCCGTGGGTGTCGTTTATGTCACCGGCAACATCGTCGATGGCGAGGCCCCGCGCGGCACCGCCGGCAGCGCCACCATCCGCCAGGCGCTTGAAGAAGCGCTGGCAAAGAATGACGACATCAAGGCGCTAGTGGTGCGCGTCGATAGTGGCGGCGGCTCCGTCACGGCATCGGAGGAAATCCGCGCGGCGCTGTTGGCCGCCAAGGCCGATGGCCTGCCCGTCATCGCCAGCTTCGGCCCGGTTGCGGCCAGCGGCGGTTACTGGGTCGGCACGGCAGCAGACGAGATCTACGCCCAGCCGTCCACCATCACCGGCTCGATTGGCGTCTTTGCCATCCTGCCCAGCTTCCCGCGCGCGCTTGCTGATCTGGGCATCACCAGCGATGGCGTGAAAACCACCCCCTACAGCGGCGAACCCGATGTGGTTGCCGGTCTGTCACCGCAGGTTTCCCAGGTGCTGCAGATGGGCGTTGAAAACACCTATCGCCGCTTCCTCACCCTTGTCGCCAACGCCCGCAAACTGCCGCTGGCCGAGGTGGACCGCATCGCGCAGGGCCGCGTGTGGGCCGGCACCCAGGCCAAGGAACTGAAGCTGGTGGACAAGTTCGGTGGCCTGGATGCCGCCGTCGCCGCCGCTGCCGCCAAGGCCGGCCTGAAGGGCGAAATCCGCGTGGTCGATATCGAAAAGCCTGTGCCGGCATGGCAACGCGCGCTGGAAGGCCTGGGCGCCACCGAAAGCGAAGAACAGGCCGCCCGCGATCCGTGGGCGCGTCTGGTCCAAGCCTCGCGCCTGCGTCTGCTCACTGCCGCCCATGATCTGGGCTGGCTGGCCGCCGGCAAGGGCGCCACCATGCAGGTGCTGTGCATCGAATGCAGCATGGCTGGCTCCCCGCGTCCGGCTGCCGCCCGGCAGACGCAAGGCCTTGCGGCCAAGCTGGTTCAGTCGTCTTCGGGCTCGGGCCGGTAACCCGGCAGCGCCAACCCGGTGGCGATGGCAATCCCGCGCAAGCCAAATCCGGCGGCAGCGCCGATCACGGCTGCCGGCCATAGCGAGAGGCCCAGCAGGGTGAGCCCCACATACGTTCCCGCCCCCAGCGCCGCGGCCGAAACGTAAATCTCGCGCCGCAACAGGATGGATGGTTCCCCGGCCAGCAGATCGCGCACGATGCCGCCGAAACTGGCGGTGAGCACGCCCATGCCAACCGCCGGCAGCGGCGGCACGCCCAGGCTCAACGCCTTGGCCGCGCCCAGCACGCTATAGGCGCCCAACCCCAACGCATCGAACCACAACAGCGCATTCATCCGCCAGCGGTCCGCCTTGAACAGCCACACTGAAGCAGCCGCCACCAAACAAATGCCCAGATAATCCGATCGCCCCACCCAGAACACCGGCGCCCCGATCAACAGATCGCGCAGCGTGCCGCCGCCGATGCCGGTGATGGCGGCAAAGAAGGCGAAGGTCACGATCGTCTGCTTGATCCGCGCCGCCGCCAATGCGCCCGAAACGGCAAAAACCGCCACGCCCGCCATGTCGAGCGCGGCCAGCAAGGGTTCCAGCGGAATGGGCTCCAACGGAATTTGGGGGGCGATGGCCATCACCGCCGCCAGAAATGTCGAATGGTCAGTAAGGCACCAGTAAGCACGACACCCAGGGCCATCAGCGTCGCAGCGATGATCACCGGGCCGTGCGTGTTCTCGCGGTCCTGCCAGTCGAGGATGTGCAGGCCCCAGAACAGATCATAAAACCGCCACCACGGCGTGCGCACCGCACCAATCTCGCCCTGGCTGTTGACATAGACGCGCACATCATCGGCGAATTCCACCCGATATCCCGCCGTCTCCCGCCAGTCGCTGGCCGGGTTGGCCGGCGTGATCGCCGTCACCGTCACCGGCCCCTCAAGCGTCGTGCCCGCCCGCGCAATGGCTTCGGCCTGCGCGGCACTGATGGCGATAGGCTGGCCGCCGGCATCCAGCAGCCGCTTGCCG
>JAIXPM010000095.1 GCA_027486275.1 Sphingomonadales bacterium | reverse complement strand
GCAAAGCGCCGCGTTTCGGGCGTGTTGGCAAGAAAGCTGCCCAGCACTGCCTGGCGGTAATGCGGCGCCCACAGCGGGCCGGCCGCCGCCAGCGCGCTGGCTTCGGTGCGCAGGAAGCCAGCCAGCCGCAGCGCCGTTGCCGCATCGCTGGAACGGCCGTTCCACTGCGAATTGCCAAAGGCGGCGGTGGGCGGAATGAAAAACACCGGCACATCGCCCCTGGCCATGGCAGGCGCGCCTTCCGGCAGGAACGCCGTGGGATCATCGGCCCCATCCTTCAGGCCGCCCGGCCGCGCCGCCCAACTGGCAGGATCACCATAATCATAGGGCGTGCCGGCTGCGGCGGCTTCAAACGCGCCGCCCGGCACCAACGCCGCGCTGAGCAGGCGGTTGCCGGCCAGCCGCCAGGCAAAGGCGGCCACAATGACAAGGATGATGGCAATCGCCACCAGCCACAGGAACAGCCGCGGCAGCCGCGCCGGTCGTTCCACGCGCGCCGGCTTGGCCGTTGGCGCGGCGATATTGGCCTGTTCGTTTTCTTCCGTCATTCGTTCAGACAAGTCGCCAGCCTCGTGGTGATGATCGGCTGGTGCCTAGCAGCGGTCGTCATGCACTGCGAAGAAAATCATGTCGCTGCCCGTCGAACCGCTTGAGTTTTTTGTAATGAGCGGCATAAAGTCACAGCCATGAGCAACATCCTCTGCGTTGAAGACGATGCCACCATGGCCGATCATATCGCGCAGGGTCTGCGCGAAGCCGGCTATCATGTTGATATTGCAGGCACTGGCACATTGGGCCTCGAACTGGCGATGGCCGGGCACTATGCCGCCATCGTTCTGGATCGCATGCTGCCCGAACTTGATGGTCTCACTGTCCTGTCCCGCCTGCGCGAAGCCTTCAACCGCACGCCGGTGGTGGTGCTCTCCGCGTTGGCCAGCCTGGATGAACGGGTAAAGGGACTGCGCGCCGGTTCCGACGATTATCTCACCAAGCCGTTTGAATTGCCGGAACTGCTTGCCCGTCTCGAAGCCGTGCAGCGCCGGGCCCTGCCATCGGGCGAAATCACCCGGCTGGTGGAAGGCGAGTTGGAGCTTGATCTGCTCGCCCGCCGTGTCACCTGGACGGGCAAGCGCATCGATCTGCAACCGCGCGAATTCCGCCTGCTGGAATATCTGGTCCGCCACCGTGGCCAAGTCGTCACCCGTTCCATGCTGCTGGAAGGCGTGTGGGATTATCATTTCGATCCCGGCACCAACGTGATCGACGTGCATGTGAGCCGCCTGCGCAAGAAGCTGGATGAAGGCGGCGCCGGCAATATCGTGCAGACCGTGCGCGGCACCGGCTACCGGGTCGGCGGCGAAACGGTCACGGCCTGACGGAGCGGTTGCCGACCAGCTTGGGTTATCGGCACGGAGACGGATTTGATGCAGGGCAAGAAGCGAGGCGGGCGCGATGTCTCTGGCATCGCAACCAACGAGCGACGCAGCCGTGGGCCAAATTCGCCCCGCCGCGAAGGGGTCGCCCCACTTGGGGCGATGACGATGGCGCAAGCTGGTCGGGAACCGCTCTAATGCCCCGGGCGGGGCTGTCTTCGTGGAAACCGTCGGGCTTCCGGTTGCTGGTCAGCGGCCTGATCCCGCGCACCACCACGGCGCGGATCAGCTTGATGCTGTTCCTGGTCATCCTGGCCGGATCGGCGCTGCTGCTGATCCTGCTGGAACGTGCGACCCAGACCCAGCTCGACCGCGAAGCGCAGGCCCGCATCACCGCCATTGCCGAGACGGCCGAACGGACCTGGCGCCGCAATGGCATCGAGGCTGCTGTCGCTATTCTCGATGGCGAACTGGCGGTGCCGGGCCCGGTCATCATCCACCTCGCTGCCAGCGATGGCAGCCTGCTGCTCGGCAATGTGGCCCGCTGGCCAGCCGATGTGCCAACCGATGGCCGCTATTACCGTGTGCCGGCCATGCACGCCGAACACGGCGATATCGAACCCTATATGGTGACGGCGCGGCCCATGCCTGATGGCTATCGCCTGCTGGTCGGCCGCAGCCTGGAAGCCGAAGTGCAGTTGCAGTCCACGCTCACCACCATGTTGGCCGTGGCGCTGCCCCTGGCGGCGCTGCTCGCCTGGCTCAGCAGCCGTCTGATCGCCTCCATCATCACCGATCGGGCGCGCGGCATTGCCGATGTGGTGGGCGAAGTCACCGCCGGCAAACTACACGCCCGGGTCGATCTGCCGCCCGGTCCGCCCGCCGATGCCTTTGATTCCATGGGCCAGGCTTTCAACGTCATGCTGGCGCGGGTGGAATCGGTGCTGGATGAACTGCGTGCCGTCACCGATGGGCTGGCGCATGATCTGCGCTCTCCGCTCACCCGGCTGAAAGCCCGCATCGACAAGCTGCAACAGGGCAGCGTGATCGACGCCGCCGATCTGGAAGCGGTATCGGCCGAAGCGGAATCGCTGCTTGGCATGCTCGATACCAGCCTGGAAATTACCCGCGCCGAAGCCGGCATCGGCCGCGACCGCTTTGAAGTGGTGGACCTGTCACAGATGGTGGCCGATCTGGCCG
>JAIXPM010000056.1 GCA_027486275.1 Sphingomonadales bacterium | reverse complement strand
TCGTCCTCGCTGGCGGCGGCGCTGACCAGTTTGAAGGCGTTCCACAGCGTGGCGTAATCGCAGGTGCCGCGATCGACCGGGAAATTGCTTTCGAACATGCAGCGATCCGCACCGAAGGCAGCAATCGCCGTTTCGATCCACGGCTGCCATTCCTTGGCCAGTATTTCAGCGCTGGCCATCGGATCGGCCATGAAGCTGGCAAAGCCACCAAAGGGCATCGCCAGCCCGCCAACCTTCATTACCACGTTCGGGCAGGTCGCCAGAAGTTTGATATTGCCCGCCCATTCGGCAAAATCCGCATTGCGCCGGCCCGCGTAAGAGGCGGTGCCGAGCGGTGTGGCGAGGTGATCGCAGATGATGGTCAAGTCCGGCAGGGCGTGGGCCATGGCGATGAGTTCGGGCAACTGCGGCGCCAGCAGCCAGCAATCATAGCTGAGGCCCATTGCCGCCAGTTCGGCAAGTCCGGCGCGGAAGTCGGGTTCGGCCAGCAAGCCGGGCCGGTTCCGCTGCAGCATGCCGAGCACGGCGGGATCCGCGTCCCACGCAGGCGAATGGCGGATGCCGCGGAAGCGCGCCGGGGCGGCGGCCAGATGCGCCTCCAGCACCGGGCGCACGGCGGCGCCCAGGGTGAGATCGGCATGGCCAACGATGCCGGCGCAGGCCCGCATCGGGCCATAGAGGCCGGACGCGCTCATCGCGGCGACGCCATTGACGAATTCGGTTTCGCCCACGCAGCGATATTCCGCCGGGCCATCGGCGCGATAGAAGGCCCCGCATTCCAGGAACACGGTGGCGACCACATTGTGCCCGGCCTTCGCATCGGCGTTCAATTGATCAAGCAGATAGAGCGGGCTGAGGCTGATCGCCTGTTCGAAATCCGTGGCGCCGGCGGCAGGCTGCGGCACGAAGCGCCGATCCCACAGATGGTGGTGCGGATCCACGATCGGGCGTTCTGGATCGATAATGTCGGCCATGTGTGTCTCCCCTCCCCCAAGCATCGTCACTCACCGGCGCGGCAGCAAGCTCGCACTGTTCAGTGGGGCTGCCACGGCCGGTCGCCGGCCGCATCGGCGGCGGTTGCCACCCGCTGCGCCGGCAGCCAGATCGCCACGGCGCCGGTGTGCGCCAGCGCGGCGGCATCCAGTTTCAGCCAGCGCGGCTGGCACCAATCCGGCAGGCGGCGATCGGAAACGACGATATCGGCTGCGGCACAGGCCGGGGCAAAGCGATCACGTGGGATCAGGCTGCGGCCGGTGGTGGCCAGCACGCGCCAGCGCCGGCCACCTCGCTCCACGTCGGCGACACAGCTTTCCGGCGAACAGCGGGCCAGCGGCAGCGTACCCAACCAGATGGCGCTGGCTGGATCGCTGCCCACCGCTTCCGCCCAATTGTCCATCAGGAAATCGCCAACGCGCTCGCGGCTATGGGCCAGCCGGCCATCGGGCAGCCGCAATGCGAGATGGCGGCCATCGCTGGTTACCAGCAGATCGGGCACGGCCGCTGCCCACGCCAGCAGCACCGCCCCGGCCAGCGGCGCCAGCCCCCACCAACGCGCCGCCGTGCGCCACAGCGCGAGCCACAGACCGCCGGCGGCGCCCAGCGCGAACGCCGGGCCGGGGATGGCGGCGCTGGTGATCACGGCGCCCGGCAGCGATGCGGTGAAATCGGCGATATCGATCAGGCCCTGCATGGCCCAGCCGGCCAGCGGCCACAGCCAGCCCAGCCCCAGCGCTTCGGCGAGCATGGCCAGCATCAGCGCCGGCATCACCACGAAACTGGTGTAGGGAATGGCCACGATGTTGGCGGCAATCCCGTACAGCCCGCTGCGTCCGAAATGATAGAGGCCGATGCCCGACAGCGCCAATTCCGCCACCAGCCCGGACGCCAACAGCGACGCTGCCGCGCGGGCCAGCCATTGCCACCAGGGTTCATCCTCCCGCACCGCCGTCAGCCATTTGCCCAGCCGGCTTTCATACAGGGCGACGATGCCGATGACGGCGGCGAAGCTCATCTGGAAGCTGGCACCCAGCAGCGCTTCGGGCCGCACCACCAATATGGCAAAGGCCGCCGCCGCCAGCAGCCGCAAACTCAACGCCTGCCGGCCCAGCATCATGCCGACAACCACGATGCAGGCAGCAATCACCGCGCGCACCGTGGGCACCTGCGCGCCGGCCAGCAGCGTATAGGCCAGCCCCCCCAGCGCGCCCGCCGCCAGCGCCAGCGTGGGCACCGGCACCCGCAGCACCAACCACGGCCACAGACCCAGCAGCCAGCGCATCATGAGCGACACGCTGCCCACCACCACGGCAATGTGCAGGCCGGAGATGGAGAGCAGATGCGCCAGGCCCGCATCGCGCATCGCCTGTGCCGTGGCCGGCGGGATCGCCCCCTGCCAGCCGGTGACGAAGGCGGCGGCCACTGCACCTGATTCGCCGGGCATGCGGCCGGTGATCAGCGCCTGCAGGCGGCTGCGCACGCCGGCCAACCACAGGCCCGGGCCTGGCGGGGGCGCGGCCACGATCGCTACCTGTCCTAGCGCCACGCCGGTTGCGCCAATGCCATCAAACCAGGCGCGGCGGGCCAGATCATAGCCGCCCGGCACAGCCATGCCCGATGGCGGGGAGAGCAGCGCTCGCGCCGAGATGATGGTGCCGGCGGCGACCTGAGGCTGGTCACCACGCAGGCGCAGGCGCAGGCGTTCGACATTGCCGGGCAAGCTCTGATCGTCAGCCGGCACCAGCAGCAGACGCTGGTCACCAAAGGCCAGCGGCTCGGCGCTTTCCACTCGGGCGGTGATTGTGGCGAACACCCGATCGTCCAGCACCGGATGATGATTCAAGGCGACGCGCAGTTCGGCCACACCCAGCCCGGCCAGCAGCAGCAGCGCCATCCAGGCCAGCGGCCGCAGCCCGGCCAATGCGAGCCCGCCGGCCAACGCCGCCGCACCCAGCGCCGCCGCCTGCCGCCACGGCGCCCACGGCAGTACGAACCACAGCGCAATGCCGGCCGCCAGCGCCACCGGCAGCCACAAAGGCAGATGCGCGCGTTCGGCATCCAGCCAGCGGTGCCAGCCGGCGATCAGCGCTTGCCCCGCGGTTTGTTTCTCTTCGATCCTTCT
>JAIXPM010000205.1 GCA_027486275.1 Sphingomonadales bacterium | reverse complement strand
GCGGCCATGGCGCTGGTCGCCGCGCGCGGTTGCCCGGTGATCCTGATGCACCACCAGGGCACGCCGGAAACGATGCAGATCGCGCCGCATTACGACAACGCCCTGCTCGATGTGTTCGACTGGCTGGAGGGACGGATTGCCGCAGCCGTGGCCGGCGGGATCGCACCTGATGCCATCATCGCCGATCCCGGCATCGGTTTCGGCAAGGGGCTTGATCATAATCTGGCGTTGCTCAAGGGCCTCAGCTTGCTGCACGGCTTGGGCGTGCCGATCCTGCTCGGTGCCAGCCGCAAGTCGTTGATTTCCAAGCTGGCGGGCGAAGTACCCGTGGAACAGCGCCTGCCCGGCAGCCTGGCATTGGCGCTGGCCGGGGCCGATGCCGGGGTGCAGATCATGCGCGTTCATGATGTGCCTGAAACCGTCCAAGCCCTCGCGGTTTGGCGAGCCTGCCATCCCGCACGGGCCTGAGCCGGCATTTGCCCCTTCACAGCCGCGCCGTGTCTGCTAACAGGCAACCTGCACAGGTTGCGGTTTTGCAACCAGCCACTGCAATTCAACGAGGGTTTCGCCGGTCATGGCCAGCAACGAACAGCAGAACGACAGCCACCGTTCCACCTATGAAAGCTTCACCGGCTTCACCAAGTGGGGCACGATCTTCGTGATCGTGGTCGTGGTCGCACTCTACGTGTTCCTGGTCTGATTGCAGCGCAGCTTGGGGGCGAAACCATGAAGATCGCGGTGCTGAAGGAAGCCGGCGGCGTTGAAACGCGCGTTGCGGCCACCCCGGAAACGGTGAAGAAACTGATGGCGCTTGGGGCCAGCGTGGCGGTGGAAACCGGCGCCGGCTTTGGTGCCAAGATCAGCGATGCCGATTATGCCGCCGCAGGAGCCACCGTGGCGCCGCGCGCCGACGTGATTGCCGGGGCCGATATGGTGCTGGGCGTGCAGGGTCCGGCGCTGGCCGATCTGCCGGGCATCAAGGCCGGCACCATTCTGGCCGCCATCCAGTCGCCCTTCAGCGATCGCGCCAAGATCGACGCTTATGCAGGGGCCGGCCTGATCGCCTATGCGATGGAATTGATGCCGCGCACCACGCGCGCGCAATCGATGGACGTGCTGTCCAGCCAGTCCAACCTCGCCGGTTACAAGGCGGTGATCGATGCCGGCGAAGCCTATGGCCGCGCCTTCCCGATGATGATGACGGCGGCCGGCACCATTTCCGCCGCGCGCGTGTTCATCATGGGCGTTGGCGTTGCCGGCCTGCAGGCCATCGCCACCGCCCGTCGCCTGGGCGGGCTGGTCAGCGCCACCGACGTGCGCGCCGCCACCAAGGAACAGATTGAATCGCTGGGCGCCAAGGCGATCTTCGTCGAGAAGGTGGCGGGCATCAGCGGCGAAGGCGCTGGCGGCTATGCCACCGAAATGAGCGATGAATACAAGGCGGCGCAGGCCGAGCTGGTATCGTCGCACATCGCCAAGCAGGATATCGTCATCACCACCGCGCTGATCCCGGGCCGGCCGGCGCCGCGCCTGGTCACCGATGCGCAGGTCGCTTCCATGCGCCCGGGCAGCGTGATCGTCGATCTTGCGGTGGACAGCGGCGGCAACGTTGAAGGCGCCGTGGCCGGCGAGATTGTCGAGCGCCACGGCGTGAAGATCATCGGCCACAAGAACCCGGCCAGCCGGCTCGCGCCCGATGCATCGGCGCTGTACAGCCGCAACCTGTTCAACATGATCAACGCCTTCTGGGACAAGGAGGCGAAAGCCGCCGTGTGGCCCGCCGATGATGACATCGTGAAGGGCATCAAGCTGACCGAGGGCGGCGCTGTCGTCCACGAACGGCTGCTGGGTTAAGGGGCACGCACATGGATTTCCTGTCGATCCTGTCGATCTTCGTGCTGGCGGTGTTCGTCGGCTATTATGTCGTGTGGTCGGTCACCCCGGCGCTGCACACGCCACTGATGGCCGTGACCAACGCCATTTCATCGGTGATCATCGTCGGCGCGCTCATCGCGGCCGCAGCGGGCGCCATCACTGATGGTGGTGGCCTGTCGCAGTGGCTGGGCCTGCTGGGTGTTGTGTTGGCCAGTGTCAACATCTTCGGCGGCTTTGCCGTCACGCGCCGCATGCTCGCCATGTACAAGAAAAAAGAAAAGAAGCCGGCGGCTTCGAAGTAAGGGCAGGGGCAAACGACCATGGAACACGCAGTCGCCGCTACCCCGGCCTGGGCCGTATTGGCCTATCTCGCCGCCGGTGTGCTCTTCATTCTCGCCCTGCGCGGGCTGTCGTCGCCGGAATCATCCCAGGCGGGCAACCGCAATGGCATGATCGGCATGGCGCTGGCCGTGGGCACCACGCTGGCCCTGCACCCCACAGGCCTGCTGCTGATCATTGGCGCGATCGCCATCGGCGGCGGCATTGGCTGGGTGATTGCCCAACGCATCCAGATGACGGCGATGCCGGAACTGGTCGCGGGCTTCCACAGCCTTGTCGGCATGGCCGCCGTGCTGGTGGGCTGCGCCGCCTATCTCAATCCGGGCGCCTTCGGCATCACCGATGCAACCGGCGCCATCCTCGCCGTGAGCCGCGTGGAAATGGGCCTGGGTGTTGCCATCGGGGCGATCACCTTCTCCGGCTCGATCATCGCCTTCCTCAAGCTTTCGGGCCGCATGTCCGGCTCGCCGATCCTGCTGCCGGGCCGTCACATCATCAACCTGGGCGTGCTGGCCGGGATCATCGTGCTCACCGGCGTGTTTGCCTTTGATGCGGCTGCCGGCATGGGCCAGGGCCCGCTGATGTGGATCATCCTGGGACTCAGCTTCATCATCGGCGTGACGCTGATCATCCCGATCGGCGGCGCGGACATGCCGGTCGTCATTTCGATGCTGAACAGCTATTCGGGCTGGGCCGCCGCGGCGATGGGCTTCACCCTGCAGAACACGGCGATGATCATCACCGGCGCGCTGGTCGGTTCGTCGGGCGCCATCCTGTCGTACATCATGTGCAAGGCGATGAACCGCAGCTTCATCAGCGTGATTGCAGGCGGCTTTGGTGCCGATTCCGGCGGTGCTGGCGCGGCAAAGGGCGACGGTGTGCAAAAGCCGTTCAAGGCCGGCAGCGCCGACGATGCCGCCTTCATCATGCAAAATGCTGAAACCGTGATTATCGTGCCGGGTTACGGCATGGCCGTGTCCCAGGCCCAGCACGCGCTCAGGGAAATGGGCGATCTGCTGCGCAAGGAAGGCGTTTCGGTGAAATACGCCATCCACCCGGTCGCCGGCCGCATGCCCGGCCACATGAACGTGCTGCTGGCCGAAGCCAATGTGCCCTATGATGAAGTCTTCGAGCTGGAAGACATCAACAGCGAGTTCGGCCAGTGCGATGTCGCTTTTGTCATCGGCGCCAACGACGTGACCAACCCGCTGGCCAAGACCGACAAGACCAGCCCGATTTACGGCATGCCGATCCTGGACGTCGAAAAGGCCAAGACCGTGCTGTTCATCAAGCGCTCGATGGGCGGCGTGGGTTATGCCGGCGTGGACAACCCGGTGTTCTACGCGGACAACACGATGATGCTGCTGGCTGATGCCAAGAAGATGGTGGAGAATATCGT
>JAIXPM010000389.1 GCA_027486275.1 Sphingomonadales bacterium | reverse complement strand
TGCGGTGCCGCCGGGCTGGCAATGGCGCTGGCCGGCATTGATCTGTGGTTCGCCATCGGCGCGGTGGGCAGTGCGCCGAAGGACGTCACGGCGTTCTTTGCCACGCTGGCCGGCTGGCGCGTGTTGATCGATCTCACCGTGCTGGCGTTGGCGGGCGGGGTGTTTTCGGTGCCGCTCTATGCCGTGCTGCAAACCGCGGGCGAGGCCGGCAGCAGAGCCAGCGCGATTGCCGCCAACAACATCATCAACAGCCTGTTCCAGGTGTCTGCCGTGCTCGGTGCCGGCGCGGCCGTGGGGGCAGGGCTGGGTGTACCGTTGGTGCTGATGCTGGCCGGGCTTACGGTGCTGCCGCTGCTGCCGGCGCTGAATCGGCTGGGTCGGGCATAGCGGCAATCCACTTCCGGATCAGCGCGTTCCCCTCTTCATGGGCCAGTGCGCGACCGAATTGGGGCATCATGATGCCGGGTTCGGATGCGATCATGCGGTGCAGCAGGATGGATTTGTCGGGCTGGCCGGGCAGGATCGAAAACTCATGCCCGCCCGAACCGCGCCCGGCCGCTACCGGACGTTTCAACACGCCCAGATGGGCCGGCGTGACTTCTTCCGGCACCAGATAGAGGCCGGAGTTGGACGCAAAGCCGCCCCTACTGTGGCAGTGGCCGCAGTTCACCGCCAGATAGGCGCGGGCGCGGGCGTCGAGCGGTTCGGCCGCATCATCCCACTTTGCCAGCCTTGGCCACGCACCGGCAGGCAGCCCGGTCAGCCGTCCTGATGTGGACCACGTCATCAACTGGTTCGATCCGCTGCCATTGAGGCTGCCATTCAGATTGCCCGCCGTTGGGCCGATCGGGGTGATGGCTTCGCCGTCCTGGTGGCAGGTCTTGCACTGGTTCTGGTTGGGCACGGCATAATCGATGGCCTGCGCGCGGCCCGCCTTGTCGATGAATTGCACGGGCACTTTCACGCCGGCGCGCTTCAGCATGGCGCCGCCGTCCTGCTCGACATAGCTCAGCGCCACCCAGCCGGCTGGGCGGTGGATCAGCAGGCGCGTCTCGATGGCGCGCAGGTCCTTGGTGGGCTGGCGCAGATCAGCCGGGAAGGCGAAGCGCTTGACCAGCACCGTGCCCACCGGAAACGCCAGCGCGCCCGACGCGCGATACTCGGCCTTGGTGCCCGGCGGTAGCCAGGCAAATCGGAACTTTTCCGCACCATCCGAAAACAGCGGCGTGTTGAGCGTGTAGGGCTGTACCCCCGGCGCCGGGTGACCGGCCGCATCGAACAGGCCATAATCAGCCAGCCGCGGCGCATCGGTCGTCAGCAGCAGATCGGCCTGCACGTGCGGAACCGGTGCCGCACCCAGCAGCAGAAAGGCCGCCAGCGCCGGCCTCACTTGGCGCGCGCCTCCAGCGCTGCCGGCAGCACGATGGCGGGCCGTGTGCTCACCACTAGATTTTGCTGCATCGGCGCCGGCTTGGCCTGGGTGGCAGGTGTGCCCTGCAGGCCGAGGTTGAGGCTGATGCCCGGTGCATCGCTGTTGATGCCGCCTTCAGCCATTTTCTCACCGCCGCCGCCGGGCACGGCATAGCGGGTGATGCCATCCCACAGCACCGGCGGCAGCGTGCCGCCCACCGCCGCCGCAATCTCTTTGCCACCCTTGAAGGCCGGGGCCTTGCCATTGTCCATGAAATGATTGCCGGCCACCGAGACATCGCGCGGCAGCGGATTGTAGGCCTGGTCGGTAAAGGCCTGCGTGTAAGCGACCACCATCACGGCGCTGCCGTTGTTGCTCATCACATGGTTGTTCTCCACCATCACTTTGGCATTGGCCATCACCATGATGCCGGTGCCCGATGGCACGCCCGCCACGATATTGCCGGGCGCGGCGAAGTTCACATGATTATTGGCGATCACCTGATTGTTCGTCAGCTTCACGTTGCGACCGCCCTGCTGCGGCAGATCGGGCAGATCGAACACCAATATGCCGCCGGCATTGTTGGTGGCCGTGTTGCCTACCACATCGGCGTCATAGCTGTTTTCGATCTCGATGCCGGCCACGTTCATTTCGGCGCGGGAGTTGCGCACGATGATGTTCTGCGACTGGCCCACATAGATGCCGGCATCAGACGCGCCCTTCACCACCGACCGGTCGATCAGCACGTTCTTGGAACTGACCGGATACAGGCCATAGGCGCCGTTGGTGGATTTCGGCCCGCCGGTCCATTCCACCCTGAGGTTGACCAGCGCGATGCCGTCACTGCCCTTGGATTTCACCCCGTTGCCGGCGGCATTCTCGATACCCAGGTCGCGCACCACCACATTGTCCGACGTGATCAGCAGGCCTTCGCCGGCGACTTTCTGGGCGGTGAAATCAAGGATGGTCTTGTCCGGCCCGTCGCCCTTGACGGTGACGCCATCGACATCGAGCGACAGACCATCGGCGAGCGCATAACGCCCGGCCGCGATATGCACCGTGTCACCCGGCTGGGCTTCGATCAGCGCGGTTTGCAACTTTTCCTGGGCGTTGCCGCCCGGCCCGACGTGAATCATCTTCGCCTGCGCCAGCGATGAACTGGCCAAGAGTGCAATCAGAAGCGCCATGCGCATGTGGTGATCCTTCCCCGGTTCCTATTCTTGGGAATGACTTTCCGCCCTTCTGCAGTGCCACTCAACCCCTGAATTCGTCCGGTTAACGCCCATTTATCGCATTGGCGTCGGGGGTTTGTTATCGATGCGCCCATGCACGCTCTGATTCCTGCCCTACAGATCCACGGCCTGGCCAAGGCCTTTGACGGCTTTCTGGCTGTGAATGGCCTCGATCTCGTCGTGCCGGCCGGGCAGATCTATGCGCTGCTGGGCCCCAATGGCGCCGGCAAGACGACAACGCTCAGGATGGTTACGGGCCTCGCCCGCCCTGACGCCGGGGATATCAGCGTGTTCGGGGTGGATGCGCTGGCCGATCCGATTGCTGCCAAGCGCCTGATCGCCTGGCTGCCCGACGAGCCCTTGCT
>JAIXPM010000448.1 GCA_027486275.1 Sphingomonadales bacterium | reverse complement strand
TGAAGTGGCCGAACTTCAAGCCGGTGTCGCCGCAATGCAGCAATTGCTGCCACCGCCGCCCGGCTGGCGGGTGCCGTGGTATAATATGGAACCCGGCCATAAAGCGCCGAAGCGCGGATCGACTGGCTGTCTTTCAGCGACTGCAGGCCCTCGGTGGTGTTGAAGATCAGGGCGATCTCACCATCCTTGATCCGGTCAACGATGTGCGGCCGGCCTTCGGCGACCTTGTTCACCGCCGTCACCGGGATGCCAGCAGCCTTCAGCACAAGTTCGGTGCCCGAGGTGGCAACCAGTTCGAAACCCAGCGACACCAGATCGCGCGCGGCATCGATGATCTGCGGCTTGTCGCTGTCCTTCACGCTGATAAACACACGGCCCGTCTGCGGAAGCACGGTCGAAGCGGCCAGCTGGCTCTTGGCAAAGGCAGTGGCAAAATCGGCATCGATGCCCATCACTTCGCCGGTGGACTTCATTTCGGGGCCCAGCACCGGATCGACACCAGGGAAACGCGCGAACGGGAACACGGCTTCCTTCACGGCGATATGATTGCCGACATTGCGCGGGGACAGATCGAAGCTGGCAAGCTTTTCCCCCGCCATCACCCGAGCGGCGATCTTGGCCACCGGGATGCCGGTCGCCTTGGCGGTGAACGGCACGGTGCGGCTGGCACGTGGGTTGACCTCGATCAGATAGACATCGCCATCCTTCACGGCGAACTGCACGTTCATCAGGCCCTTTACCTTCAAGGCGCGGGCCAGCACGTCGGTCTGGCGCTCGATCTCGGCGATGATCTCCGCGGGCAGGCTGTAGGGTGGCAGCGAGCAGGCGCTGTCGCCGCTGTGCACGCCGGCTTCCTCGATATGCTGCAGCACGCCGGCAACGAACACCGTGTCGCCGTCGGCCACCGCGTCCACGTCCACCTCGATGGCGTCGCGCAGATAACGATCGATCAGCACTGGCGAGCTGCCCGAAACCACCACGGCTTCGCGAATATAGGTTTCGAGCTGCGCCAGCGTGTCGACAATCTCCATGGCGCGGCCGCCCAACACATAGGACGGGCGCATCAGCACCGGATAACCGATGGTCTCCGCCACGCGCACGGCTTCCTCGGCCGAACGGGCGATGCCGTTGTCCGGCTGTTTCAGACCGAGTTCGGTGATCAGCGCCGCAAACCGCTCACGATCTTCGGCCAGATCGATGCTGTCAGGGCTGGTGCCCAAAATGGGTATGCCGGCATCCTGCAGCGCCTGCGCGAGCTTGAGCGGAGTCTGGCCGCCCAGCTGCACGATCACACCCACCAGTTCGCCGTTCTGCATTTCGGTGTGCAGGATTTCCAGCACGTCCTCGGCGGTCAGCGGCTCGAAATAGAGCCGGTCCGACGTGTCATAATCGGTCGAGACGGTCTCCGGGTTGCAGTTGACCATGATGGTTTCATAGCCCGCATCATCCAGCGCAAAGCAGGCGTGGCAGCAGCAATAATCAAACTCGATGCCCTGGCCGATACGGTTGGGGCCGCCGCCGAGGATGACGATCTTGCGCGCCGCGGTCGGGTTGCTCTCGCAGTCCGGCTCGCCAAAGCTGGGGGCTTCGTAGCTGGAGTACATGTACGGCGTTTTCGCCGCGAATTCGCCGGCGCAGGTATCGATACGCTTGAACACCGGGCGGACATTAAGGGCACGGCGGGCACGGGACACCTCGGCCTCGCTCGTGCCGGCCAGCTTGGCCAGCCGCGCGTCAGAGAAACCCAGCGATTTCAAATGGCGGAAACCGTCTGCAGACGTGGGCAGGCCGTTCGCCTTCACCTTGGCCTCTTCCTGCACCAGTTCCTGCATCTGGCGCAGGAACCAGGGGTCGAACTTGGCGATCTGGTGGATACGATCAACGCTCATGCCGGCGCGCAGGGCGTCAGCTGCGACCAGCAGGCGATCAGGCGTCGGGCGGCTGAGCGCGGCTTCGATTTCTTCGATGGTGGCGCCAACCAGATGCTCCAGCTCGTCAAAGCCGGTCAGGCCGGTTTCGAGGCCGCGCAGCGCCTTCTGCACGCTTTCCTGCCAGTTGCGGCCGATGGCCATCACCTCGCCAACCGACTTCATGGCGGTGCCGAGCAGATTCTGCGCGCCCTTGAACTTTTCAAAGGCAAAACGCGGGATCTTGGTGACGATATAGTCGATTGTGGGCTCGAACGAGGCCGGGGTGGCGCCGGTGATGTCGTTCATGACCTCATCGAGCGTGTAGCCAACCGCCAGCAACGCCGCGACCTTGGCGATCGGGAAGCCGGTGGCCTTCGATGCCAGCGCCGACGACCGCGATACGCGCGGGTTCATCTCGATAACCACCAGGCGGCCATCCTTCGGGTTCACCGCATATTGCACGTTGGAACCGCCGGTTTCGACGCCGATCTCGCGCAGCACAGCGATGCTGGCGTTGCGCATGATCTGATATTCCTTGTCGGTCAGCGTCAGCGCCGGGGCGATGGTGATCGAATCCCCGGTGTGGACGCCCATCGGATCGATGTTCTCGATCGAGCAGACGATGATGGCATTGTCCGCCTTGTCGCGGACCACCTCCATCTCATATTCCTTCCATCCCAGCACGCTTTCTTCCACCAGCACTTCGGTGGTCGGGCTGGCATCAAGGCCGCCGGTGACGATGTGGATGAATTCCTCGCGGTTATAGGCAATGCCGCCGCCAGTGCCGCCCATGGTGAAGCTGGGGCGGATGATGGACGGCAGACCAACGACTTCCAGCGCGGCCAGCGCCTCCTCAACCGTGTGCGCGATGCGGCTCTTCGGCGATTCCAGCCCGATCTTGTCCATCGCGTCGCGAAATTTCAGCCGGTCCTCGGCCTTGTCGATGGCTTCGGCATCGGCGCCGATCAGCTGGACATTGTATTTTTCCAGCGTGCCATCCTTGGCCAGCGCCAGCGCGGTGTTCAGCGCGGTCTGCCCGCCCATGGTGGGCAGCACGGCGTCGGGCCGTTCCTTCTCGATGATGCGCGCGACGATTTCGGGCGTGATCGGCTCCACATAAGTCGCGTCCGCCAGATCTGGATCGGTCATGATCGTCGCCGGGTTGGAGTTGACCAGGATGATGCGATAGCCTTCCGCCTTCAACGCCTTCACCGCTTGCGTGCCCGAATAGTCGAATTCGCAGGCCTGGCCGATGATGATCGGGCCGGCGCCAATAATCAGGATGGATTTGATGTCGGTGCGTTTGGGCATCAGAGGCTCCGGGTCGAGGCGAGAGAGCCGACAAACTTCTCGAACAGATACTGGCTGTCCTGCGGGCCGGGGCTGGCTTCGGGGTGATATTGCACGCTGAACGCCGGGCGGTCAGTCAGCTCAAGGCCGGCGAGCGTGCCGTCGAACAGCGAGATGTGGGTGGGCCGAGCCGTCGCCGGCAGGGTTTCGGTGTCCACGGCAAAGCCATGGTTCATCGAGGTGATCTCGACCCGGCCATCGGACAGCCGCTTCACTGGGTGGTTGGCACCGCGGTGGCCTTGCGTCATCTTCAGCGTCTTGGCGCCCACCGCGAGGCCGAGCAACTGGTGGCCAAGGCAGATGCCGAACAGCGGCAGACCGGCGTTCAACATCTTCTGGATGGTCGGCACCGCATGCACGCCCGTGGCGGCCGGATCGCCGGGGCCGTTGGACAGGAAGATGCCGGCCGGCTTCAGCGACATGATCTCGTCAAAGGTCGCAGTCGCCGGCACGACCGTCACGCGCGCACCGGCGGCGACGAGGTTGCGCAGGATGTTGCGCTTCATGCCATAATCGATGGCGACCACGTGCGGACCATCCGGGTTGCCGCTGTGCACGGCATAGCCACCGGCCAGCGTCCACAATCCATCATCCCAGCTGTAATTCTGCGTGGCGCTGATCACGCTGGCGAGGTCCATCCCCTCCAGCCCCGGCCACGCCTTGGCCTGGCTCAACAGCTTCTTCACGTCGAACTGGCCGGCCTTGTTGTGAGCGATCACGCCGTTGGGGGCGCCGCCTTCACGGATGCGCTTGGTGAGCGCGCGGGTATCGACGCCGCTGATGCCAATGCGGCCCCACGCCTTCATCCAGTCATCAAAGCGGCGCTGCGACCGGAAATTGGCGGCCGCGGTTACGGGCTCACGCACCACGCAGCCCAACGCGTGCGGGTTGGCGGATTCGATATCCTCGTTGTTGGCGCCCACATTGCCGATGTGCGGGAAGGTGAAGGTGATGATCTGCCCGGCATAGCTGGGATCGCTCATCACTTCCTGATAACCGGTCATCGCGGTGTTGAAGCAGACTTCGCCCACCGCCACGCCTTCGGCTCCGAAACCATGGCCCCAAATGACGCTGCCATCGGCCAGAACCAATACCCCCGTCGCGCCTTTGGGTTGGGCGGGCGCAGGGGCGGCGGCCATGGTCAGGTTCCTTCAGGTTGCGGGCAAACGGCGGGGGACCTAGGGGTGTAGGGCCACGGCGTCAATCTATTAATTGACCGCCTGAGACGCTATCGAGCCCCAAAGATCAATCGGCATTTTTCACCACCGGAGATTCCCATGTTGCGCGACGC
>JAIXPM010000419.1 GCA_027486275.1 Sphingomonadales bacterium | reverse complement strand
AGCCAGCCCTGGCCCTTCCCATCCAGCCTGATGATGGCCGCCTTTGCCGAAGCCGATGGTTTCGAGGTGCGGCTGGACGAAGACGAACTGGAAGAAGTGCGCTGGGTGACCAAGGACGACGTGCGGGCGGCGCTGGCCGGCAATGGCGACTTCCTCGCCCCGCCGCCCTTGGCCATCGCTCACACGCTGCTGCAAAGCTGGGTCGACGAATAGGCCTCAGGCCCCCACCGCCTCGCACACCAGCCGCGTGGCTTCCTCGGGCGGCATTGGTTTGCCGAACAGATAGCCTTGCACCTGCGTGCAGCCCAGTTGCCGGCACAATTCGAAGGCGGCGCGGGTTTCGGTGCCTTCCGCCGTTGTCTGCATGTCGAGACTTGCGGCCAGCCGCACGATGGCCTGGATGATGGCACTGGCTTCATCGCCCACCGCCGAGGCCCGCGCCACGAAACTGCGATCGATCTTGATGCGGCTGAAACTGGCTTTCTGCAGCGTGCCCAGCGCCGAATAGCCGGTGCCGAAATCATCGAGCGCGAAACTCACCCCCATCGCCGTCAACCGTGCCAGCACCTCGATCACGGCAGGCTTTTCCGCCAGGAACAGGCTTTCGGTGATTTCCAGTTCCAGCCGTTCGGGGCCGATCTGGTGGCGGGCCAGCGCGGCGGCGATCACATCGGGCAGGTTCGCCTCTTCCACCTGCACCGCCGACAGATTGACCGAAACCTTTACATGCTTCGGCCAGCGTGTCGCCCAGGCCAGCGCTTCGTCGATCACCCAGGCGCCGATCGGCACGATCAGGCCGGTTTCCTCGGCCACCGGCACGAAATCCAGCGGGGAGACCACGCCCAGTTCCGGGTGATGCCAGCGCAGCAAGGCTTCAAACCCGGTGATGCGTTCATCCGTTGAGTCCACCACCGGCTGGAACAGCAGGCGCAACTGGCCACGGTCCAGCGCAGCGGCCAGATCGGCTTCCAGCTTGCGGCGCTCGGCAACGGCCTGGGCCATTTCAGGGGCAAAGCGGCAGGCCGCGCCGCGGCCCTGTTCTTTTACCCGATACAGCGCCAGATCAGCGCAGCGCAGCAGATCTTCAGGCGTATCGGCATCAAACGGCGCCAGCGCCCAGCCCACCGATGCGCCCACCACCGCGGCACCGGCGCGGCCTTCGTCACCCAGCGGGAACGGCCGCGCCATGTCCTTCACGATGCGTTGCGCCAGTTTTTCGGCGCGATCACCGCTGCCATCCGGCAGCACGATGGCAAATTCATCGCCGCCCAGCCGCGCGATGGTGGCACCGCCCTTCACCTGGGCCTTCACCAGCGTGCTCAAACGTTGCGCGACCTGGCGCAGCAGCAGATCGCCGGCGGCATGGCCAAAGCAATCGTTCACCGCCTTGAAGCGATCCAGATCGACAAACAACAGCGCCGCCGGCTTGCCCGACAGGGCGGCGTTCTCCACCAGATCATCCAGCGATTCGCGGAACAGGCTGCGGTTGGCCAACCCCGTGAGCGGATCGAAGCGCGCCAGTTGCGCGATGCGTTCCTGGCTGCGCCGCACCTCGGTCACGTCGCGGCCAACACCGCGAAATCCGGTGAAATTGCCCGCCGCATCCTGTTTCGGCGTGCCTGAAAGTGCCCACCACCGCAGGTCGCGGCCCAGCGGCACCGGCACCACCAGATCGCGAAATGGCTCGCGTGTCCGCACGGCATGGGCCAGCGCCGCGGTGGTGGCCCCGCCCTGCACCGGATCCAGCAAGGCCAGCAGCGGCTGGCCCAGCATGTCGGCGCGGCGGCGGCGCGCGACATCGGCAAAGCGGGTGGTGACATGGGTGAGGCAACCGCGCCCATCCAGTTCCAGCAGCCAATCCGATCCGTTCGATTCATATTCGTTGAGCAGCAGGCGGACGACTTCGCCCTGTTCCGAAAGATCAGCCTCGCTCTTCAGCCGGGCCATGGTGTGATAGGTGGTGACCAGCGCGGAGCGCAGCTTGATGGCAACAAAACTGGCCAGGCCCAATAGCACGAGCGGATGATCGAGCGCGGTGCCGGCTGGAAAAGCCAGCACCATGCTGATTGTGATGGCACAGCACACCAGCAGCACGGCAACCGGCATGGTGGCCGCCGCGCTCGTCACCGCACCCAGGCCGACCAGCGAGAACAGCAACAGCACCGATTGGCCTTCTGCCGATTGCGACGGCGCCAGGGCATGCACCATCCCGGCCCAGAAAGTCGCCAGCGCGCCGATTTCCGCCGTCACCCGCCAGAATTCCAACCGGCCGGCCCGGCGCCGCCCGGGTTGTGGCCGGCGGCGCACAATGCGCAGGCTCCACAGGCCGGCCAACACGGCGATGCCGCACAGCCATGGAGCCAGTCCGGTGAATGGCACCGAACCACCGAACACCGCCAGCACCGCCACCAGGTTGACCGTAAGCAGGCTGAGATTGAACGGCACATTGCGTGCCAGTTGCGCCAGCTGCTGGCCACGCACCTCGGCCCAGAAACCGTCATCGGCCTGATCCAGGCCCAACACCTGCCGCCACCCCAGATCGCGCACCATCTGCACTGGCGGCTTCAGCATCGCGGTCATCGTTCATCCTTGTCGATCAGGCCACAAGGGGGGGGAACGGCGGCAGCCGCGGCGCTTTGAGTCAGGGGACGGTTTGCCGCTTGGCAGCGGCGGCGTTGTTCCTTACTTGTTCACATATGACCCTGCCCGTGGCCCATGATTCTGCGACCCGTGAGCCGCCATGGCTGGCCGGGCTGAATCCGCCGCAGCGCGAGGCCGTGACGACCACCGAAGGCCCGGTGTTGATCCTGGCCGGCGCCGGCACTGGCAAGACGAAAGCGCTGACCGCCCGCCTGGCACACATCTTGTTCAATCGCCTGGCCTGGCCATCCGAAGTGCTGGCCGTCACCTTCACCAACAAGGCGGCGCGCGAGATGCGCCACCGCACAGAACTTCTGCTGGGGCCGATGGCCGAAGGCCTGCCGTGGCTCGGCACCTTCCACGCGCTGTCGGCCAAGATGCTGCGCCGCCATGCCGAATTGGTGGGCCTGAACCCGCAGTTCACCATCCTCGACACCGATGACCAGTTGCGGCTGCTGAAACAGGCGGTGGCCGAAGCCGGCATCGACGACAAGCGCTGGCCGCCCAAGCAACTCGCCGGGCTGATCGACCGCTGGAAGAACAAGGGGCAGCTCCCCGCCGATGTGCCGGGCGGCGAGAGTTTTGCCTATGCCGATGGCGCGCACGGCGGTGGTGCTGCCATGTATGCGCGTTACCAAGAACGACTGAAGGCGCTGAACGCCTGCGATTTCGGCGATTTGCTGCTGCACATGCTGACCATCTTCCGCCAGCACCCCGATGTGCAGGCCGATTATCAGCGCCGCTTCAAATATGTGATGGTCGATGAATATCAGGACACCAACAGCGCCCAGTATCAATGGCTGAAATCGCTGGTGGGGCCGGCGCGCAACCTCGCCTGCGTCGGCGATGATGATCAGTCGATCTACAGCTGGCGCGGCGCCGAAGTCGCCAATATCCTGCGGTTCGAAGCGGATTTTCCCGGCGCCAAGATGATCCGGCTGGAACAGAATTACCGCTCCACGCCGCACATCCTTGCCGCTGCAAACACGCTGATCGCCCACAACCGCGGCCGGCTGGGCAAGGCGCTGTTCACCGCCCACACAAGTGGCGAGCGCGTGGAAGTGACGAGCGTGTGGGACGGGCCGGAGGAAGCGCGGCTGGTGGGTGACGAGGCCGAACGGCTGGCGCGCGAGGGCGTGTCCCTGAACGACATGGCCATATTGGTGCGCGCCCAGTTCCAGACGCGCCTGTTCGAAGACCGCTTCATTGCCATCGGCCTGCCCTATCGCATCGTCGGCGGGTTCCGTTTCTATGAGCGCGCCGAAGTGCGTGATGCGCTGGCCTATCTGCGGCTGGTGCATTCGCCTGCCGATGCGCTGGCGTTTGAACGCATCATCAACGTGCCGAAACGCGGCCTGGGCGACAAGGCGATGGCGACCATGCACGCCGCTGCCCGCAGCCTTAACCTGCCGCTGCCGCGCGCGGCGGCCGCGCTGGTGGACAGTGACGTTCTCACCCCCGCCGCCCGGCGCGCGGTGAAGGCCTTCTGCACCGATCTCGCCCGCTGGCGCGACATGGCCGGCAATATGGGCCATGCCGAGTTGGCCGAAGTGGTGCTGGAGGAATCGGGCTATGTCGCGATGTGGCAGGCCGACAAATCCACCGACGCCGATGGCCGCATCGAGAATTTGAAGGAACTGGTGCGGGCGATGGGCGATTATCCCAGCCTGACCGCGTTCCTGGAACATGTCGCGCTGGTGATGGACAATGAGGCGGCCAATGATGATGAGAAAATCACCATCATGACGCTGCACGCCGCCAAGGGCCTGGAGTTTGATCATGTCTTCCTGCCCGGCTGGGAGGAAGGCGTGTTCCCCAGCCAGCGATCAATGGACGAAGGCGGCACCAGCGCGCTGGAGGAGGAACGGCGGCTGGCCTATGTGGGCATTACCCGCGCCCGCAAACGCGCCCACATCATCAATGCGGCCAATCGGCAGGTCTATGGCCAGTGGACCGCCGCCCTGCCCAGCCGCTTCATCGACGAATTGCCGGCCGAACATGTGCTGGCGCGATCCACCATGAGCGGCGGGCCCAGCCTGTGGCGCGCGGCGCTGGAAGGCGGCGATCCGTTCGCGCATGTGCAGCGCGGCACCGGACGCGGGCCGGGCTGGGACCGGGCTGCGCACGCTGGGCAAAATCGCGATTTCGGCCCGCGCAGTGCTGCACCGCGAGAGGCACGGGTCAGCGCCGTCTCGCTCAGCCCCAGCCCGGCCTTTCGCAAGGGCACGCGGGTGTTTCACGCCAAGTTTGGCGAAGGCACCGTGTTCCATGTTGATGGCAACAAACTGGAAATTGATTTCCCGGCAGCCGGGCGCAAGCGCGTGCTCGACAGTTTCGTCAGTCTCAAAGAGGCTTGATATTCTTGCCTGTCAGGGCGCCCATGATTTCGGTGAACACCCGCGGCGTCAGGAAAATCAGCCCCACCGCCGTCAGCGCCAGGCACTGCGGCAACGGCCAATGCAGATATTCCTGCGCAAAGAAGAAGGTGCCCACCAGGATATAGCCGTTAAAGCGCGCCACCAGCGACAGGATGATCGCCACCAGCCCCCATTGCCAGCCAAGGCCCAAGGTCCAGCCGGACCAGGCCAACACCATCTGGATCATGCCGACGCCGCACAGGACGGTCGCCATCACCAGGCCGGGAAATTGACGAAAACTCATCGGTTGTCAGGCTACCACAAGCGGGCACAATCGGCGAATCCGCTGCCCCCAGCGCCTGCTGATACCATGACTTTCTGAATACAGCATTGCCGCCCGCGCCACGGCTTTCTATGGATTGGCCGTGCCGTCCATTCCCGCCCCGCTGAAAATCCGCGATTATCGTGCCTTCTGGGTCGCGCGCTTTTTCGCCACCGTCGCGGGCATGATGATGGTCGTCGTCATTGGCTGGCAGGTGTACGATATCGCCCGCGAGAGCATGAGCCGGGACGATGCCGCCTTCCTGCTCGGCATGATCGGGTTGGCGCAGTTCCTGCCCTTGTTCTGTCTGGCGCTGATTGTTGGCGTGATTGCCGACCGCCTGGACCGCCGCCACATCGCCCGCGCCGCCGTCGCACTGGAAATCGGCTGCGCCGGCGTCCTCGGCTGGCTGGCGCTTGCCGGTGACATGCCGATGCTGGCGTTGTTCGTGGTCGCCGCCCTGCTTGGTGTGGGCCGCGCCTTTCAGGGGCCGTCGATGGCTGCACTCGCCCCCAACCTGGTGCCGCGCGAACTGCTGCCACAGGCCATCGCGCTGAACAGCATCAGCTGGCAGACCGGCGCGGTGCTCGGCCCGCCGCTGGGGGCCTTTCTCTATGCGGT
>JAIXPM010000038.1 GCA_027486275.1 Sphingomonadales bacterium | reverse complement strand
GCGCTGGGGACGTTCGCGGGCAATATCGCGCTGGCGCATGGGGCTGGCGGCGTGGTAATTGGTGGTGGGCTGGGCGCTCGCCTGGCCGATCATTTGCCGCGTTCCGGTTTTGCCGGGCGCTTTGCCGCGAAGGGCCGGTTTGAAACGCTGATGCGCAGCCTTCCCGTCAAGCTGATCACCCACCCGCAGCCCGGCCTGTTCGGTGCTGCCGCCGCCTTTGGCCGAAAGACGCGATGATGGATATAGACAGCGTGATGGGCCTGGCACCGGTGATCCCGGTGCTGATGGTGGACGATATCGCCCACGCCCGGCCGCTGGCGGAAGCGCTGGTGGCCGGCGGCCTGCCGGTGCTGGAAGTGACGCTGCGCACGCCGGTCGCGCTGGACGTGATCACCGAAATGGCCAAGGTGCCAGGCGCCATCGTCGGCGCCGGCACGGTGATTTCATCGGGTGATCTTGCCGCCGCGCTGGTGGCCGGGGCCCGGTTCGTGGTGTCGCCGGGCATTACGGCGGCGTTGGGATCGGCGGCGCGCACCAGCGGTGTGCCGTTCCTGCCCGGCGTGTCCAGCGCCAGCGATATCATCCGCGCCCAGGAAATGGGCTTCAACCGGCTGAAATTCTTCCCGGCGGTAGCCGCAGGCGGCCTGCCGATGCTGCGCGCGCTGGCCGCGCCGTTTCGCAATGTGCGCTTCTGCCCAACCGGCGGCATCAGCCAGGACAGCGCGCCGGAATGGCTGTCTGAAGCGTCGGTGGCCTGTGTCGGCGGCAGCTGGATCGCCAAGCGTGGCGAAACGGATTGGACCGCGATCGAGGCGCGGGCGCGCGCGGCGGCGGCCCTGCGCGGCTGATCACTCAGCCGGTTTCGGCCGGAACCACCACACGCCCGCCAGCATCAGCGCCGGCACCGCCAGCACCGCCAGAGTCCACCAGCTGCCAGTCAGAATCAGCCGCGTTGCACCGGCGAGGCTACCCAGCAGTACGAATTCCCCCACCGCCATCAGCAGCGAACTGCGGTAGCGTTTGCGAAAGGCGCTGCGGCGAGCGGGCGGCTGGGTCCAGGCCTGCATGGCGGCACTGGCGAGGCCAGCCACCAGCGCCATCGGCAGCATCACCGCCACCGCGACCGGGGACTTCGGCAGCACCACCAGCGCCAGCACGGACACCATCAGCAACGGCGGGGTAAGCGCCGCTGCCAGCTTGGCCCGAATGGCAACGCCCGGGCGCAAGGGGGCAGCCGCAATCAGATCGGGCGCATCTTCGGCGCACAGTACCAGCCAGGCCAGCGACGAGGATAAGGCGCCGGCCAGAAACACGCCGGCCGCCGCCAGCCGCGCCGGCGTCACCTGGCCATCGGTGAAGATCAGCGCCAGAATCGGCACCATGAACACCAACTGCTGACCGATCTGCGAAATCAGTTCCGGATCGCGACCCAGCAATTTCAGTTCCTTGCCGAACAACACGGCCGTGGCGCTGCCGCCAAACCGCACCGCCCGGCCGCGGCGCGGCACATGGGGGGCCGCGGTGGGATCGGCCGGCGCTGCCTCCATCCGACCCGCCGCCAGCCACGCCGAACATTGCGATGCCGCCAGCGCCAGCCCCAGCACGGTGATCAGCGGCAGCGGCTGGCCAAACACCGCCTGCGCTGGCCAATCAAGCGGTGCGGGTGGGCGCTGTGAAAAATAGGCCAGTTGGGCATCGAACCATTTGGGGGCAAAATTGGGCGCCTGGCCCAGCGCAAACACCGCCGCCGCGAGGCCAACTCCGGCCACCTGCGCCACCAGCTTGGCCAGCTTGGGGCCGAGCAACCGATCAAGCAGCGTGGCGATGGTGAGTGCCAGCGCGGTGGCAACCAGCGCCACGGACACAACCACCAGTGGGCCGGCAACCCAGGTGACATGGCCAAAAGCCGCGGAAAACAAGAAGAAGGGCGCTGTCAGCAGCAGGAACGGCAACGCCACCACCGCCTGCACGCCCGCCACCCGGGCCGCCACCACCCGCGCCACCGGCAGCGGCGCGGTGAGCAGCAGTTCCAGCTCGCCGCGATCCCGGCCCAGCCGCAGCACATGGGCATAGGCGGAACTGACCATCACCAGCATCATGCCCAGCAGCACCGCGCCGACCGAACCGAGCGCGGCCAGCGGCAGATCCGCGCCGCCCCGCACACGCCACGCCATCACCGCACCGCCAACAATCGGCAACAGCGCCAGCAGCAGCATGGCGATGATGCGGCCCCAGCGCCCTTCGCGGCCGCGCGCCTTCACCCGCACATCGCGCAGCACCAGCCACGGCAGGCTGCCCGGCCGCGCCAGCGCAATCATGCCGGCACGTCTTCCTGTGCCAGTTCAAGGAACAATTGCTCGAGCGTGGTGCCTTCGGCGCGGCCGGCCGAAAGTTCAGCCATGCTGCCTTCGGCCACCAGCCTGCCGGCACGGATGATGCCGATGCGCTGGGCAATGCGTTCGGCCACTTCCAATATGTGCGTCGTCAGGATCACGGTGCCGCCCGCCGCGACCTGTTCAAGCAATATGTCCTTCACCGAACGCGCCGCGGCGGCATCAAGCCCGGTGAGCGGTTCATCAAGGATGAGCAGGCGTGGTTCGTGAATGAGCGCGCCAGCCAGCGCCAGTTTCTGCTTCATGCCGCGCGAAAAGCCTTCGCAGCGGCTGTCGCGCTTGTCCCAAAGGGTCAAGCGCTTCAGCAAGGCTTCGGCGCGCGGTTCGGCAGCGGCGGCCGGCACCTTCCACAGGCCGGCGATAAAGGCCAGATACTCGAGAGGTGTCAGCTTGTCATAGAGCAAGGGCTCGTCGGGCAGCCAGGCGATCAGGCGCTTGGCAGCAATCGGATCGGCCAGCGCATCCACCCCGAACACGCTGATATCCCCGGCGTCAGGGCGGGCGAGGCCCGTAACCAT
>JAIXPM010000133.1 GCA_027486275.1 Sphingomonadales bacterium | reverse complement strand
GGCCAGATTGCGGTTGGACAAGACAGACGCCATCACACCCCCCGATCAGAAGCCCCGGTGTCGCTGCGCAACCGTGGCGGCGCAAGCTGTTTTACGCTGCGGCCAAATTGCGATATGGCCCGCGCGATGAACAACGATGCCTCCCCGACCAATGACCATAGCGACAACGGGGCGCTGCCTGCGGACGTGATGCCCATCCCCGGCCTGTCTGATCCGATGGTGCTGCCACGCAAGGCCGTGGCGCGTGCCGATGGCAAGCGGGCACTGATCGGCCTGTCGAAAGATCAACTGCGCGCCGCGCTGGCCGAGATCGGCTTGCCGGCCAAGCAAGTGAACATGCGCGCCAGCCAGGTGTGGCACTGGCTTTATCATCGCGGTGTCACCGAAGTTTCGGCGATGGCCAATATCGCCAAGGACACGCGCGCGCTGCTGGATGACCATTTCGTCGTGGGCCGCCCGGAAGTGGTGACGGCACAAGTGTCGAGCGACGGCACCCGCAAATGGCTGCTCCGCTTCGGCGACGGCGAGGAAGCCGAATGCGTGTTCATCCCCGATGCCTGGCGCGGCACGCTGTGCGTGTCTTCACAGGTCGGCTGCACATTGAATTGCCGTTTCTGCCACACTGGCACGATGAAGCTGGTGCGCAACCTGACGGCGGCCGAAATCGTGGGCCAGGTCATGCTGGCGCGCGATGCACTGGGGGAATGGCCGGGCGCCACGCCAGTGCCGATCACCCGCCCCACCGCCAGCGATGCCGCCGACGATCTGGACGAGGATGATGTGCCGTGGGTGCCCGGCGCGCACAATGCGGGCAGCAATTATACCGCCGAAGGCCGCATGCTCACCAACATCGTGATGATGGGCATGGGCGAGCCGCTGTATAATTTCGACAATGTCCGCGATGCGTTGCAGATCGTCATGGATGGTGATGGCCTGGGGCTTTCGAAGCGCCGCATCACGCTCTCAACCAGCGGCGTGGTGCCAATGATGGCGCGGGCCGGCAAGGAGATCGGCGTCAATCTCGCTGTGTCGCTGCACGCCGTCACCAAGGAAATCCGCGACGAGATCGTGCCGATCAACAAGAAATACGGCATCGAGCTATTGCTGCAGGCCTGCGCCGATTATCCCGGCGTCAACAACGCGCGGCGCATCACCTTTGAATATGTGATGCTGGCCGGCAAGAACGACAGCGACGAGGATGCGCACGAACTGGTGCGGCTGATCCGCAAATATCGCCTGCCGGCCAAGGTGAACCTGATCCCGTTCAACCCGTGGCCGGGCAGCATCTATGAATGTTCGTCGCAGGAACGCATTCGCGCCTTTTCCGATATCATCTTCAAGGCCGGCATCAGCGCCCCGGTGCGCACGCCGCGCGGGCGGGACATCATGGCAGCCTGTGGCCAGCTGAAATCGGCGTCGGAAAAAATCAGCCGGGCGGAACTGGACAAGCGGGCGGCGGAAAAGGAACTGGGCTGGGTGGATTAAGGCGCTCCACCCGGCAACCCCTTCTCCACATCGCGCATGTAATCACGGGCAAGTGGCAGCGCATCCCGCCGCTTGGTCATCTGCATCTGCACATTCATGTGGCCATCATTGGCAAAGGCGCACCAGGCCGACGCCAGGTAGAACATCCACATCCGGTAAAAGCGGGCGTCGTACAGGGCCGTGATCGCATCCTCCTGCGCGGCGCAGCGGTCATACCAGGCCTTCAGCGTGTGGGCATAATGCAGGCGCAGCACCTCGATATCGGTGATCCACAGCCAGGCCCGCTCCACCGCTGGCACGATCTGCGACAGCGCCGGAGAATAGCCGCCGGGGAAGATATACTTCGCCGTCCACGGATCGGTGGCGCCCGGCCCGTCGGCACGCGCGATGGTGTGCAGCAACGCCACGCCGTCGGTGGCCATCAGCCGCTCCACCGTATCAAAGAACTGCTGGTAATGCGGCAGGCCGACATGTTCGAACATGCCGACCGAAACGATGCGATCAAACTGCCCGCTCATCTGGCGATAGTCGATCAACTGGTAATCAACACCGGTCAGCCCCTGGCGTTCGGCTTCGACGCGGGCATATTTCAACTGCTCTTCCGAAAGCGTGATGCCGGTCACCTGCACGCCCGACACCTTGTGCAGGTAGCGCGCCAGCCCGCCCCAGCCGCAGCCGATATCGAGCACGCGTTGCCCCGGCTTCAGATCGAGCTTGGCGGCGATATGCGCCAGCTTGGCCTCCTGCGCCGCTTCCAGCGAGGTGATGCCGGGCGCCCAATAGGCGCAGCTATATTGCCGGTGCGGATCGAGGAACAGATCGTAGAGCCGATCATCAAGGTCATAATGATGGGCGACATTGCGCTTTGATCGGCGCTCGAAATTGATGCCGTCCCACCACGCCGCCAACCTTGCCTGCCGCCACAGCGCAAAGCGCACCGGATTGTCGCGTTCCCAGCGCAGATTGTGGGTGACGAGATCGAGCAGGGCAAAAATATCGCCCTGCTCGATGACCAGCCGGCCATCCATGAAGGCCTCGCCCGCGCCGAGCGCCGGATTGAGCGCGATGGCCCGTGCCGTGGGATTGTCGGCCAAACGGATGCGGACCGGCGCACGGGTGGCGCCGGGCCTGCCATAGCGCCGCTTGCCGCCGGCCGGGTCGATCACGACCAACTCGCCATCCTGCATGAAGCGCTTGAAGAGGCGATCAAACAGCCACATGCCGGCAGACTGCCAAAGCTGCCGGCAAGGTCAAGTCAGGGGTTTGACGTGGTGGTCAGGCGCGCGCGACACTCACCATCGCCGGGCGCAGCAGGCGATCGCGGATCGTCCAGCCGCTGGCCAGTTCGGCCACCACGCTGCCGGCGTCCATGTCGCTTTCCACCTCCAGCATCGCCTGATGGCGATTGGGATCAAGCGGTTCGCCCGGCGTGATCTCGATCTTGGATATGCCCTGGCGGCCAAAGATCGCCAGCAGCTCGCGCTCGGTCGCCTCGATGCCGGCGCGCACATTGTCAAAGCCTTCGGCCGGCAGCGACGCAACGGCGCGGCGCAGATTTTCTGCCACCGCCAGCATGTCGCGGGCAAAACCGGTGACAGCATATTGCGTGGCTTCCGCCTTGTCGCGCTCCAGCCGGCGGCGGGTGTTTTCCAGATCCGCCAGGGAGCGCAGCACGCGATCCTTCAGATCGGCAATTTCCTGATCCTTGGCCAGCAGCGCTTCGGCCAGATCGATCTCCGGTGCGGCCGCTTCGGGCGCTTCGTTTTCCGGGGTTTCGGTGTTTTCGGTCGTGCCAGAGTTTTCGGTTGTGTCTGTCATGATACCAGTCTGCTCAGGGTTCGGGCGGTGTAATCCACCATGGGGATGACGCGTGCATAGTTCAACCGCGTCGGCCCGATAACCCCCACAACGCCGATCACCTTGCCATCGTTCCCGCGATAGGGTGCGGCAATGACGCTGGACCCCGACAACGAGAACAGGCGCGATTCCGCCCCGATGAAGATGCGCGCTGCCTCTGCCTCGCGGGCGCGGTCGAGCAGGCGGATGAGTTCGGCCTTGTCTTCCAGATCATCCAGCAACTGGCGCACCCGTTCAAGATCCACCGCGTCTTCGACCAGATTGGCCTGCCCGCGCACGATCAGCACGGGGCGGGCCGCCGCATCCGAAGACCAGGCCGCCAGCCCGGCCGCCACTGCCGTCTGCGTCAGCGTATCGAGCATGGCCCGATCACGAGCGATCTCTTGGCTCATGCGCGCCGTGGCTTCGGCCAGCGTCAGCCCGGCCAGCCGCGTGGTGATATAGTTGGCCGCGGCTTCGAGGCTGGCCGGCAGCACGCCCACTGGCAGATCGAGCAGCCGGTTTTCGACACTGCCATCGGCGCCGACCAGCACCACCAGCGCGCGGGTGGGGGACAGCGGCACGAAACTGATCTGGCGGACGACGAGTTCGCGCGCCGGCACCAGCACCAGCCCGGCGCACTGCGACAGGCCCGACAGCGCGGCGGTGGTGCGGGTCAACGCCTCTTCCATCGCCACGCCCGGTGCCAGCCCGGCTTCCAGCGCGGCGCGCTCATCCTGCGACGGTTCGGCGGCCTGCATCATGCCATCAACGAACATCCTGAGGCCCAGTTCGGTCGGCAGGCGCCCGGCAGAGGTGTGCGGCGCGGCCAGGAGGCCGAGTTCCTCCAGATCCTGCATGACATTGCGGATCGAGGCCGGCGACAGGCCCAACCCGCCTTTTGACAGCGTGCGGCTGCCCACCGGCGCACCCGACACCAGATAGGCATCGACAATCTGCCGGAAAATCTCGCGCGCTCGCGTGTTGAGCTCGGCCAGCGCCAAGGTCTGCTGGTTCGTTGGCTGCATGGGCGCAATCTAAGGTGCGTGGGCACGCGGCGCAATGGGCGCTTCCCTTCCTTGCCCCCACGCAATATGGCCCACCCAACTGCAATCAGGAAAGACACGCCCCATGCGCCCATCAGGCCGCGCCCCCGATCAGATGCGCACCATCGAGATGATCCCCGGCTTTTCCGCGCACGCCGAAGGGTCGTGCCTGGTCAAGTTCGGCAACACCCATGTGCTGGTGACCGCCAGCGTGGAAGACCGTGTGCCGCCGTGGATGCGCGGCAAGGGCCAGGGCTGGGTGACGGCCGAATATGGCATGCTGCCCCGCGCCACCCACACCCGCGGCAGCCGCGAAGCCGCCAAGGGCAAGCAATCGGGCCGCACCCAGGAAATCCAGCGCCTGATCGGCCGCTCCCTGCGCGCGGTCACCGATCTGGTGCTGCTGGGCGAACGCCAGATCACGCTGGATTGCGACGTGATCCAGGCCGATGGTGGCACCCGCACGGCGGCGATTTCCGGCGCCTGGGTGGCGCTGCGCCTCGCCATCGACGCGATCCACGCCAAGACGCCGCTGGCCGGCGATCCGCTGAGCCTTCAGGTCGCGGCGATTTCGTGCGGGATCCACAATGGCAATGCTGTCCTCGATCTTGATTATATCGAAGACAGCGCTGCCGGCACCGACGCCAATTTCGTGCTGACCAACCAGGCCGGCATCGTGGAAGTGCAAGGTACCGCCGAGGGCGAACCGTTCGACGAGGAAGCGCTGCTGCGCCTGCTGCGGCTGGCCCGCATCGGCTGCAACGAGGTGTTCGCCGCCCAGCTGAAGGCGGTCGGCCGGTGAGGCAGCTGCTGCCGGGCCGGCTGGTGCTGGCCACGCACAATCCCGGCAAGGTGGTGGAACTGGCCGAACTTTTGGCGCCGCACGGGCTGGACGTGGTATCGGCCGGCGAACTCGGCTTGCCGGAACCGGACGAGACGGAAACGAGCTTCATCGGCAATGCCCGGCTGAAGGCGCTGTCGGCAGCCACACTGAGCGGCCTGCCGGCGATTGCCGATGACAGCGGGCTGTGTGTTGATGGTCTGGATGGCGCGCCGGGGATTTATTCGGCGCGCTGGGCTGG
>JAIXPM010000315.1 GCA_027486275.1 Sphingomonadales bacterium | reverse complement strand
TCGGTTTCCTTGAAATTGGCTTCGACATAGGCGCTGTCGGTCACCATCACGCTGAAGGCGGCGACGCCCTGCACCATCACCTGGCCCGGCAGCACCCGGCTGGTCTGGGTGGCGATGCCATTGGCGGGTGAGATCAATTTGGTGCGCGCCAGTTCAAACGCCGCTTTGTCGCGCACCGCAGCGGCGGTCATCACCAGTGGGTGCTGCTCCACGTCCTGCACGCCATTGGCGGCGGTGCGGGCGGCTGCGTCGTCAGAAAGCGCGCGGTTCAGTTCGGCCCGGGCATTGGCCACGGCATATTGCGCCTGTTGCAGCCGGGCGCGGGTGGCAAAGCCGCGGTCCAGCAAGGTCTGCTGGCGCTCCATCTCGGTCAGCGCAAAGCCCAGCGCCTCGCGCTTGGCCGCCACATCGGCGGCGCTGCCACCGGTATCGTTGCGCAGGCCGCGCACTTGGCGGCGCGCATCGGCCAGCCGGGCTTCGGCCTGAGCCAGCGCGATGCGGAACGGGGTATCAACCAGCTCGATCACCACCTGGCCGCGCTTCACCGGCTGGTTTTCGGCCACGAACACCCGCCGCACCCGGCTGGTGACGTCACTGGAAATCGCCAGCTTGTCGACCCGCACATAGGCATTGTCGGTCGTCACTTGGCCCAACCCGGAAAACCACAGCCACAGCCCGGCCGCCGCCACCAGCAGCGGCACCGACAGCATCGCCACGCGGCTGCGCCAGCGAGAGGGCGAGGTTGTGCCGGCCACGGGTGGATCGATGCGCTGGTTCATGCCGCCGATCCTTCGCGACCATCCAGGTTGCCGCGCAGGCGCTGCAGCAGGCCTTGCAGGGCGGCTTCCTCGTCGGCGCTCAACCCTGCCAGCATTTCGGCGCGCACACCAACCGCCACCGCCTGCAGTTCCGCCAGAATCGGATGCGCGCGCGGGGTGAGGAACAGCCGCCAGGCCCGGCGATCGGCGGGATCGGCCCTGCGTTCCACCAGCCCGGCCTCTTCCAGCCGGTCGACCATGCGGCCAACCGTGATGGTTTCCACATCCAGACGCTCCGCCAATCCAGCCTGGTTGATGCCCTCGGCCCGTGCCAGCGCGATCAGCACCCGCCATTGCGCGCGGGACACACCGATGGACCGCGCCTGGGCATCGAACCGGCGGCGCAGCAGCCGGGTCACATCGGACACCAGCACGCCGATGGTATCGGGCGAAGTAAAGGGCGCGATGGCCGGCTCCACAGTGGCGGCAAGCGAGTTCATGCCCAGAATTTAGCATACATGCTTATTACAAGATAGATGATCACATCTGTTGCAATGATCAGCCCTGGCGCACGGGGTGGCACTTTGGCGCGCATGGCGATAGGCTGCGGCCAGGTGGGCGCAGGGACAGATCGCGGTGACAAGAGTTCAGACCAGTTCGCATGGAGCGCCAATGTGATCGCGCTCACCGAAGTCGGCCTGCTCAGCCACTTGCTGGCGCTGATCGCCTATGTCGGCCTGTTCTTCGCCGCACTCTCCAAACAGCGCCGCGGCATCAATCTGTGGCTGGCCGGTGCTGCCCTTGTAACCGCGTTGTGGGCCGGCAGCTTTGCTGCCAGCATGCTGATTGATCCCGGCCTGCAACCCTGGATCTCGCGTCTGCAAACCCTGAAGGTCGGGGCCTGGATCGGGGTGCTGCTGTATCTGCTGCGGCCAACATGGCTGGGCGGGGAGGGCGAGGGCCGCTCTTCCTTCTGGGTGGGCGGCATCCTCGGCTTCGTGCTCGCCCTGCAGTTTGTCATCGATATCGCCGGCGCCGGACAGAGCGCTCTGGTGGGTGAAGGCGATGTGGTGGCCAGCCTCTTCCTGGTGATCCGCATTGCAGCCTCGGTCACCGGTCTCGTGCTCAGCCACAATCTCTACATCGCTTCACGCGGTGGCCAGCTTTCCGGCATTCGTCTGCTCGCCATCGGCCTGGCCGGTCTGTTCCTCTATGATCTGAACTTCTACACGCTGGCTTTCCTGCTGCCGCCGGCCTCGGTCGATCTCTACAACATCCGTGGCGCTGTGAGCGCGCTGCTGGTGCTGCTGTTCCTGTTTGCCACCCGCGAAAACTGGGTGCGCGGCGCGCGGGTATCGCGCAATGTTGCCTTCCAGACCGTCGCCTTCTCAGGCGTTGGTTTCTACCTGATCGCCATGTCGCTGCTGGCCTACGCGCTGAAACTGGTGGGCGGCAATTGGGGCACGCTGCTGCAGGTCAGCTTCCTGTTTGCCACCTTCATGCTGGCCGCCGTGATCCTGGTGTCGGATCGGTTCCGGGCCTGGCTGCGGGTGGCGATCGCACGCAATTTCTACCGCTACCGCTATGATTATCGCAGTGAATGGCTGCGTTTTATCGCCACCGTTTCGGCACCGGGCGATGCGCAAGGGTTGCCTGAACGCGTGGTCCAGGCCGTGGCCAGCGTGCTGGAAGCGCGCGGCGGCTGGTTGCTGGTGCCCGATGATGATCGCTTCAGCCCCGGCGCCACCTGGCAGATGGCCGATCGCCCGCCCGAAGCGCTGGCCATGGATACGCCCTTGGTCGCCTGGTTGCGGCAGGATCGGCTGCTCGATCTTGAAATGGTGCGCGATGGCGAATTGCCCGGTGCGCCCGAACTGCCGGCGTGGCTGGCGGCCGATCGGCTATACTGGCTGGTGCTGCCGGCCTTCAACCGCGATGCGCTGGCCGGTGTGCTGTTGATCGGTCGCAGCCTGGTGCCGCGCCGGCTGGGCTGGGAAGACGAGGAACTGCTGAAAACGCTTGGCCGCCAGGTGGGCAGCTATGTCGCCGAAAGCCGCGGCCAGTCGGCATTGGAAGAGGCGCGCCGGTTCGAGGAATTCAACCGCCGCTTTGCCTTCATCCTGCACGATATCAAGAATCTGGTCAGCCAATTGTCTTTGCTGGCGCGCAATGCCGAACGCCATGCCGACAATCCGGAATTCCGGACCGACATGGTGGCAACACTGAAGGAATCGGTGGGCAAGATGAACGCCCTGCTGTCGTGGCTATCGCAACGCGCCACGGGGCTGCCCGCGGCGGACGCACCAGTGCCTGTTGCCAGCCTGCTTCGCCTGCTGGTGAAATCACGGGCCGGCGCCTGGCCGGCGATGACCCTGCACGTGGGCGACATGGCTGATCACGCGATGGTCTCCGGAGACGCCGCCAGGCTGGAACAGATGTTCGCGCACCTGCTGCAAAATGCCATGGATGCCTCCCCGGCCGGCACCCCGATCCGCTTCGACGTGGCCGTGGCGGGCAGCGAACTTGTCGTCACGCTCGCCGATCGCGGCCACGGCATGTCGGCCAGGTTCATCAGGCAGGAATTGTTCCAGCCGTTCACCTCGACAAAGGCCGGCGGGTTTGGCATCGGCGC
>JAIXPM010000444.1 GCA_027486275.1 Sphingomonadales bacterium | reverse complement strand
GCCGGCATCGTTTACGAACATCGCCTGATCGACGATCTGGTCGCCTCCGCCCTGAAATGGTCGGGCAAGTTCGTCTGGGCCTGCAAGAATTACGACGGCGACGTGCAGTCGGACATGGTGGCGCAGGGCTATGGCAGCCTTGGCCTGATGACCAGCATCCTGCTGACGCCCGATGGCAAGACGGTGGAAGCCGAAGCCGCGCACGGCACCGTGACCCGCCATTATCGTATGCACCAGGAAGGCAAGCCGACCAGTACAAACCCGATCGCCAGCATTTTTGCCTGGACCGGCGGCCTGAAGCATCGCGGCAAGCTGGATGGCACGCCGATGGTGACGAAATTCGCCGAAACACTGGAGCGCGTTTGCGTCGAAACCGTGGAATCGGGTGCGATGACCAAGGATCTGGCGCTGCTGATCGGCCCCGATCAGGCCTGGATGACCACGGAGAAATTCTTCGAAGCCGTTCGCGCCAATCTCGATGCCGCCATCGTCAAAGGTTTGTAAGGCCGCGCTTGCCCTCCCCTGCCCGGCCCGCCATTAGGCAGGCTTCGCAGGGGAGAGTGACATGTCGGATTTCACCATCAGCCGCCGCCAGTTACTGGCTGGCACCGCCGCGCTTGGCGTTACCGGCCCGGCGCTGGCGCGGCCGACCGCCGATGATCAACTGCTCGAACTGTTCGATGCGATTTTTGCTGAAGGGATCGCCGATTCCCCCGAACGGGCCACCGCGCTGGGGCTCGACACCGGCGCCAACGCCGGCCTGAAATCGCGCCTTTCGGATTACAGCCGCGCTGGCCGCGCCGCCGATCTGGCCCGCGCCACGAGGCAACTCGAACGGCTGCGCGCCATCCCGACAGACGCCCTTTCGTCTGCCCGCCGTCTCGATCGCGACGTGGTCGAATATGATCTGTCGCGCCGGGTGATGAATGAAACCCGCTTCAGCTTCGGCAGCGCCGGCGGCAATTTCGCGCCCTATGTGCTCACGCACAGCGATGGCGCCTATCGCGAGGTGCCCGGGTTCCTGGAAAATCAGCACCGGGTGAACAACAGCGACGATGCCGAGGCCTGGCTGGGCCGCCTGTCCGCCTTTGCTGGCGCGCTCGATCAGAACACGCAGCGCCTGCGCGAGGAAGCGGCGATGGGCGTGGCGCCGCCGGCCTTCCTGCTCGATCTGGCCCTGCCGCAGATGCAGCGCCTGCGTGCCACCCCGGCCGGCGAGACGGCACTGGTCACCGCGCTCACCCGCAAGGCCGTCGCCGCCAATGTGGCCGGCGCATGGGGCGGCCGTGCGCTGGCCATTGTCGAGCGCGAAATCTTCCCCGCGCTCGATCGCCAGATCGCGGCCGTCACAGAATTGCGCGCAACGGCCACAATGGATGCCGGCGTGTGGAAGCTGCCCGAAGGCGCGGCCTATTATGATGCGGCAGTCAAATCCTCGACCACGACAGACTACACAGCCGAAGAGGTGCATCAGCTTGGCCTTTCTCAGGTGGCGGAAATTTCCAGCCAGCTTGATGTGCTGCTGAAGGGCCAGGGTCTCACCCAGGGCACGGTTGGCCAGCGGCTGGTGGCCCTGAACGAGCGGCCGGACCAGACCTATCCCAACACCGATGCCGGCAAGGAGGAGTTGCTCAGTGAACTGCGCAGCCATGCCGCGTGCATGTACCCGCAACTCGAAAAACTGTTCATCAGCCAGCCCAAATCAAAGCTGGATGTGAAACGCGTGCCGGTGGCTATTCAGGAAGGCGGCGCCGGCGCTTATTACCAGGCGGGCACACCGGATGGGAGCCGCAATGGCACCTTCTTCATCAACCTGACCGACAGTTTCGACCGGCCCAAGTTTGGCCTGCCCACCATCACCTTCCACGAAGGCATCCCCGGCCATCATTTTCAGGTGATGCTGGCGCTGGAAAGCCCCGATGTCCCGCCGATCCGCCGCCGCGCCGGCTACAGCGCCTATACCGAAGGCTGGGCGCTGTATGCCGAGACGCTCGCGCACGAGATCGGCTATTACGATGGCAACCCATTGGGACGCATCGGCTATCTGCAAAGCCTGCTGTTCCGCGCCACACGGCTGGTGGTCGATACCGGCATCCACCACAAACGCTGGAGCAAGGATCAGGCGATCCAGTATATGGTGGATACCACCGGCTTTGCCCGCGGCCGTACCACCCGCGAAATCGTGCGCTATTGCGCAGCGCCCGGCCAGGCGTTGAGCTACAAGATCGGCCACACCAAGTGGCTTGCGGTGCGCGACATTGTAAAGGCCAAGCAGGGCGCCGCGTTCGACGTGCGCCAGTTCCACGAAATATTGCGGCTGGGCGCCATGCCGCTGGTGCTGTTCGAGCGGGAAGCGCTGCGCCGCGCCTGAGGCGTGACATCCCGCGCCGCAGCCGCCATGGTATTCAAATGGCGCTCAACCTCGACAGCTCTGCCTTCAAGGACATGGTGCTGGTGCTGGGCGCCACCGGGCTGGTGATTCCGGCCTTTGCCGCGCTGCGCATCTCGCCGGTGATCGGCTTCATCCTGATCGGCGTGGCGGCCGGGCCGTTCGGGCTGGGGCAATTTCCCGGGCTGGACTGGTTGGCACTGTCCAACCCTGAAAGCCTGGGGGCGCCAGCGGAACTGGGCGTAGCGCTACTGCTTTTTGCACTCGGGCTGGAACTCAGCCTCGATCGCATCCGCACCATGCGCAACCTGATCTTTGGTCTCGGCAGCCAGCAGATGCTACTCTGCGGCGGGCTGATCGCGGCAGTGCTGTATGTGGCTGGCCTGCCGCCAGTGGCGGTGGCCGCCATTGCCGGCGCGCTGGCGCTGTCGTCCACGGCGGTGGGCCTGCAACTGCTCTCGGCCAGCGGGCGTATCAACAGCCAGGCCGGGCGCAAGGCGCTGGGCGTGCTGTTGTTTCAGGATCTGGCCATCGCGCCGATGCTGCTGCTGATCGGCGCCGCAGCGGCCAGTGACGCGGGCGGCAGTTTCGGCCGCAGCCTTGCCATCGGTGTGGGGGCACTGATCGGCATCGCGCTGTTTGCCCGCCACATCGTGCCGCCGCTGTTCCTGCAGGCTGCGCGCACCCGCCGGTCGGAACTGTTCCTTGCTGCTGCGCTGGTCGTATTGATCGGTTCAGCGGCCACGGCGGCGGTAGCCGGCCTGTCACCGGCCGTGGGTGCGCTCACCGCCGGGCTGATGCTGTCCACCAGCGATTATCGTCGGCAGATCGAAGCGGCGATCCAGCCATTCGAAGGCCTGCTGCTCGGTGTGTTCCTGATCTGGGTGGGCAGCGGCCTTGATCTGGGGGCCATTGCCGAAAATCCCTGGCCCGTGCTGGGCGGCACGGTGGCGGTGATCCTGCTCAAGGGCGGCGCCATCTATGGCCTGCTGCGCGTGCGGCAGGCACGCCGGGGCGTTGCTGGCCATGTCGCGCTGCTGCTGGCCAGCCCGTCCGAAACCAGCCTGATCGTGCTGGGCGCCGCTGTTTCAGCGCGGCTGATCGGCGGCGTCGAAGCACAATATGCATTGGCGATAGCCTCGCTCACGCTGGCGCTGGCGCCGCTGCTCGGGCTGGCCGGCGCGCAGCTTGAGGCCCAGAGCAACGAAGACCTGCAGGAGCCTGCGCCAGAAGCGGCCGACCAGCAGACCGTGATCATCGGCTATGGCCGCGTTGGCCGGCTGGTGGCGCAGATGCTGGATATGCACGGCCAGCCCTGGCTGGCGGTGGACAGCGACCCTGACGAGGTGCAGCGCCTGCGCCGCGGCGGCAAGCGCGTAATCTATGGCGACGCCCGCCGCCCCGAACTGCTTGATCGCCTGAAACTGGATCATGCCCGTGCCGTGGTGCTCACCATCGACGACATGCGCATGCTCGATCTGCTGGTGCGCCGCATCCGCGCCAGCCACCCCGATCTGTGCATCGTGGTGCGCGCCCGCGATGCCGAACATGCCGGCACGCTCTATGGTGCCGGGGCCACCGATGCCGTGCCCGAAACCGTGGAGAGCAGCCTGCAACTGGCTGAAGCCGTGCTGGTGGATCTGGGCGTCGCGATGGGGCCGGTGATCGCATCGGTGCACGAGAAGCGTGAAGAGTTGCGCACCCAGATCAAGGGT
>JAIXPM010000303.1 GCA_027486275.1 Sphingomonadales bacterium | reverse complement strand
GTCGATCACCCGGGCGATGGGATCACCGGCCTTCACCTGGGCGCCATCGGTGACGAACCAGCGATCAAGCCGGCCAGGCACCAGCGCGGTGATGTTCTGCTGCCGGTCGCGCGGATCATAGGCGATCACGCTGCCAGTGCCCTGCGCCGTCTGCACCCAGGGCGTGAAGATGATGAACGCCAGGACGGCGATGATGCCGATCACCACCATTCGGGCAAAGATGCGCATCACCGGCGGGGGATTAAGGCCGCGCAGGGTGGCGAAATGGCCGTCGGGCAGGCTGGTGCGATCAGTCGCCATCGACGGTCTCCCGGCCGGCGGCGGCGCGCAGGCCATCGAAGGTGGCACGATCCCGGGTGATCAGCTGGTGATCAAGGCCCAACCACAGATAGCCATCCAGCACCAGATCTTCGGGCCGATTGCTGAAATAGAGAATGGTGGTCTGGGTGTCACGGAAATGATCGAACACCGCCTTCAGCCGCGCGCGCGCCACCGTGTCGAACAGCGGCGACAATACCAGGATCCGCGGTTCCGACAGGATCGCAGCCGCCAGTTTCAGCTGCATCATCTTGGCCACGGTGAACGGTGCACCGGTCGAGGAAAGGCGCGTGTGCAGGCCATCGGGCAGCAGCGCCAGTCGGTCTTCCAGGCCCACCAGCTTCAAGGCCGCCATCTGGTCTGCGGCATTCTTGGCCGGGTTGGCCAGGCGCAGATAATCGGCAATGGTCGATTCCACGATGGCAGCCCGATCGAGCACGGCGATGTCGGAACGCAGCGCCAGCGGGTCCATCAGCGCGATATCAACGCCGCCCAGCGTGATAAGGCCCGATTGTGGCTTTTCCAGCCGCTTCAGCAGATCGGCAAATTCGCGTTCCATGCCCGGAACGCCCTGGCAGACGAGACGGCTGCCGGCAGCGATCTGCAGATTCACCGTGGCCCCGCCGACCGGCAGGGCAAAACGCACCTGGCTCATTTCCAGCGCGCCGCCGCTGGGCGCCGCCAGGCCGGCAACCGGCTTTGCTTCCTGCTTCAGGCCATAGAGCAGGGACAGTTCCTCGATGGAGGCGACAAGATCGTACCAATCGTCGAGATAGGAATAGAGGCTGTTCATGCCGGCAAACACGCCGGACAGGATGAGTTCGGCCGCCACCAATTGCCCGATCGACAATTGTTCCTGGATCACCAGCCAGCCACCCAGCGCCAGCAGGCCCGCCGACGCTGCGGCATAGAGGAAGTAGAAGGCGATGGTTTGCGGGAACTGGTAGGCGAAATGATCGGCGTGGGCCTTCACATAATTGGCCGATACCCGTTCCGCGCCTTCCAGCGCATAATCGATGTGGCGGGCCGATTTGTAGAAGCCGTTGGACGCACCCACGGTTTCGATGAAATGCGCAGCGTTGTATTTTTCGTGAGAGAGAATGATCGAGGTTTTCATCGCGCCCTTGGACCAGATCGCCCACACCGCCCACAACAGCGCGATCAGCACCAGGTTGAAGGCCAGGAAAAACGGGTGATAGAAACTGGTGACAACGAACCCGACGATCATGCTCAGGATGATGGTGAAACCGCCGATCAACAGCGACGGCACCGCCTTTTGCATGTTCACCATTTCAAAATAGCGGTTGAACAGATCGAAGCGGCGATCATCCTGAAAGAAAGGATCAGCCGCGTTGATCGCCCGCATGGTCACATCGGCAACCAGCCGCGCCATGAAGCGACGGCGATAGAATTCCATCAAGTGGATGCGCAGCACCGACAGCAGGCCCGACACGATGAGCAGACCGAACAGGATTGCGGCCAGGGTGAACAACGGCACCGGCAGCGCGGTATTGGCGATACTGTTGATGAGCAACTGCACGGAAATCGGCGTGGCAAGGCCAAGCAGGGCGATACCAACGCCATAGATGATCGCCAGCCAGAAATAATTCTTCTCAGGCCAAAGAATGTCTTTCAGCCAGCTGTACACCAGCTGGTTGAGGTCCATCTTCGCAAGATCCTTGGCGGCCATGTCTCTCCTGTCACCTGCTGCGGGCAACACTGGCCCATGTAGGGGCAAGCCCCCGCCATGCCAAGGCGGGCCGTACGAAAAAATTACATCTCCGTAATGATTCCCTGTGCGAAGAGATCAACGCATGGCATGGATTGTCCGCTATCAGGCATCGGCCAACTGCCGCAGGCCCGCGCCGAGCCGATCGGCAATCTCGTCGATCTGGGCTTCACTGATGATCAGCGGCGGCGACAGCGCGATGATGTCGCCGGTGACGCGGATCAGCAGGCCCGAATCGAACATGGCGCGGAAAATCTCCTGTCCGCGCACACCCGGCTGGCCGGGGCGGGGAGCCAGTTCGATGGCGCCAATCAGGCCGAAATTGCGGATGTCGATCACGTGCGGCAGGCCGGCAAGGCTGTGCATCGCCGCTTCCCAATGGCTTTCCAGCGCCCGGGCGCGGGCGAACAGGCCTTCGTTGGCATAAAGATCGATCGTGGCGATGCCGGCGGCGCAGGCCAGCGCGTGGCTGGAATAGGTGTAGCCGTGGAACAGTTCGATCCCAGGCACGTCGCCGGGTGCGTCGACGATGGCATCATGAACATGGCGAGCCGCCGCTACCGCGCCCATCGGAACGGCAGCGTTGGTCAGGCCCTTGGCGAGGCAGATGATGTCGGGCGTGACGCCGAACCGCTCGGCCGCAGTCGCCGCGCCAATGCGACCGAAGCCGGTGATCACTTCGTCGAAGATCAGCAGGATGCCATGTTGCGCCGTGATCGCCCGCAGCCGTTCGAGATAGCCCACCGGCGGGACCAGCACGCCGGTGGAACCGGCCAGCGGCTCGACGATGACGGCAGCGATGGTATCGGGGCCATGCAGGGCGATCATCGCTTCCAGCCGGTCGGCAAACTCCGCGCCATGGGCGGGCTGGCCTTTTGAAAAGGCGTTGCGCGCCGGATCATGCGTGTGTGGCAGATGATCGGTGCCCGCCAGGCCGGTGCCAAAGGTGCGGCGGTTGGTGACGATACCACCCACCGAAATGCCGCCAAAACCGGTGCCGTGATAGCCGCGTTCCCGCCCGATCAGGCGGATGCGCTGGCCCTGGCCCTTGGCCCGCCAATAGGCCAACGCGATCTTGAGCGCGGTATCGACGCTTTCGGAACCCGAGTTGGTGAAGAAGATCCGGTCCAACCCTTCTGGCATGATCCCGGCAACCCGGGAGGCAAGCTGGAAGGCCAGCGGATGGCCCAGCTGGAAGGTGGGCGCATAATCAAGCACTGCGGCCTGCTGCTGGATCGCCTTGACGATGGGTTCACGGCCATGACCGGCGTTCACGCACCACAGGCCAGCGGTGCCATCCAGAACGCGGCGGCCATCGGCAGTGGTGTAATGCATGTCCTG
>JAIXPM010000043.1 GCA_027486275.1 Sphingomonadales bacterium | reverse complement strand
GTTCGCCATTGCGCCAGACGCGGGCGAAATCGACGATCATTGCTTCACCGGCTGCCAGCAGTTTCTTGGCGGCGAATTCGGGGCTGGTGTGGAGGTAGAGTGTTTGCTCGCTCCCGCCTTCGGGGCGCCATTGCACGGGGAAGCCGTGCAGATGTGTCTCGTTGCCCGGGCTGATCTGCACCGCGCCGCATTCCACCGTTATGAAACCCTGATCAGCAAACCAGCCGGCCAGCGCGGCTTTCACGCGGCCCCGCCCGATCAGGAACGGGCGGCGATCGGCGTGGATGTCGGCGTGCCAGAACGGGCGGGGCAAGATGATTTTCCTTGAACAACGGTCGCGCCATGCCCTAACGGCTGCGCATGTTTCAGCGCCATCGCGCATAGGGGAAGTTATGGTCAAGGAAATCGCGAGCAATTTCCGCAAGGGTCAGGTCATCGAGCATGAGGATGGCCATCTCTATGTCGTGCTGAAGGCCGAAACCTTCCGGCCCGGCAAGGGCACGCCCACCACCACCATCGACATGCGCCGCATCACCGATGGCGTGAAGACAGTGATCACGGTGAAGACCACGGATACCCTGGAAAAGGCGTTCGTGGAGGAAGTGCCGCACAATTATCTCTACAAGGATGGGGACGAGTATATCTTCATCAACAACGAGAATTACGATCAGATCAGCCTGACCGAGGCGATGATCGGCGATGGTATCGGATTTTTGCAGGAAAATGCCGAGTGCAAGATTCTGATGTTCGACGGCAAGGCGATCACCATCACCCTGCCGACCCGCGTGACGATGGCCATCCTTTCGACCGAACCGGTGGTGAAGGGGCAGACCGCATCGTCCAGCTACAAGCCGGCGATCGTGGAATCCGGCGCCCGCGTGATGGTGCCGCCGCACATCGAAGCCGGCACGCGCATCGTGATCAACACTGATGATTCCAGCTATGTGGAACGCGCCAAGGATTGATCCGGGGTTTCCTACGGGCACGTGAAGGGGCTGGCCGCAGGGCCGGCCCTTTTTCGTTTTGGCTTAGCGATTTTTTCGATTGCAGCTGGAGGGACAATCAATTTCTTGATTTGAACGTTGGGGCCTATGGACGGTGGCATCGGGGCAACCCCGGATTGCAAGAGAGGGATAACACGCAGATGTCACGTTCATTCGCATCGATCATCGCACTGGCCATTGCCAGCCTGAGCGCCGGCAGCGCCACTGCCATGGAAGCCAGCATGAGCAGCAACACCACGCCGCAATTCTGGTGGCCGGAACTGGTCGATCTCGCCCCGCTGCGTGGGCAGGCGCCGCAATCCAACCCCTACGGCCCGGATTTCGATTATGCGGCCCAATTCTCCAAGCTCGATCTGAAGGCGGTGAAGGCCGATATCGCCAAGGTGCTGACCACCACCCAGCCCTGGTGGCCGGCTGACTATGGCAATTACGGCCCGTTCTTCATCCGCATGGCCTGGCACAGCGCCGGCACCTATCGCATCGCCGATGGCCGCGGCGGCGCCGGTGGTGGCCAGCAGCGCTTTGAACCGCTGAACTCGTGGCCGGACAACGGCAACCTCGACAAGGCCCGCCGCCTGCTGTGGCCGGTGAAGGCCAAATATGGCCGCGCGCTGAGCTGGGCCGATCTGATGGTGCTGGCCGGCAACGTGAGCCTTGAAACCATGGGCTTCAAGCCGTTCGGCTTTGCCGGTGGCCGCACCGATGATTGGGAAGCCGACAAGGTCTATTGGGGCCCGGAAAACAAGATGCTGGACGACAAGCGTTACAGCGCCGGCCGCAAGCTGGCGGGGCCGCTGGGCGCCGTGCAGATGGGCCTGATTTATGTGAACCCGGAAGGCCCGAACGGCGTGCCTGATCCGCAGCTGGCCGCCAACGACATCCGCGAAACCTTTGGCCGCATGGCGATGAACGACGAGGAAACCGCCGCGCTGATCGCCGGTGGCCACACGTTCGGCAAGGCGCACGGTGCCGGCAGCGCCACCAACGTGGGCAAGGAACCGGCGGCGGAGTCCCTTGAAAAGCAGGGCTTTGGCTGGGAAAACAAGATGGGCAGCGGCAAGGGTGCCGATACCATCACCTCGGGCCTGGAAGGCGCGTGGACGTCGGCGCCGACCCAGTGGACGATGCAGTATCTGGAAAATCTGTATCGCTTTGAATGGGTGCAGACCAAGAGCCCGGCCGGCGCCATCCAGTGGGAGCCCAAGGACGCCAAGGACCAGAAGTTCGTGCCCGATGCCCACCGCGAGGGCGTCTATCACGCGCCGATCATGTTCACGACCGATCTCGCGCTGCGCACCGATCCTTCCTACAAGAAGATCACGCAGAATTGGTTGAAGAACCCCAAGGCGTTCGAAGATGCCTTCGCCCGCGCCTGGTTCAAGCTGACCCACCGCGACATGGGCCCGCGCACCCGTTACATCGGCCCGGATGCACCCAAGGAAGTGTTGAGCTGGCAGGATCCGGTGCCGGCGGTTGATCACCCGCTGGTGAACGATGCCGACGTGGCGACCCTGAAGGCGAACGTTCTGGCCAGCGGCCTGACCGTGCCGGAACTCGTCCGCACCGCCTGGGCGGCGGCGGCCTCCTATCGCGGCACCGATGGCCGTGGTGGTGTGAACGGCGGCCGGCTGCGGCTCGCCCCGCAGAAGGATTGGGCGATCAACAACCCGGCCGAACTGGCCAAGGTGCTGCCGGTTCTGAGCAAGGTGCAGGCCGATTTCAACAAGGCCGGTGCCCGCAAGATCAGCATGGCCGATCTGATCGTGCTGGCCGGCAATGCGGCGGTGGAAAAGGCCGCGGCTGATGCTGGCGTTGCGATCACGCTGAACTTCACGCCGGGCCGCACCGATGCGTCACAGGCGCAGACCGACGTGGCCAGCTTTGCCGCGCTGGAGCCCAAGGCCGATGGTTTCCGCAATTACTGGACGGCGGACAGCTTCTACAACCCGACGCAGGGCCTGATCGATCGTGCCAACCTGCTGGGCGTGACCGTGCCGGAAATGACTGTGCTGGTTGGCGGTCTGCGCGTGCTGGATGCCAACGCCGGCGCCAGCAAGGTGGGCGTGTTCACCGCCAAGCCGGGCGTGCTGACCAATGATTGGTTCGTGGGCCTGCTCGGCATGGAAACCAAGTGGCAGAAGTCCGCCAC
>JAIXPM010000421.1 GCA_027486275.1 Sphingomonadales bacterium | reverse complement strand
GTGGATTATGTCGCCAAGACCATGGATCCGGTGATGAGCGATTGCCGGCTGGCGCTGATGCCAACGCTCACCCTGTCCGAATCGGGCCAGTTTGATCTGCTCTGCGTGCCCGGTGGCTATGGCTGTTCGGCGGTGATGAATGACGAGGAGACGCTGGGCTGGCTGCGCGCGCAGGCGCCGGGGCTCAAATGGCTCACCAGCGTGTGCACCGGATCGCTGATCCTTGCCGCCGCCGGCCTGCTGAAGGGTCGCCGCGCGGCCTGCCATTGGGCGTGGGGCGATTATCTGCCGCTGTTCGACGCCGAATTTGTGGCGGAACGCACCGTTTTCGATGGCAACGTCATCACCGCCGGCGGCGTGACCAGCGGCATCGATTTCGCCTTCCGGGTGCTGGATCATCTGCACGGGCCGGATGTGGCCGCCACCATCCGGCTGGCGCTGGAATATGATCCGGAAAGCCATGAGGGCGGCACGCCTGCTTCGGCACGATCCGATATCGTCGCCAATGTGCGGGCCATCACCGCCCAGCGCCTGGGCCACCGCGATGCCGAAATGCGGGCTGCTGCCGCCCGCCTGAAGGGAGAAAACCCATGAACCGCCTGATCCTGATTGCCGCGCTGCTTGGCGCAACCCCGGCGCTGGCCGTGCCGACCCCGGTGACGGTGCGGGTGTTGAGCCAGGGCGCCAAGTTCATTGGCACCGGCATGGGCGGCGTGGATGTCGTGCTGGCCGATGCCGCCACCGGCGCCAAGCTGGCCGAGGGGCATATTGACGGCGGTACCGGCGATACCGCGAAGATCATGCCCGGCAGCCCGCGGGGCACGCCGATGGCGGATGACAAGTCGGCGCACTTCACCACCAGCATCGACATCAGCGAGCCCAGGGAAATCCGGGTGGTGATCACGGGTCCGATGAAGCCGGCCGGCGTGGCGGTGTCCAAGGCCGAAACCCGCTGGCTGATCCCTGGCCAGCCTGTGGTGGGCGATGGCTGGGTGGTGGAATTGCCCGGCCTGGCGTTCACGGCGCGGCGCGAGGGCGGCCAGGTGGTGGCCGACGTTTCGATGCTGTGTGGCTGCCCGATCGCACCGGGAACGCTATGGGATGAGAAGCGGTTCGAGGTGAAGGCCTGGGCAGGCGGCGCTGCGGTGCCGTTGCAGTGGGCGGGGCAGACCGGGCGTTTTGCCGGCGCCGTTCCGCCAGGCGCCGTTTGGGTGACGGCGGTCGACACATTTTCAGGCGCCACCAGCGCCGCGAAAATCACCCCAGCCGCAAAGCCCTGATCGCAACCGGGACGCCGGCCCGCACGGCGCGAGGCTTGTGCGCTTCACCTGTGCTATGATGGTGGCAACAAAGGGAGCCGACTCATGGCCAATCCGCTTGCCCGCCTTGCTGTTCGTGCCGTTGCCGCTGCCGCCAGCCGCCAGATCGCCTCGCGCGTTTCGGGATCGCAGCTGGGGCCGATCGGCAATGTCGCCGCCGTTGCCCTGCCGTTCGTGCTGCGCCGTGTGTCGCCGCTCGGTCTTGCGGCCGCGGCGATCGGCGCGTGGGGCGTTGGCAAATTGGTGAAATCAGCACCGGCTGATGCGCCCATCGACCCGGCGTCGCCAAAGGCTTCTGATTGAACTCCCCGTGACTGCCGGCTATCCGGAGGGTCAAAGGGGAGAATATCATGGCTCGTTTCGTTTCGCTGATCGCGCTGGCCGCTGCGCTGGCGGTACCCGCCTTCGCCCAAGCCGCTGACAAACCAGCCGAAAAGGCCGCCGAAGCCGCATCGCAGGCCTCTGGCACTCCCAACCGCGTCGTTGTCAAGCGCAGCGGCACCTTCGGCGGGGTGAAGATGAATTATACCGCCGTGGTCGGCGAAACCTTCCTGAAGGACAAGGAGGGCAAGCCCACTGCCGCCATCTTCTCCACCACCTATCTGAAGGACAATCCTGAACCGAACCGCCCGGTGTTCTTCCTGTTCAACGGCGGGCCTGGGTCTGGCAGCCTGTGGCTGCACATGGGTGCCTTTGGGCCGAAGCGGGTGAACATTCCCGATGCCAAGGACGACGGCGCGCCGCCCTACGACATCAGCGACAACCCGGAATCGCTGCTCGATGTGGCGGATCTGGTGTTCATCGATCCGGTCGGCACCGGCTGGAGCCATGCCCTGGGCAAGACCGATCCCAAGGACTTCTGGGGCGTCAACAGCGATGCCAAGTCCGTCGCGGAGTTCATCCGCCTGTGGCTGAACGAGCACAACCGCTGGAACGCACCCAAGTTCCTGGGCGGCGAATCCTATGGCACCACCCGCTCGGCCGCCGTGGCCTATGAGTTGAACCGGCAATATAATGATGTCGCGTTCAACGGCGTCATCCTCATCTCAGCCATCCTCGATTTCGGGCTGGAAGCCGAGGACGAGGGCAACGAGATGCAATATATGGGCCTGCTGCCCAGCTATGCCGCCGCCGCCTGGTATCACGACAAGATCCCGAACAAGCCCGCCAGTGTCGAAGCCTGGGCCGCCGAAGCCCGCGCCTTTGCCAGCGGCGCCTACATCACGGCGCTGATCAAGGGGAACAGCCTGCCCGCCGCCGAACGCGCCGCCATCCGCAAGGAACTGGCCCGCTTCACCGGCCTGTCGGAAACCTATCTGGAACAAGCCAATCTGCGCGTCACGCCCGGCCGCTTCTACAAGGAACTGCTGCGCGACCGTGGCCTCACCATCGGCCGCCTCGATGCGCGCTATACCGGTAAGGATTATGACAATGCCGGCGAAGGGCCCGATAACGATCCCAGCTTCTACGGCATTGATGCCTCCTACCCGGCGGCCGTGAACGCCTATCTGCGCGGCGATATCGGTTACAAGACGGATCGCAGCTACGTCTCCATCGGCGGCGTTGGCCCGTGGGACTGGCGCCTGGGCAATGGCCGCGATGCCTATGTCAACGTCGCCCCTGGCCTCGCCCGCACCCTGCGCGAAAACAGCAAGACGAAAGTCTGGGTCGGCCAGGGCTGGTATGATTTCGCCACGCCGTTCCACTTCGCCGAATATTCGATGAACCGCCCCGGCTGGCCCGAAGGCCGCACCGAATTCCATTATTATGACGCCGGTCACATGATGTATGTGCGCGGCCAGGATCGACTGAAACTGTCCAATGATCTGAGGGACTTCATCCGCCGTCAGAAGTGAAGCCAAGGCGGCCGTGGCCGCGCCGCCGGCCGCGAGGGCAAAGGCTGAAAGGAAAGAGGAGGCCTCCGGCGGGCAGGGGCTGAGCCCCTGCACCCACGTTCGTTTTCGGGCGCGCTGTTTGACGAGCGTGCGCCCCGTTTGAGACGCGCGGATTGATCGTGATCGACAATGGAATCGGACCTCTGAAGCAAGGGCGAACGATCAATTCGATTGGGTCGGCCCAATGATCTTCATGATTTGATCGGCGATTTGCTCGGGCGTCAGGATGAAATCCACGCACCCGCTGGCAATGGCGCTGTCGGGCATGTCGGGCGCTCCCGCTGAGGCCGGCAATTGTGCGATCGTCGTTCCCCCGCAGTTTCGGATTGCGCATAAGGCGTCCGCACCGTCGCCGTCGAAACCGGACACGATCACTGCAACCAGCTTGCCATGCCAGTGTTCGGTCAAAGACTGGAGGAAGACGGTGATGACATCGGGCCATCCTCTTGGCTTGGAAATGGGCATCAGGCGAAATTCGCCGTTCAGCACATGCAAATCCCGCTGGGATGGAATGATGAACACGTGGTTCGGCTGGATATCGAGGCCTTCGGTAATCAGCTCGACAGGCATATCGGTATAGTTCGGTAGAATTTCGTGCAGACGGGTCGATACCGTCCGCAAGTGGTTCACGATGACAATCGCTGCGCCGAGATCGGGCGGCAGATTCGCGAGCAAGCGTTCATAGGCGTCAAGCCCACCCGCCGACCCGCCCACGCAGATAATTGGCACGTTCTGCGCAATCATTATGTGTGAGCCCTCCTCTGCATTGCCTTTATCTCGGGCCCATCAGGTTAGCGACGGGTGCGTAGCCATCGCAGCTGTGGAGTCTACGCATGGCAACGACCGCATGGCATCGCAGCCGGATCATGTCCGGGGTGACGTGTGGAATGTGAGGGGTGCTCCAGAACAAATGGGTGCAGGGACGGGGCCCTGCCCGCGGGAGGGCCTTCTTCCTTCAGACCGGATAGCGCGCCGCCATCATCGCCCACGACCGCCGGGCTATTTCGGCCAGCACGTCCATATCGATATCGGCGAGTTTCTTGATGTAGAGGCACGACACGCCGGTGCTGGCCTTGCCCAACCCAGCCAGAAGGTCGGCCTGGCCGTCGAAGCCGTCCATCAGATACACGACGTGGTTCGCCTTGCGCGGGGAGAAGCCGAGGCGGGGCCAAGTGCCGGTTTTGGTGGGATAGGTGCCATAGCCGATGATGCTGCTGCCCCACAGCACGGGTGGGCAGCCGGCGACCGTTTCGAGCAGGGCGGCTAGGCCCAAGGCTTCCTCGCGGCGGCGGGCGGGTTCAAGGGCGGCCAGGAAAGCCGGGACGCTGGTATCGGTGGGTAATGTCTTTGGTGTGTCGGCCACGGTAACGCCTCCGCTTGCGTTGCGGGAGCTTAGCAAATAGGCGCGCAACCACAACGTGAGGGAATGACGATGGCTGATTCGATCAACAAGGTGGTGCTGGCCTATTCAGGCGGGCTGGATACCAGCGTGATCCTGAAGTGGCTGCAGACGGAGTATCAATGCGAGGTCGTCACCTTCACCGCCGATCTGGGCCAAGGTGAAGAGCTAGAGCCGGCGCGGGCCAAGGCGCTGCTGCTCGGCATCAAGCCGGAGAATATCTTCATCGACGATCTGCGCGAAGAGTTCGTGAAGGATTATGTCTTCCCGATAATGCGCGCCAACGCGCTGTATGAAGGGCTGTATCTGCTCGGCACGTCGATCGCGCGGCCGCTGATCGCCAAGCGCCAGATCGAGATCGCCAAGATGACGGGTGCCGATGCCGTGTCCCACGGGGCGACAGGCAAGGGCAATGACCAGGTGCGGTTTGAGCTGGGCTATTATGCGCTGGCGCCCGATATCCGCATCATCGCGCCGTGGCGGGAATGGAATCTGACCAGCCGTGAAGCGCTGATCGCCTTTGCCGAACAGCACCAGATCCCGGTGGCGAAGGACAAGCGCGGCGAGAGCCCGTTTTCGACCGATGCCAACCTGCTGCACACCTCTTCGGAAGGCAAAGTGCTGGAAGATCCATGGGAAGAAGTGCCGGATTATGTCTACAGCCGCACCGATCACCCGGAAGACGCGCCGGATACGCCGGAATATATCACCGTCGATTTCCAGAGCGGCGATGCGGTGGCGATCAATGGCGAAGGGCTGAGCCCGGCGACGCTGCTGGCGAAGCTGAACGAGCTGGGCAAGCGCCATGGCATTGGCCGGCTCGATCTGCTGGAAAACCGGTTCGTCGGCATGAAGTCGCGCGGCATGTATGAAACGCCAGGCGGCACTATCCTGCACATCGCGCACCGCGGCATCGAACAGATCACGCTGGATCGCGGCGCGGCGCATCTGAAGGATGAGCTGATGCCGAAATATGCCGAGCTGCTGTATAACGGTTTCTGGTTCAGCCCCGAACGCGAGATGCTGCAGGCGGCCATCGATCACAGCCAGGACAAGGTGACCGGCACGGTGCGGCTGAAGCTGTACAAGGGCAATGTGGGCGTGGTGGGGCGCAAATCGCCCTACAGCCTCTATTCGGCCGGCATCGTCACCTTCGAGGATGACCGCGGCGCCTATGATCAGCGCGATGCCGCCGGCTTCATCAAGCTGAACGCGCTGCGGCTGCGCCTGCTGGGGCGGCGCGACGGGCGTTGAACCCTGCGGTTTTGCTGTGGTGTGATTGATTGACGCGTCGCAAAGGGGTGGGGCCATGCGGCGTCTGCGCGGTGTGGCGGGCGTTGCCATGCGCTTCAAAGTCCGGATGTGATCAGCAGCCAGTCCTGAAGGGCTCAACCGGGTCATGCCGATTGCCGACTTCGGGCCGATCGGCTCTGCTGGATGGCAGGCCGGCGCCTGTGTCGGAAATCTTTACACAGACGCTGAATGGGATAGGCCACGGCTTCAAGCCAGGCCGGAACGGCGCGCTGTTAACCAATTTATAATTTTCACGTCAGAAGTTTTAAGGCATAATGAATCCGACTCGCCATTCTGGTCATTTCGAGGGCCAGGGCGATCAGAATGACCGACTTTCAGGCTGCGACCTGGAGGGACCGGGCGCTGAACCGCAGCGTCCGGTATGTCGGCATAATTTACATCCATTTTGGATTGACCATTCGCATAATGGTCATAACGTCTTGAACGTTAACCAGAAATCGTGAAACATCCATTTTGGCATGCTGCTTGCATGGAGGGCTGCGTATCAAAGGGAGATTTCAATGCGCATCCTGACTGCTCTTGCTGCTGCCGCCGTGATGGCCATGCCGGCGTCTGCCGTGACCATCTTCAGCCAGAATTTCGATTCGGCGCCGCGGGCCAACAACACCACCAACGTGCCCGGCTTCACGGTCACTGGCGGCGTTGACATCGTCAGCAACGGCACGGCGGGCGTGCTGTGTGCCGGTGCTGCCGGCCGCTGCCTTGATCTTGTCGGTTCGCCGAACGTCGGTTCGGTCACGTCGGATCCGATCGGCTTCAACGCTGGTCGCGTGATCACAGTGTCGTTCGCTGTCAGCGGCAACCCGCGCGCCGGCACCCCGGCCGACATCTTCAACTTCGCGCTGGGCTTCACCGATCCCGAAAACATCGCCGTGTTCACGCTGATCTCGGGCTTCCAAGGTTCGTACGGCAGCACTGGCCCGGGCATCTCCACCATGGGAACCTACACTGAGTCGCTGGTCCGCAATCGCCCGTTCGTCAGCTATGCGCTGTCGTTCGTCCCGACCAGCGCCGGCTCGCTGCTGCTCACCTTTGGCGGTGCTGGCCCGAATGACTCGGCCGGTCCGATCATCGACAACATCCTGGTCGACAGCGCGGTTCCCGAACCGTCCACGTGGCTGATGCTGATTGCCGGCTTCGGCATGGTTGGCGTCGCCGCCCGCCGTCGTCGCAGCAGCGTTGCTGCCTGATCCGGCAAGGGTCGGTTCTTCCGGCCCTGGTCGAGAAGAATGGGCGCCGCTCCATCGGAGCGGCGCCCTTTTTCTGTCTGCTGCCTACCAGGGGATGCTGCTGCCCTTGTAGTCGACATAGACCTGACCGGGCGGGTGCGCCGCAGCGATCACATCGGCCAGGCCCTTCACGCTGGTGGCGACATCGATATCGGCATCGGCACCGCCCATGTCGGTCTTCACCCAGCCCGGGTGCAGGTTGAGCACGGCCACGGCGCGGCTGCCGACATCCTGCACGGCAAAGCCCCGGCTCAGGCTGTTGAGCGCCGCTTTCGAGGCGCTGTAGAGTTCGGCATAGCCGTGCGTGCGGCCGCCCACCGAACCCAGGATCGAGGTCATGAAGCCGATCGAGCCGCCTTCCTTGACCAGTGGCAGCAGGATGCGGCCGGCGCGGATCGGGGCGATGGCGTTGGTCCAGAACAACTGCGTCATGGCATCACGGCTCACGGTGCTGGCGGTATCGGCGCGGCCACCGGTAATGCCGGCGTTGATCAGCACATGATCGAACGTCCTGCCAGCCAGATTGGCGGCCAGCGCCGTCACCGTGTCGCTGTCGTCGATATCCACCGTTGCCACTTGCGCGCCGGTCGCGGCCAGTGCGGGTGATGAACTGCGCTGGGTGGCCACCACGTCCCAGCCGCGGCCGATCAGTTCGGCCGTGAGGCCAAGGCCGATGCCGCGCGAGGCACCGATGATGAGGGCTGATGGCATGGTCGAGTCTCCTGTGGTTGCAGGGGGCAGTCTGGCCCGCGCCGTTTAACCTGTCGAGCAATCCCGGCTGTTACAGCCCAAAGCTCTGCTTGATGCCGTCGATCACGAACTGCGCCGCCAGCGCCGCCAGCACCACGCCCAGCAGACGGGTGAGCGCGCCTTCGAACTTGGCGCCCATCAGCTTCATCATCGGTCCTGCTGCAAGCAGGCAGAGCAGGGTGAGCAGCAGCACGGTGACCAGCGCGCCCAGCACCACGGCTTCCTTGGTGACATCGCCATCGGTGCGCGCCGACAGCAGCATCACCGACGCGATCGATCCCGGCCCGGCGAGCATCGGAATCGCCATTGGAAAGACCGAGATATCCTCCTCCTCCAGCGGCTTGCCAGCGGCATCGGCGGCGGATTTCACGCCTTCGGCGCGGGTTTCGCGGCGCTGGGTGCGCTTTTCGAACACCATGTCGATGGCAATCACGAACACCATCAGGCCGCCGGCGATCTTGAAGGCGGGCAAGGTGATGCCCAGCGCCGACAGAAACGCCTCGCCGCCCAACGCAAATGCGATCAGCACGCCCGCCGCGATCAGGCTGGACCGCACCGCCATGTCGCGGCGGTGCTTGGGGGTGGTGCCGGCGGTGAGGCTGGAGAAAATCGGCACGCAGCCCGGCGGATCAATCACCACGAACAAGGTGACAAACGCCGAGATGAACAGCTGAACCAGCGGGCCGTTGAGCGAAAGATCGGTCACGCGCCAG
>JAIXPM010000329.1 GCA_027486275.1 Sphingomonadales bacterium | reverse complement strand
TGCAGCACGCGGGCGCGCTTCACCTCCACCACGACCTGTTTGGAACGGCCGTGGCTGAAGGTCTGCTTGACCTGCCCGACCGCGACGGCCTTGTTCAGACCGAGGGGGGCACGCGTGCCAAGCTTGGGTTTGTTGTCGTCACTCATAGTCCGCCGCCTAATGCCTTTCGCCGGTGTTCAGGGCAACCTCTGTTGCATCTGCCACCACTTCATTTGCCGTTTCACTTGTGGTTTGCGGGCCACAGAATCCCGTCAGTCTATCCAGATCGGCCAGTACGCGGGTGGCAGCGCCCTGATCCAGCAGCGCCATATGTACCACATTGTCCCGCCCCAGCGCAGCCGACAGCGCGTCGCGCGCGATCGGCACCCGGCGGTGCGGAATATCCTCGCCCAAAGATTCACCAACAGCGCGGGCCATGCCATCGATCCGATCGCTGCCGTCGGGCCGGGCATCGCCGGCGTGCAGTACCGCAAATACCTTGCCCTTGGCCAGCGCCTCGCGCACCCGGTCGCCGCCCAGGATCAACGTACCGGCGCGCTTTTCCAGCCCCAGCCTGTTCAGCATCCGTTGCTGCAAGGTCGCCGTGATGCGGTCTGCCAGATCATCGGGCAGGGTGAAGCTGTTGGCCTTGAACGCCCGCGCCAGCGCGCCGCGCAGCCGACCCTTTGCTGCCACTGAATCAAACAGCGCCTTGTCGGCCGTGATCCAAGCGCCGCGGCCGGGCAGCCGTTCCGACCAATCGGCCGCAACCTGGCCGTCCGGCCCCAGCGCCAGCCGGATCAGGCCAGTGCGCGGGGCAGACTCGCCCGACAGGATGCAGCGGCGTTCGGAGCTATCCTTGCCGCTGTCCTGACGCGTGTCCGGAGATGCCGGATTCAGGCGATCATTGGTTTCCATCCGCCGACGCGTCCTCCTCGGCGAACCAGTGGGCGCGGGCGGCCATGATGATGCGATTGCCATCATCATCCGACAGGCTGAATTCCTTGAGCAATCCCGAACGGCCGACCAGTTCGTCGGTGGCCAGATCGCCGAGGTCATCAAGCGTCTTGATGCCCTTCTTGCCGAGCACCACCAGCATGGCTTCGGTCAGGCCTTCGATGGCGGCGACATCGTCTTCCACGCCGAGGCCGCGCCGTTCTTCACGGGCAGCAGCTTCACGGCGCTCCAGCGCTTCGACAGCGCGGTTCTGCAGTTCGGTGGCCAGATCGTCGTCAAAGCCTTCGATGCTGGCGACTTCGGCCAGATCAACATAGGCGACTTCCTCCAGTTCGGAGAAGCCTTCGGCAACCAGCAGCTGGGCCAGCGTTTCATCAACGTCCAGCTCGGTCTGGAACAGTTCGGATTTCTCGACGAATTCCTTCTGCCGGCGCTCGCTTTCGTCGGCTTCGGTCATGATGTCAATCTGCTTGCCGGTCAGCGCCGACGCCAAGCGCACGTTCTGGCCGCGGCGGCCGATGGCCAGGCTGAGCTGATCGTCGGGCACCACCACATCGATGCGGCCTTCTTCTTCATCAAGCACGACCTTGGTGACTTCCGCCGGCTGCAGCGCGTTGACCACGAAGGTGGCGGTGTCGGGCGACCAGGGGATGATGTCGATCTTTTCGCCCTGCAGTTCCTGCACGACGGCCTGCACGCGGCTGCCCTTCATGCCGACGCAGGCGCCAACCGGATCGATCGAGCCGTCGCGGCTGATCACGCCGATCTTGGCGCGGCTGCCCGGATCGCGGGCGACGGCCATGATTTCGATGATGCCGTCGTAGATTTCCGGCACTTCCTGGGCGAACAGCTTCTTCATGTAATCGCCGTGGGCGCGGGACAGGAAGATCTGCGGCCCACGGGGCTCGCGGCGGACGGACAGGATCAGGCTGCGCACGCGATCACCCGGCTTCAGCACTTCGCGCGGGATCTGCTGGTCGCGGCGGATCACCCCTTCAGCTTTACCCAGATCGACCACCACGTGGCCGAACTCGGCGCGCTTGACGACGCCGGTGATGATCTCGCCCTGACGGTCCTTGAACTCTTCATACTGGCGCTCACGCTCGGCATCGCGCACCTTCTGCACGATCACCTGCTTGGCACCCTGCGCGGCAATGCGGCCGAATTCGACCGGCGGCAGCGGATCGACGACAAAACTGCCCAGTTCGGCGGTCTTGTCCTTCTTCAGCGCATCCTTCAGGCTGATCTGCTTGAAGAAATCTTCCGGCTCTTCCACCACTTCCAGCACGCGCCACAGGCGGGTTTCACCGGTCTTGGGATCGATCTTGGCGCGGATGTCGTTTTCGGCACCATAGCGGGCACGGGCGGCGCGCTGAATGGCGTCTTCCATCGCCTCGATCACGATGGCGCGATCGATTGATTTTTCGCGGGCGACGGCATCGGCAATAGCCAGCAGTTCGGCGCGGTTGGCGGTGAGGGCAGTTGCGGTGGCCATCTCAATCCTCCGTGGAGATTTCATTGTCGTTGACAGCAGCCCCATCGGGGCTGCTTTCGATGATTTCGTCGGCGCCGGTGGGGTCCAGCGGTTTGGTTGTAGCAATCAGTCGGGCGGTCAGCACGAGCTTGGCGCCGCTGATGTGGGACAGGGGCAAGCGCAGCACGCTGTCGCCTTCCAGGGTGCTGCCCTTCATCTTCACCAGCGCGTCCTCGCCATCAAGGCCCATGATTTCGCCGTGCAGGCGGGCGCGGCCTTCCACCTTTGGCTCCAGTTTCAGGCGCACTTCATGGCCGGCCCAGTCCTGCCAGTCCTTGGCGCGGGTGAGCGGGCGGTCGATCCCGGGCGAAGAGACTTCCAGCGCATATTCTCCGGCGATCGGATCCGCTTCATCAAGCGGCTGATCGAGCGCGCGGGACAGGCGAGCGCACTGATCGATGGTCAACTGGCCGGTGGCCGGGTCTTCGGCCATCACCTGCAGGGTGAGGCTGCCCGGCTGGCCCGACAGCATGACGCGCACCAGATCAAGCCCCATCGCCGCCACAACGGGGGCGATGATGGCCGTGAGGCGGGCATCAAGATCGGTCTGGGCCAAGTTTGGGCGACTCCGGTGACAAGGGCAAACACACGGACAAGCGGTTTGGGTGCTGCGCAGCGGAGCGGCGCAGCCTGCAAACCATCAGCCATGCAGGAACGAGCGGCGCTATACGCCAGTTGCACAGATGCAGCAAGGGGTGTCGCATCGGGGTTAACAAGAGCGTTCCGGTCGCCTATAGGGTGCCCAACTGCAATTTTTCGGGGCATTCAACCATGGCTGCAATACTAGGCAAACTCTCCAACGCGCTGTTGATCGGACTGCTGGCAATGGTTGCCGTCATTGTCGCGTTCCATGGCGGACTGATCGCGGCAGACGCCGGTTCGTGGGTGGCTGGTTTCCTGCGCGTCATCCACGTCTGGGCCGGCATCCTGTGGATCGGCCTGCTCTATTATTTCAACTTTGTGCAGATCCCGACAATGCCGTCGGTTCCTGCCGAGTTGAAGCCAGGCGTGACCAAATATATCGCCCCCAAGGCGTTGCTCTATTTCCGCCACGGCTCGCTGCTCACCGTGGTGGCCGGCATCGGCCTTTCGGGTGCCAACCTGATTGAGGGCCTCACCTTCCAGGAAGGCCAGCGCGTGATCGGTCTGGGCATGTGGCTTGGCCTGATCATGGCCTTCAACGTGTGGTTCCTGATCTGGCCGAACCAGAAGATTGCGCTGGGCATCGTGGATGGCACGCCGGAGCAGAAGGCCAAGGCTGGTACCACCGCGATGATCTTTTCGCGCACCAACTTCCTGCTGTCGTTCCCCATGCTGTATTGCATGATCGCACAGCACGCCATTGGCGCGGCCTGAACGGGCCCGCCTTCGGGCAAGAACAAGGCCGGTCCGCCAAAGCGGGCCGGCCTTTTTCGTTCAGGTCTTGCGCGGATCGGCCGGCAGGCCGGTGACTGGAGCGCAGTCGGGGAACTCGGCATAGCTGGCGCGGCGGCCGTTGCGGCTGATCCACACGCGCAGCGAGGCGAATTCCGGGCACGGGCGATAGCGCCAGCGGAATTCCCAACCATCGGCCCATTGCCGGCCCTCGCGGGCGGCAAAAGCGGCGCGCGGGTTGCCGGATTGGCGATGATATTCGGTGGCCAGCCGATCGGCCAGCGCTGCGGCCGCTTGCGGATCAATTGCCGGATCATACAGGCTGAGCATGGCAATGCCGCCGGCCACGAAGGCAGCGACGATCAACAGGAGACGGCGGCGGGTCACTGCCTGCCCTTGTGCATCAAGTTGCAGCGCCGCAAAAGAGGGCACGCGCTGGCAAACGTGCCGAAGCCGCCCGCAACGCATGAGCGGCCCTGCAATGCCGGCGTTGACAAGATTTGGACCATCCTCTAGTGCCGCGCCTTCGTTCGGGGCCGGAATCACCTGATTCTGGCGCCGCGACTTGTTTGAAACTTCTAACCTCAAGGCTCCAACCATGTTCGCAGTGGTGCGCACCGGCGGTAAGCAATACCGGGTCGCCGATGGTGACAAGATCATCGTCGAAAAGATCGAAGGGGAAGCCGGCACTGCCGTCGCCCTCGAAACCCTGATGACCGGCGAAGGCGCCGCGCTCACCATGGGTGGTGCCGTGAAGGCCGAAATCGTGGCTCAGACCAAGAGTGACAAGATCATCATCTTTAAGAAGAAGCGTCGCCACAATTATCGCCGCCGCAATGGCCACCGTCAGCAGCTGACGGTCATCAAGATCACCTCGGTCGCCTGACCGTCGCGTAAAGGGAGCAACCCACCATGGCTCACAAGAAAGCAGGCGGCTCGTCCAGGAACGGTCGCGATTCGGAAAGCAAGCGCCTTGGCGTGAAGCGCTTCGGCGGCCAGGCGGTTAACGCCGGCACCATCATCATCCGTCAGCGTGGCACCCCCACGCATGCCGGCCGCAATGTCGGCATCGGCAAGGATCACACCTTGTATGCGCTGGAAACCGGCACCGTGGAATTCCACACCGGCAAGCTCGGCCGCAAATATGTGTCGGTCAACCCGGTGGCGGAACCGCTCGCGGCTGAATAAGCCCGGCTCTTTTCCGCTTGAAAAAAGGGGAGCTGGGCGACCGGCTCCCTTTTTGTTTGGACCCTAACCATGCACTTTCTCGATCAGGCCAAGATTTTCGTTGCCTCCGGTACCGGGGGTGATGGGGCCGTGTCGTTCCGGCGCGAGAAGTTCGTGGAATATGGCGGCCCCGATGGCGGCGACGGCGGCAAGGGCGGTGACATCATTTTCGAATGTGTCGACGGCCTCAATACGCTGATCGATTTCCGCTACACCCAGCATTTCAAGGCCAAGCGCGGCGCCCACGGCATGGGCCGCAACCGCACCGGGCCGGGCGGCGATGATCTGCTGATCAAGGTCCCGGTGGGCACGCAGATTCTGGCCGATGATGAAGAGCGCACGCTGATCGTCGACATGACCCGCGTTGGCCAGCGCGCCATCCTGATGAAGGGCGGCGACGGCGGCAAGGGCAACGATCACTACAAGACCAGTACCAACCGCGCGCCGCGCCAGTTCCAGGCCGGTTTTCCGGGCAAGGAAATGTGGATCTGGCTGCGGCTGAAGCTGCTGGCTGATGTCGGCTTGGTCGGGCAGCCGAACGCCGGCAAGTCCAGCCTGATTAATGCCATTTCCAACACCAAGGCCAAGGTTGGAAATTATGCCTTCACGACGCTGAAGCCGCAGCTTGGGGTTGTGGCCCATAAGGGCCAGGAACTGGTGATGGCCGATATTCCCGGCCTCATCGCCGGCGCCGCCGATGGTGTGGGCATCGGTGACCGCTTCCTTGGCCATATCGAGCGCTGCCGCGTGCTGCTGCACCTGGTCGATGCCAGCCAGCCTGGCCCGGTCGACCAATGGCGCGTGGTGCGCGAAGAACTGGCGGCCTATGGCGGCGGGCTTGAAAACAAGCCGGAGATTCTCGCTCTGTCCAAGGTTGATCTGGTCACGCCGCAGGCTTTGGCCGCCAAGAAGCGCGCGCTGGAAAAGGCGAGCGGACAGCATGTCTACACCGTCAGCGCCGCCACCACGCAGGGCGTCGAGCCAGTGCTCGACAAGCTGATGGAGATCGCCGGCCGCGCGCAGGCGATGAAGGTGGAATCGGACAAATCGTGGTCGCCGCTCTAGACGCCATCCCGGCTCGCCAGTTCGACCCGGCCAACTGCCCGCGGCTGGTGGTAAAGATCGGCTCGTCCCTGCTTGTGGATGCAGCGGGCGCGGTGCGCAGCGAGTGGCTGGCTGGCATGGTCGCCGATATCGCCGAGCGCCGCCAACAGGGCCAGCAGATCGTCATTGTGTCGTCCGGCGCCATTGCCCTGGGGGCGCGTCGGCTGGGCCTGGAAAAGGGCGGCCGCGCCAGCCTGGAAGACGCGCAGGCCGCTGCCGCCGTCGGGCAGGTGGCACTGGCGGGCGTATGGGAAGCCTTGCTGGCCGCACAGGGACTGACGGCGGCACAGGTGCTGCTGACGCTGGGCGATCTGGAAGACCGGCGGCGCTATTTGAACGTCGCGGCCACCATTGCCCGCCTGCTCGATCTGGGCGCGGTGCCAGTGCTGAACGAAAACGACACGGTGGCCACCACTGAAATCCGCTTTGGCGACAATGATCGGCTGGCGGCGCGCGCGGCCCAGGCGGCGGGGGCGAGCGGGGTGATCCTGCTGTCCGACGTTGATGGTCTCTACACTGCCAATCCGGCCACCAATCCCACCGCGCAACGCCTGTCGGTGGTGAAGTCGCTCACCCCCGACATCATGGCGATGGCAACCGGCGAAACCCG
>JAIXPM010000042.1 GCA_027486275.1 Sphingomonadales bacterium | reverse complement strand
GCCTGCAGTTCGGTATCGAGATAGCGGATCAGCTGGCCCTGCAGTTCCTCCAGATCGACATTGCAGGCCTTCATCACCTGGGCGGCGTGGGTATCGGTGGTCAGCGCCAGCAAGAGATGTTCGAGCGTGGCATATTCGTGGGTGCGGCGCGCGGCTTCGGCCAGCGCGTTGTGCAGGGTCTTTTCGAGTTCGCGGGTGAACGAGGGCATCAACATCTCCGTGGCGCGCCGTTCGGGGGAAAGGAGCGCCGTTGGCCGGCCCGGCCGTATGGAGGGCCTACAGCCAATGTCTGCCCGGCTGGGCCAGATATCAAGGGGCAAACGGCCCACTGCAACACGTTTGTAATGTCGCAGTGGCGAACAGGAAGCACTGGTCAGCCCGGTAGCGGCGCGCCATGATGGATTTCCTGCATGGGAGATTGAAATGCGCCTGATGCTGATAGCCCTGATGCTCACTGCCGCGCCGCTGGCGGCCCAGCCCATGATGACCGCCGCCGCACCGGCGGCCTCAGGTTATGTGGCGGACAGGCCGCCGCTGGCCCTGATGCGACTGTTGCCGCCGCCGCCCGAAGCCGGCAGCACCGATGAGCAGGCCGATAAATTCCTCTATCGCCAGAGCAAGCGCGGCATCGGCGGGCCACTGTGGCAGAGCGCCATCGGCCAGTTGAGCGTGACCAGCCCCAGCTTCGTCAAGACCGTGAGTTGTGCGCTCGGCGCCACGCTCACCCCGCAAACCACGCCGGCCACCATGATGTTGCTGCGGCGCGCCGGCACCGATCTGGGCCGCGCCGTGTTCCTGGCCAAGGATTATTACAAGCGCCCGCGGCCGTTCAGCACGGATAGGGGCAAGGCCTGCGACCCGGATGCCGCGAAGGACGGCGGGAAGGCGCTGGGCTTTGCCTATCCGTCCGGCCATGCTGCGGTCGGCTGGCTGTGGGGCCTGATCCTGTCGGACGCGCGGCCGGAACGCAGCGCCGCGCTGCTGAAGTTCGGCAAGGCCACGGGCGATCTGCGCATCGCCTGCCGGGTGCACTGGGCGTCGGATGTGACCGGCGGCCGCCTGCTCGCCACCGCGCTCTATCAGCAGATCGCGGACGCAGCGGATTACAAGGCGGATCTGATGAAGGCCAAGGCGGAACTGAGCCTGGCGCCGGTGCCGGAAGGCTGCCCGGCCGCTTGACGCGAAAACGGGCGCCGGCCGATTGGCCAGCGCCCCCTTGTCACTATCCGTCGCTTACGCCGGCACGCTCTGATTGAACGGCGTGTCCTTGTCCGGACGCATGTCGCCAGGCAGGCCCAGCACGCGTTCGGCGATGATGTTGCGCAGGATTTCGTCCGTCCCGCCGGCGATGCGCAGGCCGGCCGAACCGATGTAGCTGCCTTGCAGCTTGGCAAGTTCGGGATCAGCGTCCGCGCCCGCCACAAAGCCATCGCCGCCCGACAGATCAAGCGCAAAGCTGGCCAGATCCTGCATGGTTTTCGCGACCACCACCTTGGAAATGGACTGTTCCGGCCCCGGCACCTGGCCCTTTGACAAGGCGGACAGCGCGCGCATCTGGGTGAGCTTGATGCCCTGATCGTTGATGTAGGTCTGGGCGATCTTCTGGCGCACGTCGCTTGCACCGATGGCGGGGCTGCCGTCCGGCGCTTCCACGCCCTTGGCCAGCTTCATCAGCGTTTCATAGCCCGGCGCGTAACGCGGCTTGCCGCCGACCGCCAAACGCTCGTGCATCAGCGTGGTCAACGCCACCTTCCAGCCGTCGCCAACCGCGCCCAACCGGTGCGAATCATTCACCCGCACGCCATCGAAGAAGACTTCGTTGAAATCGCTGCCGCCCGACATCTGCTTGATGCCCTTCACGGTCACGCCCGGTGCCTTCATGTTCACGATGAACATGGTGAGGCCCTTGTGCTTGGGCATGTTCGGATCGGTGCGGCAGACGACGATGCCAAAATCGGACGCATGGGCAAAGCTGGTCCACACTTTCTGGCCGTCGATCACCCATTCATCGCCCTCACGCACCGCCTTGGTGCGGATGCCGGCAAGGTCGGAACCCGCCGCCGGTTCGGAGAAGAGCTGGCACCAGACTTCTTCGCCCAGCAGCGCCTTGGGCACATAACGCTGGACGACTTCCGGGTTGCCGTGGGTGAAGACGGTGGGGATGCACATGCCGAGGCCGATGGAATAGAGGCCCTGCGGCACGTGCCAGCGGCTTTCTTCCTGGCCATAGATGATGCTGTGCATGGGCGTCAGGCCCTGGCCGCCGAACATCTTGGGCCAGGTGATGCCGGTGTAGCCGGCGGCGTGCTTCTTGGCCTGCCACGCTTTCGATCGCGCGATGAATTCCGGCAGCTTCATGCCTTCGGGCGGCGGATCGCGATATTCGGTGGCATTCTCGTTCAGCCAGGCGCGCACAACGGCGCGAAATTCGGCTTCTTGCGGGGCGTCGTTAAAATCCATGATGTCTCTCCCGAAGCTGTTTTCACCCTCGACCGCTCAATCTGTCGAGGCGCATTTCGTCACGCGGCAGCGCTGTTGC
>JAIXPM010000422.1 GCA_027486275.1 Sphingomonadales bacterium | reverse complement strand
GGTTTTGAGGCGGCGTGCGTTGGCGTTTCGAGGATCTTCACATCCAGGATGGTCGAAAGCCCGCCCAGGCCCTGCGCGCCGATGCCGAGATCATTGACGGCATCATACAGTTCGATGCGCAGTTCCTCCATCGACGACTTCGGCCCGCGCGCTTTCAGTTCGGCCATGTCGATCGGCTCCATCAGCGCCTCCTTGGCCAGGATCATCGCCTTTTCGGCCGTGCCGCCGATGCCGATGCCCAGCATGCCAGGCGGGCACCAGCCGGCGCCCATCAATGGCACGGTGTTCACCACCCAATCGCGGATCGAATCGCTGGGGTTGAGCATGGCGAACTTGGCCTTGTTCTCGCTGCCGCCGCCTTTGGCCGCCACGGTGATCTCGACATGATCGCCCGACACCAGTTCGATGTGGACTACGGCAGGCGTGTTGTCGCGGGTGTTCACCCGGGTGAAGGCGGGATCGGCCACGATGGAGGCGCGCAGCTTGTTTTCGGGGTGCAGATAGGCGCGGCGCACGCCTTCGTTCACCATTTCCTGAACGGTTTTCGTGGCTTGCCAGGACACGTTCATGCCAACTTTTACGAAGGCCACCACGATTCCGGTATCTTGGCAGATCGGGCGGTGGCCTTCGGCGCACATGCGGCTGTTGGTGAGGATCTGGGCGATGGCGTCCTTCGCGGCCGGCGATTCTTCCAGTTCATAGGCGCGGCCCAAGGCGCGAATATAATCCATCGGGTGGAAATAGCTGATGTACTGCAGCGCATCGGCCACGGAGGTGATGACATCCTCTTCGCGGATCACGGTCATGGGGCAAATCCTGTTGCGTTTTGGTCACGTGTTGATGGGGAAACGATAGGCGGCGGTGGCTTTCGCGTCTAGTTTGCCGCAGCGGGCGCTTCCCGGAATGTTGCAGCAATCTTGCACAAGCCCTTGAGGAAACGAATCTCGCTGGTGTGGACAGGGCGGTGGCCTGTGGATGAATCGCTGCCGATTCAACCGGTTCGGATGGCGTTTCGGCCCGTCAAGCAAACAATGGGGCTTGCGCCGCGATTCATCTGTGGCACTATCAATAGCGTATCGGGACCAGCCAGACACAAGTTGTGGTGGTTCCGGGCGGGGGACTCCCGGGCGGCAGGGCGAGCCAGCCTGTGGATATCGGGGACAAGTGTTGCTGCGGCAAAGAAGGCGCGTGACCCCGATTTGTTCCCCTCGTATGATTGAGGGGCAAGAGTAGAGATGAGCGAGTTTCGCATGACAGACAGCAGCGCCGGCTTGACCACAGCTGATCACACCACCGACTCCGCCGATGCCGGCGCCGCGCTCGCCGCGAGCATGGCGGCTGGCGTGCTGGCGCAGGCCTCTGCGGCGGCGGCAGCCACCACGCGGCCGGGCAGCAGCGAAGTCCTGCCGTGGCGATTCCCGGTGACGGTGGATCGCAGCCGCGACGGGCTGCTCACTGATTTCGGCAAAGATACGCTGGACGACCGTTATCTGCTGCCGGGCGAATCCTATCAGGATCTTTTTGCCCGCGTGGCGGCCGCCTATTCCGACAACGCCGAACATGCCCAGCGCATCTATGACTACATCAGCCGGCTGTGGTTCATGCCGGCGACTCCGGTGCTGTCCAACGGTGGCACCGGGCGCGGCCTGCCGATCAGCTGCTATCTGAACAGCGTATCTGACAGCCTGGATGGCATCGTTGGCACCTGGAACGAGAATGTGTGGCTGGCCTCGCGCGGCGGCGGCATCGGCACCTATTGGGGCAATGTGCGCGGTATCGGCGAGCCGGTCGGCCTCAACGGCAAGACCAGTGGCATCATCCCGTTCGTGCGGGTGATGGACAGCCTGACGCTCGCCATCAGCCAGGGTAGCCTGCGCCGTGGTTCGGCGGCGGTCTATCTCGACGTGTCGCACCCGGAGATCGAGGAGTTCCTCGAAATCCGCAAGCCGTCGGGCGATTTCAACCGCAAGGCGTTGAACCTGCACCATGGCGTGCTGATCACCGACAAGTTCATGGAAGCGGTGCGCGACGGCGACAAGTTCGATCTGGTCAGCCCGAAGACTGGCGAGAAGCGCGCCGAAGTCGATGCCCGCGCGCTGTTCACCAAGCTGGTGGAAACACGGCTGGCCACCGGCGAGCCCTACATCATCTTCATCGATGAAGTGAACCGCACCATGCCCAAGCACCAGCGTGATCTGGGGCTGAAGGTGTCGACGTCGAACCTGTGTTCCGAAATCACCCTGCCCACCGGGCCGGACCATCTGGGCAATGATCGCACCGCGGTGTGCTGCCTGTCGTCGCTGAATATCGAAACCTGGGACCAGTGGCACGACCAGCCGCAGTTCATCGAGGATTGCATGCGCTTTCTCGACAATGTGCTGCAGGATTATATTGATCGGTCCGAACCGGCGATGGCGCGGGCCGCCTATGCCGCGATGCGCGAACGTTCGGTGGGCCTGGGCGTGATGGGCCTGCACAGCTTCTTCCAGGCGCGCGGCCTGCCGTTCGAAAGCGCGCTGGCCAAGAGCTGGAACAAGAAGATCTTCAAGCATATCCGCGCCCAGGTCGATCAGGCGTCGATGAACTTGGCAGTTGAACGCGGGCCGTGCCCGGACGCCGCCGACATGGGCGTGATGGAGCGGTTTAGCTGTAAGATGGCGATCGCGCCGACGGCCAGCATTTCCATCATCTGCGGCGGCACTTCGGCCTGCGTCGAGCCTATCCCTGCCAACGTCTATACCCACAAGACGCTGTCGGGCAGCTTTGTCGTCAAGAACCCCTATCTTGAGAAGTTACTGATTTCTAAGGCGAAGAACAGCGACGCGGTGTGGAATTCGATGCTGGAACACGGCGGTTCGGTGCAGCATCTTGAGTTCCTGACTCCCGATGAAAAGGCCACTTATCGGACCGCCTTCGAGATCGACCAGCGCTGGCTGATCGAGCTGTCGGCCGATCGCACGCCGTTCATCGATCAGGCGCAATCGCTGAACCTGTTCATCCCGGCCGATGTCGAAAAGTGGGATCTGCTTATGCTCCACTATCGCGCCTGGGAACTGGGCATCAAATCGCTTTATTATCTGCGTTCGATGAGTGTACAGCGGGCTGGGTTCGCCGGCGGCGGCGTTGAAGCCGACAACACGAGCGAAGCCCCGGTCATCCAAGTCGAGCGGCGTGATTACGACGAGTGTATCGCTTGTCAGTGAAGCGTTTCAGCTTGCCCTGCCATACCGCGGGGCGATCCACCGGCCGGGATGCTTCCCGGCTGGACGGTGAGGGGGTCGTGGCGATGCATTCCACGACGTGTGGCCACGACCCCCTCCCAACCGTAGGCCAAATGGTTGTTCAAGCCGGGGCCGTTGTTGCGAGTGGGCGTGCCTTCGGCGGGATGCGTATCGCCTCCAGTGGATGTTCGACGGTGCCGATGGGTGTCGCGGCGCTGCAGGCAAAGTTCTCGTGTTCCACGGCTGGTGCGGGTGCAAGGC
>JAIXPM010000280.1 GCA_027486275.1 Sphingomonadales bacterium | reverse complement strand
GTGGCCCTGAGCTTCGTGCAACGCCCCGAAGATGTCGCCGAAGCGCGCCGGCTGATTGGCGGCCGCGCCGCGCTGCTCGCCAAGATCGAGAAGCCGGCGGCGCTGGAACGGCTGGAGGAGATTCTGGAAATCGCCGACGCCGTGATGGTGGCGCGCGGGGATTTGGGTGTCGAACTGCCGCCGCAGAACGTGCCGCCCGCCCAGAAACGCATCGTTGCCATGGCGCGCAGTCTAGGCAAACCGGTGGTGGTAGCAACGCAAATGCTGGAATCGATGATCACCAGCCCCTCCCCCACCCGCGCCGAAGTGTCCGACGTGGCGACCGCCATCTATGATGGCGCCGATGCCGTGATGCTGTCCGCCGAAAGCGCCGCCGGGGCCTGGCCTGTAGAAGCCGTGAGCATGATGGATGCGATTGCGGCGCAGGTGGAGGCCGACCCAAGCTATCATGGCCGCGTGCATTTCACCGAAGTGGCCACCGGTCGTTCAACCGCGGCCGCCATCACGTCGGCCGCTGCCGATATCAGCCGGACCATCGGCGCGCGCGCCATTGCCTGCTTCACCATCTCCGGCTCCACTGCCGGCCGCGCGGCGCGGGAACGGCCTTCGGTGCCGGTGCTGTGCCTCACGCCCAGCCAGACCACGGCGCGGCGCATGGGCCTGGTGTGGGGTGTGCATGCCGTCATCACCCGCGATGTCGGCAGTTTCGAGGAAATGGTGGCCAAATCCAAGCGTATGGCATTGCGGACGGGTCTGGCCAAAGGCGGCGATCCGCTAGTGCTGATCGCCGGCGTGCCGTTTTCGACGCCCGGCACCACCAACGTCGTCCACGTGGTGCGACTGACGGGGGACGAGCTGAAGAATTATTGAGCCAGCAGGCCCAGCCGCGCCAATTCCGCTGCCAGCACTTCGTGGCCGGTGAAAAGGTGGCCCACAAAGCCATTGGCCACGGCTGCCGCCACATTGTCGGCGCGGTCATCGATGAAGATCGCTTCACCGGGGCCAAGGCCGAAACGGCGCCGGGCGAGTTGGTAGATAGCGGCATCCGGTTTGGTCAGCCGCTCTTCGCCTGAAACGATGATGTCGGTGAAATGATCGAACACCGGCCACTCGGCCCGGAACGGCGGCCAGAATTCGTGGGAGAAATTGGTGATGGCAAACAGCGGCACGCAGGCCGCGGCCAGCTGCTCCACCAGTTCGATCATGCCAGGAATGGCACCGGGTACCGTTTCATTGAAGCGGGGGCCGTAGAGACGGATCAAGTCGGCTTCAGCCGGGAAGCGGGCGATGAGTTCGGCGCTGGTTTCCGCAAACGGCCGGCCAGCATCATGCTGGAAATGCCAGGCCGGCGTCACCACTTCGGCCAGAAACCAGTCCAGCCGCGCCGGATCGGGAACCAACGGCGCATAGAAAGCGCGCACGTTCCAATCCACCAGCACATTGCCGACATCGAACACCACGGCAGTCGGCAAGATTCTGGCCATCACCAACCCCACAAACAGCAAAACCCCCGCCGGATGGCAGGGGTCTCACCAAGTCAACCTGCCAGCCACAAGGGCCGGCGGCGCATGCTCAGCCCTGGCGGGCCTTGAAGCGACGGTTGGTCTTGTTGATGACATAGGTGCGGCCGCGACGACGCACGATCTGGCAGTCACGGTGGCGGCCCTTGAGGCTCTTGAGGCTGTTGCGGATCTTCATGATCAATCCCGGCAAGTGAATCGGTGGTGAAACGGAGGCCGGTCGCTAAGGGAGGCGCTGCGCTTTGTCAACCGCGGTCGCCTGATCCACCCTTGCTTGCCCGCGGCCGAAGTGCGACCAGACGGGGGTATAAGTGCCCCGCGAGTAAAGCCCATGACCCGCCACATGATTTTGCCTGCCGTGCTGGCCGCCCTGCTGCTGCCATCGGTGGCCCATGCCGCAACCGTGAAAGTGGAGGTAACCCGCTTCCACATCCTGGCACCCCCGGCCCCACCGTTGACCGGCAGCAGCATCACGGTGGAGCCAGCCGATCCGGCGGCGGCATCCTCGCTGCAGTTCGGCGCGCTGGCCGCTGTGGCCAATGCCGAACTGGCCAAGGCGGGCTTTACGCTGGCAGCGGGCGGCCAGCCGGCTGATCATGTCGCGCGCATTTCGCTTACCGGCAACAGCGAGGTGGTCCGCAAACGCTCCCCCATATCGATTGGCATCGGCGGCGGCACTGGCGGCTGGAATGGCGGCATTGGCGGCGGTGTGACCTTCCCGGTTGGTGGCGGCACCCGCACTGTGACAGCCGCGCTGATGACGCTGCAGATCCGCCGGGCCAGCGATGGCAGCGCCGTATGGGAAGGCCGCGCCAGCACCATCGCCCCCAGCATCGATCCGATCAGCGCCGCGCCGGTGCTGCTGCAGGCCTTGCTCAAGAGCTTTCCCGGCCTGAGCGGCCAGAGTGTGACCGTGAAAGTGAAGACCGACCAATGATCAGCATCGATAGTGCCTTTGATTCGGGCAACATCCAGGTCGAACGGATTGCCGGCCCGCACGAGATTGTGCTGACCATAGGCAAGGACGCGCACAGCGACTTCTATCAATGGTTCCACTTTCGCCTTTCTGGAGCGAAGGACCAGCGCTGCATCATCCGCATCATCGATCTGAACAACTGCGCCTATCCCGGCGGCTGGCCGGGCTATCGCGCCTGCGTGTCGG
>JAIXPM010000301.1 GCA_027486275.1 Sphingomonadales bacterium | reverse complement strand
CGCCGTTGACCACGTCGAACGTCGGCTTGGCGTTGCGCCAGTTGGCTTCGACGAACGGCACCTTCCAGCCGGCTTCGCCGTTCGCACCATGCCCGCGCACCCAGGTGACGCGGTTGTAGAACAGGTTGAGGATCTCTTCCGAATGCCAGCCCAGCGCATACAGTAGTGTGGTGACCGGCAGCTTGCGCTTGCGATCGATACGAACGTTCACGATGTCCTTGGCATCGAATTCCAGATCCAGCCACGAACCGCGATACGGGATCACGCGGGCGGCAAACAAATATTTGCCGCTGGCATGCGTCTTGCCGCGATCATGATCGAAGAAGACGCCCGGGCTGCGGTGCATCTGCGAAACGATGACGCGCTCGGTGCCATTGATGATGAAGGTGCCGTTGCCGGTCATGAGCGGCATGTCGCCCATGTAGACGTCCTGCTCCTTGATATCGAGCACGGAGCGGGTTTCGGTATCGGGGTCCACTTCGAACACGATCAGCCGCAGCGTGACGCGCATCGGCGCTGCATAGGTCATGCCGCGCTGGCGGCACTCGTCCGTGTCATACTTCGGCTCTTCCAGCTCGTAATGCACGAAATCCAGCTCGGCAGTGCCGGCGAAATCGCGGATCGGGAAAACGCTGCGCAGCGTCTTTTCAAGGCCGGAGACATAGCCCACCGCCGGGTTGGACCGCAGGAACTGCTCATAGCTTTCGCGCTGCACCTCGATGAGGTTCGGCATCTGCACGACTTCGCCGATATGGCCAAAGTTCTTGCGGATGCGGCGGCGGTTGTTGAACGGCTTCACGCCCTGGGGCGGCTTCATCTGGGTGGCCATGTGTTCTGGTCGCCTTCTGGTCAAAATTTCGCTTCCAGCAGGCAATCCCGTCTGGAAAAACAGCAAAAACCGCACAGCACCCCGCTGCAGCGGAATGTCGCACGGTCACTGGCGATAGAAGCCCTGCCACCCTTCCTCCGTCGCGGCCCGATCGCGCTACGGGCCGTGTCTCGAAAGGCAACAGGCCGGCCGGGAATCGAGATCCCTTCCGGTGATGAGCAGCAAATAGGCGTTTTGTTGGATTTCAGCAAGGGGTCCGCGTGGCGTGCGGCGATCAGCGCTGCCGACCTTGGGTGCCCTGCCCGCAGGTGATGAACACAGCCGTGGCCTCACCCTCGACATCGGCCGTGTGCCAGCAGCCGGGCGGATTGATGACATATTCACCGGCGCAGATCGTCACGCTGGCGGTGGTTCCGTCGGCAAACTGCTGGTGCAATGTCATGCGACCGGCGGTGCAGATCACCACTTCATCGCCGTCCGGGTGCATTTCCCAACTGTCCCAGCTTTGCGTGAACGTCGAAAGGCTCACCAGCCGGCCTTCGGCACCATCGCTGGTCGTGCGGCTACCGTAATCCTCATACCAGGCCATACCGGTGAACGGCGGTTGTGGCATTGCCGTCGCGCCAAGCCCGAGATGGATGTAATTCTGGTCGAGTCGGTTGGTCATGGCGCGCCTCCCGCACGAGACTTCACCGACTATTGCCCGGACGGTTCACAAAGAAAAGGGGCAGCCCCGGCTGGAGCTGCCCCGTTCCTGTTTCCTGCCGGACGGGCCGGCATGAAGCGTTGAAGCTTACTTGAGTTCCACCGTCGCGCCGGCTTCTTCGAGCTGCTTCTTGATCTTCTCGGCGTCAGCCTTCGACACGGCTTCCTTGACGGCCTTCGGAGCCGATTCCACCAGGGTCTTGGCTTCGGTCAGGCCCAGGCCGGTGATGGCGCGGACTTCCTTGATGACGTTGATCTTCTTGCCACCGTCGCCGGTGAGGATCACGTCAAATTCGGTCTGCTCTTCAGCAGCCGGAGCAGCAGCGGCGGCCGGACCAGCGGCCACGGCCACGGCCGCAGCGGCGGACACGCCCCACTTTTCTTCCAGCATCTTGGCGAGGTCAGCGGCTTCCAGCACGGTCAGGGCGGAAAGCTGTTCAACGATCGAGTTCAGGTCAGCCATTGTATTTCTCCAGTGTTTTCAGATTGGTTTGTCGTGTTCGAAAGCCTCAGGCGGCATCTTTTTCGGCATAGGCCGAGAAGACGCGAGCCAGCTTGGCGGCCGGCGCACTGGCCAGCTGGGCCAGCTTGGTCGCCGGGGCGTTGACCAGGCCAATGATCTTGGCGCGCAGCTGGTCGAGCGACGGCAGTTCGGCCAGGGCCTTCACGCCATTCACATCCAGAACCGTGCCAGCCATGGCACCGCCAACGATCTCGAACTTGTCGGTCGTCTTGGCGAATTCCACCGCGATCTTGGCAGCGGCCACCGGATCGGTGGACGTGGCAAGGCCAATCGGGCCGGTCAGCAGATCACCGATCGGCTGGTAGGGCGTGCCTTCGAGCGCAATGCGCGCGAGGCTGTTCTTCGTCACCTTGTAGCTGGCACCGGCAGCGCGCATCCGGTTCCTGAGGTCGCTCGACTGAGCAACGGTCAGGCCATGGTTGCGCGTGACCACGACGACCGAAGTTTCGGTCAGCGTTTTGGCCAGGCTGGAGACGGCGTCGGCTTTTTGGGCGCGATCCATGCTCACTCCTTGGTTTCATGCCCACAAGACCGTCTTTCGACGACCCGGCGGGCCGGTGATGACGCAGCATGACGCTGCGCCGGCTCATGAGCCTTGCGCCTGCCAATCACCATCGCTGGGGAGGAGCGGGCACCAGGCCCGTCCGAAGAGGATCGTCACCACACCGGGAACACCCAGCGCAGACCGGATCAGGCACGCGACCCGACCAGGGAAAACCAACCTCGTCTCATGCAGGCCCAAACGGCTTAAGGTGAAACACCACCTGCAATCTCGGACGGTCGCCCGGCCATTGCTGACCGGAACGGATGCGGCGCGATAGGGGGATGCGCCAGCAGAGTCAAGCGATGACCGAACGGAAAAGGTCCGGAGCAGTCTCCCGCTCCGGCCCTTTTTGTGTTCAGTGATCGCTGGCGATCAGGCGTACTGGCCGGTCGACGACGGATCGACCTTGATGCCGGCGCCCATCGACGAGCTGACCGCAACCTTGAGCAGATACTTGCCCTTGGCGCCGGTCGGCTTGGCCTTGATCACGGCATCGAGCAGCGCGTTGAAGTTGGCGCGCAGATCGTCCTGCGGGAAGCTGGCCTTGCCCAGGATGCCATG
>JAIXPM010000197.1 GCA_027486275.1 Sphingomonadales bacterium | reverse complement strand
TGCTGAAACTGCCCGACGGCACGGTGAAGGTGCTTGTGGAAGGCCAGGGCCGCGCGTCGTTGGTCAAGCTGGATGCCAGTGGCCCCTATCTGATGGCCGAAGTTGAAGACCGGCCGGACGTGGAGCGCAACGAAACCGAGGTCGCCGCCCTTCTGCGTTCGGCGCAAAGCCAGTTCGAACAGTTCATCAAGCTGAACCGCAAGGTCGCCCCGGAAGTCGCCAGCCAGATTTCGGCGGTGGAAGAGCCGGGCCGCTTTGCCGACACCGTCGCTGCCAACCTGGGCCTGAAGATCGCCGACAAGCAGGCGCTGTTGGCCGAACCGGATGTGGGCCTGCGGCTGGAAAAGATCTTCGCCTTCATGGAAGGCGAGATGGGTGTGCTGCAGGTAGAAAAGAAGATCCGCAACCGCGTGAAGCGGCAGATGGAGAAGACCCAGCGCGAATATTATCTGAACGAACAGATGAAGGCGATCCAGCGTGAGCTGGGCGATGCCGACGAGGAAAAGGACGAAGTCGCCGAGCTGGAAGAGAAGATCAAGAAGGTCAAACTCTCCAAGGAAGCCCGTGAAAAGGCGCTGGGCGAACTGAAGAAGCTGAAGGCGATGGCGCCGCAATCGGCCGAAGCCACGGTGGTTCGCAACTATCTCGATACGCTGCTGGGCCTGCCGTGGGGCAAGCGCAGCAAGGTGAAGAAGGACATCATCGCCGCGCAGGCTGTGCTGGATGCCGATCATTTCGGCCTGGAAAAGGTGAAGGACCGGATCATCGAGTATCTGGCCGTGCAGGCGCGCACCAACAAGCTGAAGGGGCCGATCCTGTGCCTCGTCGGCCCGCCCGGCGTTGGCAAGACCTCGCTTGGCCGCAGCATCGCCAAGGCGACGGGGCGCGAATTCATCCGCCACAGCCTGGGCGGCGTGCGCGATGAAGCCGAAATCCGCGGCCACCGCCGCACCTATATTGGCTCCATGCCCGGCAAGATCATCCAGAACCTGAAAAAGGCTGGCACGTCCAACCCGCTGTTCCTGCTCGACGAAATCGACAAGCTGGGCCAGGATTTCCGCGGCGATCCCTCAAGTGCGCTGCTGGAAGTGCTCGATCCGGAACAGAACAAGGCGTTCAACGACCATTATCTGGAGGTCGATTACGACCTTTCCGACGTGATGTTCGTGACCACGGCCAACAGCTACAACATGCCCCAGCCGTTGCTGGACCGCATGGAGATCATCAGCCTGTCGGGTTACACCGAGGATGAAAAGCTGGAGATCGCCAAGCGCCACCTCATCGAGAAACAGTATGAAGCGCACGGGCTGAAGAAGGAAGAATTCACGGTCACCGACGACGCGATCCGTGATCTGATCCGTTACTACACCCGCGAAGCCGGCGTGCGCAAACTGGAGCGCGAGATCGCCAAGCTGGCCCGCAAGGCCCTGCGCCGCATCCTGGAAGGCAAGGACAACAGCGTTACCGTGAGTTCGGAAAACCTCGCCGATTTCTCGGGCGTGCGCAAATTCCGCTATGGCCTGGCTGACACTGAAGACCAGATCGGCGCTGTCACCGGCCTGGCCTGGACGGAAGTCGGCGGCGATCTGCTCACCATCGAAGCTGTCACCAGCCCCGGCAAGGGCGCGATCAAGACCACCGGCAAGCTGGGCAGCGTGATGACCGAATCGATTTCGGCTGCACTCAGCTTCGTGCGCGCCCGCGCCACGCACTATGGCATCAAGCCGAGTGTGTTTGAAAAGAAGGACATCCACGTGCACGTGCCGGAAGGCGCGACGCCCAAGGATGGCCCGTCGGCTGGCATTGCCATGGTCACCGCCATCATCTCCACGCTCACCGGCGTGGCCGTGAAGCGCGATGTCGCGATGACCGGCGAAGTGACGCTGCGTGGCCGCGTGCTGCCCATCGGCGGCCTGAAGGAAAAGCTGCTGGCGGCGCTGCGTGGCGGCATCACCATGGTGCTGATCCCGGCCGAGAACGAGAAGGATCTGGCCGACATTCCCGACAATGTGAAGCAGGGGATGACGATCGTGCCGGTTTCCCATGTCGATGAAGTGCTGGCGCTGGCGTTGACCCAGCCGCTGGTGCCGATCGAATGGACCGAGGCCGATGAAAAGGCTGCCATGCCGCCGGCCGCGGTGGCCACCGAGCCGGCGGTGCGGCACTAAAAATCTTGCGGTGAACGGGTGGGCGGGGCTTTACAGCGCCGCCCGTCTCGCCTAATCCGCGCGCTCGCCAAGCAAGTGGGCGCGTAGCTCAGCGGTAGAGCACTGCTTTCACACGGCAGGGGTCACAGGTTCAATCCCTGTCGCGCCCACCACTTGCTTCCCTCTCAGTTTCGATCCTGATCAGCCGTGCCCTTGCCGCCATCGGCGCGGTGGTTGCCGCATGTCCAGCCTGTGGCGCCGCAAGCAGGCCAAGCATGGTTTGGCGTTAATTTAACCGCATATTGCCGCGTTAACATGGTTGTGGTTAATCTGGTCACGCATGAGCAACGCGGCCCAGATCGAGCATTTCATCGCCAGTTGGCGCGAAACCGGCGGCGATGAACTGGCCAATACGCAAAGCTTCATCATCGGCCTCACCCAGTTGCTGGGGGTGCCTGCGCCGGCCGGCAGCCAGCAGAATATTGCCTTGAACGATTATGTGTTCGAACGCCGCGTGTTTCAAAGCAACGGCGATGGCACGCAAAGCTTTGGTCGCATCGATTGCTACAAGCGCGATTGCTTCATCCTCGAAGCCAAGCAGGGCAGCGAGGCTGACCGGGCGGCGGCGGCGCGCAATGAAGACGATCTCGATCTGTTTGGCCAAACCGCCAGCACCCGCGTGAAGCGCGGCACCGCCCGGCGTGGCACGCCCGGCTGGGCCCGCGCCATGGTGCAGGCCAAGGGCCAGGCCGAACGTTATGCCAGGGCGCTGCCCACCGATCATGGCTGGCCGCCGTTCCTGCTTGTCGTCGATGTCGGCTTCTGCATCGAGGTTTATGCCGATTTCACCGGAACGGGCCGGGCCTATGCCCAGTTCCCCGATCGCGCCCGGTATCGCATCATGCTGGATGATCTGCGCGAAGAGACCGTGCGGGAACGTTTGCGCGCCATCTTCACCGATCCCAAAAGCCTTGATCCCGCCGCCCGCGCCGCCCGCGTCACCCGCGATATCGCCGATCTGCTCGCCACCGTCGCCCGCCGCATCGAAAAGCGCGGCCACAATGCCGAACGCACCAGCGGCTTCCTGATGCGCGTGCTGTTCACCATGTTCGCCGAAGACAGCGGCCTGATCCCCAAAGGCAGCTTCACCGGGCTCTTGAAGGCCCAGCGCGCCCACCCGGAACATCTCGCCCTGCAACTGGAATCGCTGTGGCAGGTGATGGATACGGGCGGCTTTTCACCAGCGCTCGGTGTGCCGCTGAAACAGTTCAACGGCTATCTGTTCAAGGATCGCACGGCCATCGATCTGGACGCCGAAGAACTGGACGTGCTGATCCAGGCCGCCGAACATGTGTGGACGGAGGTGGAACCCGCCATCTTCGGCACGCTGCTCGAACGCGCGCTGAACCCCAAGGAACGCGCCAAGCTGGGCGCGCATTACACGCCGCGCGCCTATGTCGAACGGCTGATCGGCCCGACCATCATGGAGCCGCTGCGCGCCGATTGGGATGGCGTGCGCGGCGCGGCGGCCACCCTGATCGAAGACGGCAAGGCCGATGAAGCGCGCACCACCGTGCAGGCCTTCCACGCCCGGCTGGCGCAGACGAAGGTGCTCGATCCGGCCTGCGGCACCGGCAATTTCCTCTATGTCGCCATGGCGCGCATGAAGGAGCTGGAAGGCGAAGTCGTCGCGCTGCTGGAGGCGTTGGGCGACACGCAATATGTCGTGGAATTGACCGGCCATACCATCACGCCGGAAAATTTTCTGGGCATCGAAATCAACCCCCGCGCCGCCGCCATCGCGCAACTGGTGCTGTGGATCGGCTATCTGCAATGGCATTTCCGCGTCAACGGCGCCGAACGCGCCCCGCCCGAACCCATCCTGCGCGATGTGCGCACCATCGAAAACCGCGACGCGCTGATCGACTGGGATGATCGCGTGCTGGAACGCGATGAACACGGCGCGCCCGTCACCCGCTGGGATGGCGAGACGACGAAGCCCCACCCCGTCACCGGCAAGCCGGTGCCGGATGAGGCGGCGCGCGTGGAAGTCTATTGCTACATCCGCCCGCGCGCCGCCAAATGGCCGGCGGCGGATTTCATCGTGGGGAACCCGCCCTTCATCGGCGGCAAGGATGTGCGCGACCGGCTGGGCGATGGCTATTTCACCGCGCTGTTTGCCAGCACCGATGTGCCGGAAAGCGCCGATTTCGTCATGCACTGGTGGGACAAGGCAGCGACTGCGGTGCGCACAGGCACCACGCGCCGCTTCGGATTTGTCACCACCAACAGCATCACCCAAACCTTCAGCCGCCGCGTGGTGGTGAAGCATCTGGACGCGAAAGACGGCGTGAGCCTGCTCTTCGCCATCCCCAACCATCCATGGGTGGACGAGAAGGATGGCGCAGCGGTGCGCATCGCCATGACGGTGGCGGCCAGCGGCAAGGCCGCGGGCCAACTGTTGACTGTGGTTGATGAGAGCCGTGCACCTGAGCATCTCCATTATTCGGAGACGTTCGGCACCATCACCAGCAATTTACGGGTTGGGGCGGACGTGACCGCCACGCTTGAATTGAAGTCTAATGATCGTTTGGCGTCGAGGGGCATTCCCCTCCACGGGCGAGGGTTCCTTATCGACCCTGAGTTGGTGGACTCCATTGGCCAAAAGGTTAATCCTGAATTGCCCGAAATCGTGTTTCCTTATCGCAATGGACGTGATTTGGCTCAACGGCCACGTGGCGTTTGGGTGATCGACACTTACGGAATGTCTGAGGCTGAACTTAGGTCAAATTATCCTAATGCCTATCAACACTTACGCGTGACGGTAAAGCCGGAACGAGACCAAAATCGGCGTAGCCACCGTGCTCAGAACTGGTGGCTGCACGGTGAGCCAGTGGAGATGATGCGGGCCGGAAAGAGCGGATTAGTTCGCTACATCGCCACAGTGGAAACCGCCAAGCACCGCGTGTTCCAGTTCCTCGCCACAGACGTGTTGCCGGACAATATGCTGGTGTGCATTGCATTAGATGATGCATTTCACCTCGGCGTGCTTTCCAGCCGCGTTCATGTGCCGTTTGCGTTGGCCAGCGGCGCACGGTTGGGCGTTGGCGATGATCCGCGTTACAGCAAGACACGCTGCTTCGATCCCTTCCCATTCCCCGCCGATGTGCCCGAATCGCTCAAGGCCCGCATCCGGGCCGAGGCCGAAGCGCTCGATGCGTTGCGCAAGCGCGTGCTGGCCGCGCACGATGATCTGACGCTGACCAAGCTCTATAATGTGCTGGAAGCGTTGAAGGCGGGCCGGGCGCTGACCGAGGCGGAGCGGGACCTGCATGATCGCGGCCTTGTCACCCTGATCCGCCAGCATCATGACGCCATCGATGCCGCCGTGGCTGAGGCATATGGCTGGCCGGCAACCCTTGACGATGAAGCCATCATCACCCGCCTGGTGGCGCTGAACAAGTTACGCGCCGCCGAAGAAGCCCGCGGGCACGTGCGCTGGCTGCGCCCCGAATATCAGGCGCCGGGATGGCAGGCGCCGGTGGCACAGGGCCTCGATCTGGGCGACACGCCGGCAGTAACGCCGAGCAACATCATCCCCTGGCCCGCCACCCTGCCCGAACAGGTGAGCGCCGTGCAGTCCATCCTTTCCGCCGCGCCCGCGCCAGTGGCCGCGAACGACGTCGCCCGTGCCTTCAAGGGCAAACGCGCCGGCAGCGTGAAACCTGTGCTGGACGCGCTGACCAGCATCGGCATGGCCCGCCGGCTGGCTGATGGGCGATACGCGGCATAAGGCCCGGCCCGGCGAAAGTTACCCGTCGCCCCGGACTTGATCCGGGGCCCCGCTGCCCTTTTTCAGCGAAGAAAGCGGGAACCCGGGTCAAGCCCGGGGTGACGTTGGGGTGGGAAGTCGCGCCCGATCAGGCCGGGAAGCGACAGGCCTGATCCCGGCTCACGAAGTGCAGATCGGCGAACCAGCCCCGCGCGCTGCCGCCGGTCTGATCCGTGTCCACCGCCACCGCGATGGAGGTGGCCTTGGCCGTCGTGCCGGGGAAGGCGCGGGCATAATCGCCGGCCAGATCGGCGCGCTGCTCCACC
>JAIXPM010000383.1 GCA_027486275.1 Sphingomonadales bacterium | reverse complement strand
GGCAGGTGGATGATGCTGCGCACGTTGGTGGCGCCGGTGTGGGGCGGGATCACGGTGCGGGGTTTCAGCAGGGAGAAGAAGGCGGTGGGCCCGCGGCCGGGCAGATCGAACAGCGGCAGCTTGTCCAGCACAGCGGCGGTTTGCGGGCAGAGCGCGCACATGGCTTCGTCGCGCACGCCATGCTTCAGGAAGAAGCGCGCCGCCCAGGCATCGCTCTTGTTCAGGTCCTTCCACTGGTTCACCGGCACGCCCGGCGGATAATCCACATAGGGCGCAAAGCCGTCGCCGCCCGCCGCCAGCACCGCCTGCAGTTCGGCGCGGATCGCCGGCGTGGCGGCGTCCAGTTCGGCCAGCCAGGGGAACAGGTCGCGTTCGAAATACTGGATGGCGGGCAGATAGGGATAATGCAGCGCCAGCGGCTGGTGCACATACACGCGGCGGCGGCCCAGCTGCGCCTCCATGGCGTGGCGCACCCGCAGCGCCGATGCCGGCGATGCCTGCGCCAGTTCATCGACCATCGCCGCATCCAGCCGCGCTGCCAGCGAGTCATTGGCGGCCTGCACCACACCGGCGGCATGCTGCAGCCCGGCTGCAAAGCCCGGCCCCACCTTCTCGCGCGGATCAACCGCCGCCAGCAACCGCTGATAATCCGACAGCGCGTCTGCCGCGCGGCCTTCATGTTCATGCAGCCGCCCGCGCGCCAGCAGGGCATGGGCCATATAGGGATCAAGATCGAGCGCGGCGTTCAGCGCCACCAGCTGCGCCTCGGCATCCACGCCCAGGGCGTGGGCGTTGGCCAGATTATAATGCAAGATGGCCGCCGACGGATCGGCCTTGACGGCTGCCGCAAATGCGATGGCGGCGGCCTTTGCATCGCCACGCTGCAACGCCTGCATGCCTTGGCTGTTAAGGGCGACGGGATCTTTGCTCATGCGGGTGGTGATAGCGCAGTGTGGCGCGTGAGACAGCAGAAAAAGGGGAGCCTCCGAGGGCACCCATCGAAACGGGGTTTCGATGGGACCCGCCGCGGGCAGGGTCGAGGATCCTGCACCCGTTTGCTTGGAGTGGTCCTTGTCCACCATCATCAGTCATGCTGGCGCAGGCCAGCATCCATCGCGCCGCCAAGCGCGATTTCTGGAGTGCTCTCCCCACAGTGGATGCTGGCCTGCGCCAGCATGACAACAGCTTGAAAGTAGGAGCACCGGCCGAAAACGAAAGTGGGTGCAGGGGCCCAGCCCCTGCCCGCCGGAGGCCTTTTAACCCTTGTTCAGATTATATTTCATGATCCGCCCATGCCGCCCCTCGCGGTTGCGTTCCAGCGCATAGACATCGCCTTGCGGGCCAACAGGCAACACAGCGGCGATGGCGGCGTGATCGGCGGCGGAGAGGCGCAAGGCGGCGATCGCCAGCGTGTCGGCCAGGTGGCCGGCGTGGCGGGCGCCGATGATGACGGCGGCAACGCCGGGTTGATCGAGCACCCAGCGCGCGGCGACGGCGGAGAGCGGGGCGGCGTGGGCCTGGGCGATGCGATCGAGCACGGCCAGCAGCGCCTGGAAGGCATCCCACCCGCCGCATTCATCGATGATCAGGCGATATTTGATCAGGCTGCGGTTGGTGAGGGATTCGGCTGGGTCTGGTTGGCCGAGCCAGCGGGCGGAGAGGAAGCCGCCGGCGAGCGCGCCGTAGCAGATGAGGCCGGTGTTGCTGGCGGCGGCGGTGGCGGTGAAGGCGCCGGCCGGGCGGCGATCCAGCAGCGAATATTGCACCTGGATGCTGGTGAGCGGCGCACCGGCGGCGGCGAATTCGGCCAGATGCGACGCATCGAAATTGGTGCCGGCGATGTGAGCGATCTTGCCAGCTAATGCCAAGTCCTTGAGATGCAACAGGGCTTCGACGCAGCGCGGTTGGGCATAATCCCACCAGTGGAACTGCACGAGATCGAGGCGCTCCATGCCGAGCCGGGCGCGGCTGCGATCGATGATGGCTTCCACGTCGGCGCGGGAGAGGGTGGGGAGCAGGGCGAGATCGGGCACGAACTTGGTGTGCACCTTCAGCCGGTCCAGCGCTTCGGCGCCGCGGGAATTGGCCAGATGCCGGCGGAAATCGCCGATCATCTCTTCGACGCCGGTATAGATATCGGCGCAATCCAGCGTGGTGATGCCGGCATCGAAGAAGGCGAGGAAGCCATCGTTCAGGCTGTCCCGCGCCACCGGCCCGTGATCGCCGGCCAGTTGCCAACCGCCCCGAATCAAACGGGAAATGCTGTAGCCGGGGGCAAGGTCGATGCGCTCCACGCTCATGGTTTCACCGTGGCCGTGGTGTCGCCCCGGCGGAATGTGCGCTTGCCGAGGCGGGTAATCTTCAGCCGCGACGGGCAATTGGGATCGGGGCAGGCGATTTCAGCGTCGCTGTCCATCCAGTCGTTGGGATCGGTGGCGCGCTGCTTCGCGGCAAGCAACGGCAACACGGCGGCGAGGCTGTAGAGCGAAAAGCCCTGGCCCGGCGGCAGAAACAGCAGTTCGCCGCGCAGTTCGAACCAATCGCCGGGCTGCGCATTGCACCACAGTTTCGCGCCAGGCGGCGCAATCACCTCCACCTTGAGAT
>JAIXPM010000251.1 GCA_027486275.1 Sphingomonadales bacterium | reverse complement strand
GCCAGCCGCTTTTCCATCGCGCGGCCCACGCCCGGAATGTCGGACAGCGGCAGCCGCTCCAGCCGCGCCTGTCGCACATCCTCGGTCAGGATGGTCAGCCCATCGGGCTTCTTCATGTCGGCTGCCATCTTGGCCAGCAACCGGTTGGAGGCAACGCCAATGGAGGCGGTGAGGCATTCGCCCACATTGGCGTTCAGCCCGGCCTTGATCGCCGTTGCGAGGGCGGCAACCGCGGCCGGGCTGTTCTCGTTATCCATCAGGCGGCACGCCACCTCGTCGATGGAACAGATGTTGGTGACCGGCACATGGCGGTTCACTTCGTCGATCACCTTGTGGTGAAAACGCACATAATCATCGTGGCGGCCGGGCACGATCACCACATCGCGGCACATGGCCTTCGCCTGCCAGATCTTCGTGCCGGTGCGGATGCCATAGGCCTTGGCTTCGTAGCTTGCCGCAATCGCGCTGGTGCTGTCGGTCATCACCGGCGCCACCACCACGGGCCGGCCGCGCAGGGCCGGGTTCATCTGCTGCTCAACGCTGGCGAAATAGCTGTTGAGATCGAGGTAGAGCCAACGCAGAGGCAGCGAATCAGCCATGCATACTGGCTAACACAAACAGAACAAAAAGTGAACAAATAAGCTGCGTCATCCGGCACCTTCCGCCGGCCAGGCGGGCCGCCTATGGTGCGGTTCATGTCGATCGATCCCGAAGCCAAGGCCCTGCTGGACGCAGCCGCCGCCCATGAACCCACTGGCGTTCGCGCTGTGGCGGCCGATGCGCTGGCCGGCCGGCAATTGCGCTTTTATGATTTCTGCATGGCGGCCTTTGCTGTCATCCTGATCTGTTCCAACCTGATCGGCGCCAGCAAGCCGGCGCAGGTGGACGTACCGATCTGGGGCACGGTCACGTTCGGGGCGGGCATATTGTTCTTCCCGCTCTCCTATGTGCTCGGCGACGTGCTTACCGAAGTCTATGGCTATGCCCGGGCCCGGCGCGTGGTGTGGGTCGGTTTTGCCGCCTCGATCTTTGCTGCCACCATGAGTTTTGTCGTGGTCTCATTGCCGCCCGATCCGAGCTGGAAAGGCCAGGCCGCGCTGGCCGAGGTGTTCGGTCAGGTTCCGCGCATCTTTCTCGCGTCCATCCTCGCCTTCTGGGCCGGCGAAATGGCCAATGCCTTCGTCCTCGCCCGCATGAAACTGCTCACCGGCGGCCGCATGCTGTGGACGCGAACCATCGGTTCAACCGTGGTGGGGCAGGGTGTGGACAGCCTGATCTTTTATCCGCTGGCCTTCTGGGGGATCTGGGATCCTGCGTTGGTGTTCAGCGTGATGGCCACCAACTATGCGCTCAAGGTCCTGTGGGAAGCACTGCTCACGCCCGTCACCTATCGCGTGGTGGCGTGGTTCAAGGCCGTCGAAGGCCTGGATGTCTATGACACCGGCACGGATTTCACCCCGTTCAAGACGAAGGTGTGAAAACGGGCGATGTAAAAAATGGCGGTGCGAAAACCGGCTGATGTCAGAACAGGCTGGGCATCAGCGCGATGCGGCGACGGGTTGCGCGCGCCGGGTTCGGGCGGCCACCGCGCGCCAGAAAGGCGCCGGCATCAACCACCAGCATCGCTGCCAGCATCACCACGGACACAGCGGCCATCACCAGCCAGATTACCGCCATCAGCGGCATCAGGGCAATGCCAGCCAGCGACATCGGCGCAGACGGTGCGGTAACGCTGAGAGCCGGGCTGTACACGGTCGTTTTCCCCGAAAGCCTGTTGCCAACGCCAAGCACGTCATGTGGGACACTGGCCATCTGCGTCTAAGCCTCCCTGAACCGGGGAACAATCTATGTTCCTTTCAATATTATTAAGCAAAGATTGCGTTTCCGGCAAGCCCTTGACGTCGATTCCGCCAAGCCATTGATTTTGCAAAATACGTGCGCCCACCCCGGCGGTGATTCGCACCAGGATGGACGCATCTCCTGACGCAAGCCGGGAGAATCGCAGCCGTTAAGAATGGATTTCCAATCAGACCCCGCCGCCCACCGGCAGCGCCGCCATCACAGCATCAGGCGCATCAGATCGCAGCCAACGATGATGCGGCCGCCAAACGCCTTGGCTGCCGCCGTCTGCCACATGTCGTCAGTCACGCTGGCATCGCCGCCCGGCACGAAATGGCTGAGCACCAGCGTCTTCACGCCCGCCGCCGCCGCAATCTCGCCGGCCTGCTCCGCCAGCGTGTGGCTGTCCAGCAGATGCGCACGCAAGGTCGGCGCGTTCGATTCAGAGGCGATCAGCCGCTCCATCGCCGGCAGATACATCACTTCCTGCACCAGGAAATCCGCCCCCCGCGCCAGATCGATCAACGCTTGGCACGGCCGCGTATCGCCCGACCACACCACCGATTTGCCTGCCCAGTCAAAGCGATAGGCGAAGCTATCAACCAACGGCGGATGCTCCACCCGCGCCGCCGTGACTTTCAGCCCGCCCGCATCCAGCAACACGCCGGGCTGCACCTCGGCCACGCTGATCATCTTGCGCAGGTCCGGCCGGCCCTCATCCGCCATCCGCGTCTCGATATCCACCCGGGCAAAGCGCAGCCAATCGCGCGCCATCTGCTTCATGCCCTTGGGCCCATGTACCGTCACTGGCGTGGTGAGCGCCCCGCTCCACGCCAGCCAGGGCAAGGTGAACGCGTCCGCCACATGATCATTGTGCAGATGCGTGATCCACACATGCGCGAGGTTCTTGAGCGGCAACCCCGCCAACGCCGCCTGCCGCGCCACGCCATTGCCGGCATCGATGATGTGGAGTTGCCCGCCAATCATCAAGGCCATGCTCGGCGCCGCCCGCAAGGCCTTCGGAGTCGGGCCGCCGCCGGTGCCCAGCAGCACGAGTTGATCGGGGAGCGGCTGGGCGGCCAGACGGTAAGGCATGAGTGCAGCAGCGCCGGCGAGGGCGAGCATCTGTCGGCGCGTGTGCATAGTGATTGGCTCCCTGCATTGCGGGTGGGGCGCGGATTTGCCGTGGCAAGACCGATCAAGCCCCTGCCGCTCTGCCCGACCGGCGGCGGCTAGGGCCGCAGCGTGAGTTTCTGGAGTCGCCAGTTGAGCAATTCCGCGACGTAAAGCTCATTCTCCGACGGACAGGCAATCTCGTGGATCCAGCCAAACTGCTTGATTTGCTTGCCCGACCCACCGAGCCAGCCCAGCACCTTCCCATCCAGCGCCAGCTTGTAAATGCGCCCCGGCCACGCATCGGCGACATACAAGATCTGATTGCCGTCGCGGTCGCGCGGCGTGATGCACAGCGCCCACGGCGCACCCGGCATCATCGTCTTGTTCGGCGCCGCGTCGGGGCCGGCTGGCGGCACCACTGGGCGGTTGCCGATCGCCACCGGCGCGTCCGCGGGCGCCGGGACGTTGATCTGGATGATCCGCAGCAGGTTCCCGGCGGTATCGAACACCTGGATACGCCGGTTGCCGCGGTCGGCAACATAGACCTGGTCTTGGCCATCGACCGCAATCGAATGCAGTGTGTTAAACTGGCCGGGCGCGCTGCCAAAGCTGCCCCATGAGCCCAGCCAGCGGCCATCGGGCGCCACTTTGGCCACACGCGAATTGATGTAGCCGTCGCTGATATAGGTGTTGCCCTGGCTGTCCCACGCCATGTCGGTCACTTCGCGGAACTGGCCATCAACGGCGGGCAGCGGCGGCTTGGGATGTTCGAGCGGGCGGGCGTTCTCGTCACTGGCTTCGGGCTTGCGGCCGAACACCATGGCGACGCGACCGGTTGGCGCGAATTTCACAACCATGTTCGAACCCTTGTCGGCCACCCAGATATTGCCGCCGGCATCGACCCGCGTCGCATGGGCATAGGACCAGGCGTAGAGATTGTGCCCGATCTCGCGCACGTAACGCCCATTTGCATCGAATTCGAGCAACTGGGCAGCGGCCGCTGCATAGGCCGGGCCTTGCGTGTTGCCGCGCTGGAACACGTAAACCTGGCCTGCCTTGCCCAGTGCAACCCCGGCGACTTCGCCCATGTGGAGATCGGCCGGGGGTTTCAGGAAATCAACGGCGTCGAAGCGGATTTCCGGGACTTCCTGCGCGGCGCTTGCCGTTGCCAGCAGCCCAGCACAAAGACCAATCGCTCGCAGCATGATGCGTCTCCCCCTGAAGTCAGGCCTGATATACGGGCTCTGCGCTCAATAGGGTAGGTCTCTTCGAAACGCCGATTCACCGGGCCAGGTAGGTCATGCCTTACCCAG
>JAIXPM010000274.1 GCA_027486275.1 Sphingomonadales bacterium | reverse complement strand
CTTCGATTGGCGCGGCGGCGTGCGGCGCGGTTCTTCGGTCGCCGATCCGCACTACAGCCACGACGGCTTCACGGATTTCCTGGCGCTGATCCCCGATTTCGCGGCCGGCGCGCCGTCACACACTTACTGGTCAGACGATGCCCCCTGCACCATGCTGATCGACGAGGTGGAAGCCCTTTGGGCACCCATCGCCGAGCGTGACGACTGGGCACCGCTCCACACCAAGATCGCCGCGATCAGGCGCATGGGCGAGGCGCACGCGCAGGGTTAGCGCGCCAGCATTGGCCCCAGCGCCTTGCCGCCGAAGATGTGCACATGCAGGTGCGGCACTTCCTGATGGGCATTCACCCCGGCGTTGGCGAGCAGGCGATAGCCCGGCTCTTCCAGCCCCAGCAGCTTGGCCACTTCCCCCACCGCCCGCACGAACCCGGCGATCTCCGCATCAGGCGCTTGGGCGGAAAAGTCCGCCCAGCTGCGATACGGCCCCTTGGGGATCACCAGCACATGGGTGGGCGCCTGCGGGTTGATGTCGTGAAAGGCCAGCGCGTGCGGCGTTTCGTGGACGCGCTTGCACGGGATCTCGCCGCGCAGGATGCGGGCGAAGATATTATTCTCGTCATAGGCACCAAGGGCGTCCACAGGCATGTTAAAGGCTCCCACGCGATTGCCGCCTGTTCGTATCACCGTTGCCGCAACCGGCAAGACCTGCCTGCAAGGATTACACTTATGGCCGCCGACACCTCCGACGATGATTATGTCTATGACGACGTCAGCGGCGAATGGCTGCCCGCCGCCGAACTGCGGGCGCGGGCGCCGGCGGCCGATCCCGATGCCGTGGAAGTGCGCGATGCCGTTGGCAATCTGCTCGCCGATGGCGACCAGGTGACCTTGATCAAGGATCTCGACGTGAAGGGCGCCGGCCAGACACTGCGCCGCGGCACGCTGATCAAGTCGATCCGCCTCACCGGCGATCCCCAGGAAATCGACTGCAGGTTCGACGGCATCAAGGGTCTCGTGCTGCGCGCCGAGTTCGTCAAGAAGCGCTGATCAGAGATTTCTTGCGTCCGCGCAGCTGCGGGCTTATTCACCTCTCGCTCGCACCCGTCCTGGCGTGCGGCAGGCTTCACTTGCATCTCGCCGCGTATCTGAGCCACGCGCTCGTCGCCGCGAAGCCGAAAGACTGACATGCACCTCCAAGAACTCAAGAAGACTCCGCCCGCCGAACTGGTCGCCATGGCTGAGGAAATGGGCGTCGAGAACGCCTCCACCCTGCGCAAGCAGGATATCATTTTCGGCATCCTGAAAGCCGCTGCCGAAGCCGGCACCGAAGTGATGGGCGCTGGCACCATCGAAGTGATGCCCGATGGCTTCGGCTTCATGCGCTCGGCCGATGCCAGCTATCTCGCCGGCCCTGACGATATTTACGTGAACCCGCAGATCGTGCGCCGTTACGGCCTGCGCACGGGTGACACGGTGGAAGGCGAGATCAGCTCGCCCAAGAACGGCGAACGCTATTTCGGCCTCAACAAGGTGACGGCGATCAATTTTGATGATCCCGAAGCCGTGCGCCACCGGGTCAATTTCGACAACCTCACCCCGCTGTACCCGGATGAAAAGCTCAACCTGGAGCTTGGCGACCCCACATCCAAGGACAAGACCGGCCGGGTGATCGACATCGTCGCCCCGCTCGGCAAGGGCCAGCGCTGCCTGATCGTCGCCCCGCCGCGCGTCGGCAAGACGATCATGATGCAGAATATCGCCAAGGCAATCAGCGCCAACCATCCGGAATGTTTCCTGATGGTGCTGCTGATCGACGAACGCCCCGAAGAAGTCACCGACATGCAGCGCACGGTGAAGGGCGAGGTGATCTCCTCCACCTTCGACGAGCCCGCCACCCGCCACGTGCAGGTCGCCGAAATGGCGATCGAGAAGGCCAAGCGCCTGGTGGAACACAAGCGCGACGTCGTCATCCTGCTCGACAACATCACCCGCCTCGGCCGCGCCTACAACACGGTCGTCCCCAGTTCCGGCAAGGTGCTGACTGGCGGTGTCGACGCCAACGCCCTGCAGCGCCCCAAGCGCTTCTTTGGCGCCGCGCGCAACATCGAGGAAGGCGGCTCCCTCACCATCATCTCCACCGCGCTGATCGATACCGGCAGCCGCATGGACGAAGTGATCTTCGAAGAGTTCAAGGGCACCGGCAACGCCGAAATCGTCCTCGACCGCAAGATCGCCGACAAGCGCGTCTTCCCGGCCATCGACATCGGCAAGAGCGGCACCCGCAAGGAAGAGCTGCTGGTGGACAAGGAAACGCTGTCCAAGATGTGGGTGCTGCGCCGCATCCTGATGCAGATGGGCTCGACCGATGCGATCGAGTTCCTGATGGACAAGATGAAGGATTCGGTGACGAACGCGGACTTCTTCAATGCGATGAACAAGTGAGGCGGCTGGAAATAGCGGCGCTATTTCCAGACTCGCCGAACTTCGGCCAGCGAACGAAAAGGGCGGCCCCAACAGGCCGCCCTTTTTGATTCGTCCGACGGCGTGGCTCCGCCACGCACTTCCTTCCACTTACTTCGGCACCCCAAGCGGACTCGGCGGCTCCGCCGCCGGCCGCGCCGGCCAGCACACAATCAGCCAGTGATGGCCTTCCGCACCTCAGCCGACCCCCAATCCAGCGTCCCCGAAACCCGCCAGATTTCCTTGCCCTCTTCATCATACAGGATCGTCACCGGCAGCCCCTTGGCCTTGATCGCTTCGGCATAGCTGCCCGGCTGATCCAGCCCGGATTCGATATTCTTGAACTTGTCCTTGCCCCAGAATTTGTCGACCGCCTGCCAGCCTTCCATGTCTTCGGAAATCGGCAGCACCATCACTGGCACTTCCCCGGCCAGCTTGTCCAAAGCCGGCATCTCCGCAATGCACGGCGCGCACCAGGTCGCCCACAGGTTGACCAGCATCTTCATGCCCTTGTGATCGCTGAGCTTCTGCTTGGTGCCGCCCTTCATTTCCCAGGTCACGGTGGCCGGGCCGGGCTCGCCGGCATGGCTGCGATCGATGGTGTTGATCGGCGCCTCGCCCGCCTTCGCGGCGGTGGCCGCCGGCTTTTCGGGCGCCGTGGGGGCGGCCTGGTTGCAGCCGGCCAGCGCCAGCGTGGTAAGCAGCAGCAGGGTCTTGCGCATGTCAAAGTCCTTCATTCGTTGTCGCCCCGATAAACAGCGCAGTGGCGACTGCCAACCCACTGTGGCACCAAGCCCCGCAAAGGGGACACGGCAATGACGGTTTCACGGCGTGACGCGATCAAGCTGGCAGCATTGGGCGGCGCGGTCGCGGCTGGTTGCGGGGGCGGCAGCAATCCACTATCGGCCACCACCATGAGCAGCGACCCGACAACGCCAGCCGGCACCGCAAACAGCCTGTGGGGCGGCCGCTTCGGCGCCGGCCCGTCAGCAATCATGCAGGAAATCAACGCCTCCATCGGCGTGGACAAACGCCTGTGGCGCCAGGACATCCAGGGCAGCCGCGCCCACGTTGCCATGCTGGGCAAGCAGGGCATTGTTTCGGCCGAGGATGTCGCCGCCATCGACAAGGGCCTGCAGCAGATTGCCGCCGAATATGAAGCCGGCAAGCTGGTCGAGAATCTGGCGCTGGAGGATATCCACCTCCATGTCGAAACCCGCCTGAAAGAGATCATCGGCCCCGCCGCCGGCCGCCTGCACACCGCGCGCAGCCGCAACGATCAGGTGGCGGTGGATTTCCGCCTGTGGGTGAAGGCCGCCTGCGCCGAAGCCGATCTGGCTTTGAAGGGCCTGATCAACGCGCTGCTGGCCCGCGCCGAGGAACATGCCGATACGATCATGCCCGGCTTCACCCACCTGCAGGTGGCGCAGCCGGTCACGCTGGGCCACCATCTGATGGCCTATGTCGAGATGCTGAGCCGCGACCGCAGCCGTTTTGCCGATGCGATGAAGCGGATGGATGAATGCCCGCTCGGCGCCGCTGCGCTGGCCGGCACCAGCTTCCCCATCGACCGCCACATGACCGCCAAGGCGCTGGGCTTTGCCGGCGGGCCGACGCGCAACAGCCTCGATAGCGTGTCGGATCGCGATTTCGCGCTGGAATATCTGGCCGCCACCCACATGACTGGCCTGCACCTGTCGCGCCTGGCCGAGGAAATGATCATCTGGGCCAGCCAGCCGTTCGGCTTCATCACCCTGCCCGATGCCTGGTCAACCGGCAGCAGCATCATGCCGCAAAAGCGCAACCCCGATGCCGCCGAACTGGTGCGCGCCAAGGCCGGGCAGTTCCTGGCGGCGTTCACCCGGCTTTCCGTGGTGATGAAGGGCCTGCCGCTGGCCTATTCCAAAGACATGCAGGACGACAAGGTGACGGTGTTTGCCGCCCATGACGATCTGGGCCTTTGCCTGGCCAGCATGATGGGCATGGTGCAGACCATCACCTTCAACAAGCCCAAGATGCGCGCCGCGGCCAACAGTGGGTTCTCCACCGCCACCGATCTGGCCGATTGGCTGGTGCGCGCCGGCGGTGTGCCGTTCCGCGAAGCCCATGAGATCACCGGCAAATGCGTGAAGGCCGCTGAGGCCAAGGGCACGGATCTGAATGGCCTGACCGACGCGGAATTGAGCGCCATCGACAAGCGCATCACCAAGGCGGTGCGTGACGTGCTCTCCGTCGAAGCCAGCGTGGCCAGCCGCACCAGCTTTGGCGGCACCGCGCCGGCCAATGTGCGCGCCGCCATTACGGCGGCGGGCAAGGCGCTGTGAGAAACGCGGCGGCCTTGGTGGCGCTGCTGCTGCTCGCTGCATGCGGCAAGCAAGGCGCGCTGGAGCCCAGGGCCGGCCGGCCCGCGCCGGCACGCAGTGAAACGCAGACCCGCGCCGCCACCCCGCAGGAAATGCTGAAGCTCGATCCGCAGGCCGTGCCGACCCGGGTGGACGACAACCAGGGCCCGCTTCCCGAACGCGGCAACGATCCGTTCAACCTGCCGCCCCCCAGGAACTGAACCATGGACCATTTCCAGTTCAAGGACGGCGTGATGCACGCCGAGGGCGTCAGCCTTGAAATGCTGGCCGCCACGGTCGGCACGCCCTTCTATTGCTATAGCAGCGCCACCATGGAACGGCATTTCACCGTGTTTCGCGATGCCGTGGCCGGGCTCGGCAACGGCACGCCGCTGGTGGCCTTTGCGGTAAAAGCCAATCCCAACCTTGCCGTTCTGGCGACGCTGGCGCGGCTGGGCGCGGGTGCAGACGTGGTGTCGGGCGGCGAGATGGCGCGCGCGCTTGCTGCCGGCGTGCCGGCAGAACGCATCGTGTTCTCCGGCGTCGGCAAGACCCGCGCCGAACTGGCCGCGGGTGTCGAAGCCG